>CAITHY010000110.1 GCA_903892315.1 uncultured beta proteobacterium | reverse complement strand
TTCTGGAGGAGCTTCTACGAGATTTGTATTTGCTGTGTCTTTGTTAGCTTTAGTAGCTAAAAATTCGGCGCTGCTTGTATTCATTTTCTTTCGTCCTTTGCAATTTTCGGCAAAAAATTGTTTGGTCTGCTCTATCTCCTGCTTTTGGCCTGAGTTCGAACGGCGCTGCTACCGGAAAAAACCACTTCATGAATGAGATTCTAGGTAGTAAGCCCTATATTCTATAGCAATCCCCTAAAATAGCTCAATTCTTACAGATTCAGGTCTAATCCATTGCATGGCATCAGCCCAAGAACTATCTGACTTTCTGAGTAGCGTCGAGCAGCGTGCCTTCAAGCAAGCGGTCTATGCTGTGCGTGATGACGATGCTGCGATGGATATTGTTCAAGACGCCATGATTAAATTGGCTGAAAAATATGGGGATAGACCTGCCGGTGAGCTACCACTGGTATTCACCAGAATTCTGCAAAACCGCATTCATGATTGGTTTAGACGACAAAAGGTTCGAAATACCTGGGTCACCCTGTTTTCAAATATGGGCAAAAAGACCGATGAAGGCGATGATTTTGACCCTTTAGAGTCTCTTTCAGCCCCCGATGATAGTGAAATTCACCAAGATGGGGCTCAAAAGCTAGAAAAAAGTCAGCTTTTACAGGCTTTGGAGTCAGAAATATCTAAATTACCCGTACGTCAACGAGAAGCCTTCCTGATGCGTTATTGGGATGAGCTAAGCATTACTGAGACGGCCAAAGCAATGAGTTGTAGTGAAGGTAGCGTCAAAACCCACTGTTCTAGAGCCACCCAATCCTTAGCTAAAGCATTGAAATTAAAAGGAATTACGCTGTGAAACACTTTGATGATCACTTGACCCAGTCCCAAGCCGACCAATTTGGCCAGGCTAGCGCCGCCCTACTCCGTCAAGGTACTCAAACCATTCCTCTAAATATAAAGGATCGGCTTTATGCGGCTCGCATGAAAGCCCTTTCTGTCAGAAAACCTGAAAAAGTACGTCTTCAGAAGCATGTTTTGGCCGGTACATCACGGAGTTGGACCTCTGGATCCAATGGTCTATGGGATACCGTTGGCTGGATTACCCCTCTAGTGGTTCTCGTTTTTGGCCTTATCGGCATCGCACAGTGGCAAGATGACTCTCGAATCAATGACATCGCTGAAGTGGACGCCGCCCTTTTGTCTGATGATGTGCCTCCTGATGCCTATGCAGACAGCGGATTCATGGCCTTTCTTAAAAACGGTCCTCTCTCCGAATCTGCTAGTGCATCCGATCCCGTTCAAAGCAAATAATCTCGACCTACTTGATGTCACTGACAACTAGAACGCATAAAATTTGCAGCCTAGTGCTAGTGGCTTTTTTCTGGGCCACTCAAGCTAGTCCTGCGCTAGCACAAGGAGCATCCGGCACCGCCCATGGAAAAGCTACCGCTATTCCTGAAAAAAAATCAGATGGCACGTGGGAAGGTTTAAAGCCATCACAACAACAAATCCTCGCGCCGCTGGAAAGTGATTGGGATTACATGCTGCCTGAAAGCCGCAAAAAATGGATTCAGGTTGCCAATATTTATCCTAAGATGAGTTCGCAAGATCAAGAGCGCCTGCAGTCTCGCATGACAAGCTGGTCAAACCTTTCGCAGAAAGATCGTCGCATAGCTCGCGAAAACTACCTCACAAGTCTCAAATTCCCTGCCGAGAAAAAAGCAGAGGCTTGGTATGCCTACCAAAAGCTGAGCGATGAGCAAAAGAAAAAGTTGGCTGATTCTGAGGCCAAGAAAAAACCTACCGCAGCCAACGCCCCAACATTGCAGCAGCACCCCATTTCATCCAAGGCTGCCCTTCCTTCCGCTGTCACCAATCCGAGCGCTCCTCCTGCAGAGGCCGCTGGGTCGAATGCAGAAACCAATTCCCCTTATTAAGCTGTCGTATGACACCCGCTGAATTAGACGCGTTACCCTCACCTCAATTATGGCGACGAGTATCTTGCTGTCTCTATGAGCAGCTCGTATTGCTTGGTGTAATTGCATTCACTTTTTTAGTTCCTAATCTGGGATTAGGCATGCTATTTGGTATTTCATTACCCAGTTGGTTGACGTTTTTATATCTCTACACTGTGCTGGGGATTTATTTTGTTTGGTACTGGTCTAAATCTGGCCAAACGCTTGCAATGCAAACCTGGCGAGTCCGTATGATTGGACGAGGCGGCTTTTCTCTTACTAAACGTCAGGCTTTGTGGCGCTATGTCTATGGCTCTCTATGGCTCCTTCCTTGTGTTCTATTGCAATGGGCTTTTCATTTGGAGAAATGGCAAATTATTGAAATGCTGTTTACTGTTGCACTGCTCATTTGGCCACTCAGCATCTATTTAGACCGGCAAAATTTGCTCTTTCGACAAAGCCTTCCAGACCGTTTGGCTGGAACACGATTAGTGGAACTTCCCAAAAACCTGGTTACCCTGACTTAAGAGCTGCGCCTTAAGCCTCTCGCAGGCATTCCACTGCAGTTGCTTTCTGAATTCTTCTCTGAAAGCGATATCCAGAAGCAAGGCAAGCACCAACTCCAAATGCAACGCCCATCAGTACCGCCTCACCGAAAGCATGAAATGGGATCTCCATCACGAAATAAGCCAAAGCCCAAGCAGCGGCCCCAGAAGCTAGGCCTGCTAGCAACCCAGCTACTAGGCCAATCATCACTAATTCGATATTCGCAATCTTGGCCAAAGTATTTCGAGAGGCGCCTAAAGCCTTTAATAAGGCGGCATTTTTATAGCGTTCGTCTTGAGTAGCTGCTATGGCTGACATTAAAACTAAGAACGCTGCTGCAATGGTAAAAGCCAGGAGCAATCCCAATACAGAGGAAAGCTTATTCAACACCTCCTGAATTTGTTGCAGCGAAGCTGAAACATCCACAATAGTTAAATTCGGATAGGCTTGGCTTAACTCAAAATCCAAGAATTCTTGTTTGGAGGATTGGTAATAAGAGGTAATCCAAGATTGTGGCAATGATTGCAACTGTGCAGGAGACATGATGACAAAAAAGTTCACACGCATCGAACCCCAGTCCAGCTTCCGTATTGAGGTGATTGGTGCAACTACTTTTTCTCCAGCAACCTCAAAAGCTAACTGATCGCCCAATTTTAATTTCAGAGTTTTAGCGATTCCGGTTTCTATAGAGATCTGCGGTGTGTCGCCTTCAATCCATTTGCCCGATAGGAGTTGATTACCCGGTGGCAATTGGTCGGTATAAGATAAATTGAACTCTCGATCAATTAAGCGCTTAGCATTATCCTCTGAGTAGTCATTAGGCGTAATGTCTTTACCATTTAGCTCAATTAAACGGCCGCGCACCATGGGATAAAACTGCGGAACTGAAACACCTGCATTTTTAAGGGAATCAGTCAGCCCCTGCTTTTGATCGGCTTGAACATTAATCATAAAGCGATTAGGCGCATCGCTGGGGATATTACCTTGCCAGGCGCTTAGAAAATCCGCCCGTAAGAGCAAAACCAATAACAGCGCCATCAACGCAATGCCTAACGCTGTAATTTGTACTACTGCAAGACCAGTCCTTCTCCCCTGAGCAAGAATGACAAATCCCAGAGCAAAACGTTGAGTACGTACTTTGCAAAGCAATCTCAAACTAACCCAAGACACAGAAGCAAAAAGAAGGATGGCAACCCCGAAACTAAGGCTAGTCCATAAAGCTAGCTTCCAATCGCGCGCTGCAAGCATGATTAATATTACTGCTGCTGCCAATCCACATATGGCAGTCCAAATAGCAGAAATACCAATGCCATCAAATTCTTTTCTGATTAATCTAATTGGAGAAACCTTGACCAGACTAAAAATTGACGGGCCTGCAAAACCAAGTAACAAAAACCAAGCTACCAACACACTCCAGAGTACAGGCCCAAAGGAAGCGGATGGTAATTCAGTCAACACTAAATTTCCCAAGAGGATAGTTAAAGCATATTGCCCAAGGTACCCCAAAATTGAGCCCGTCAATGCGGCGATCAGGCCAAGCCCCAAAAGAGTCTGCCCTTGTCGTCTGAGAATCCTGCTCGAACTCGCGCCCAGACATTTCAGAACGGCGCAGACATCTGCCTGTTTACGCGTATAACGATGTGCCGATAAGGCAATCGCAACCGCAGCTACCATGGCGGTTAATAAAGCAATTAAAGATAGAAAACGATCTGCTCGCTCGAGCGTTTTACGCATCAAAGGCTGGGCATTTTCGAGGGTTTCTATCCGAATACCCTTACTATTTGCGGACTCGATATAGTGATTTGCCCATTCACCATAAGAGCGAATTTGTTCATCAGAGCCCGCTAATAACAATCGATAAGTTACCCTGCTGCCTAGGCCGATCAGCCCAGTATCACCAAGATCAGCCATGGACATCATCACACGGGGTGCAAAGTTCATAAACCCTGCGCCACGATCTAACTCACGTTCCAAAACTCCGCCGATCACAAAGACTTTTTGACCCAGCTGAATTGAGTCACCTTCCTTTGCCTGCAAACTCGCCAACATCGCAGGATCAAGCCAAACAGATCCCTGGGAGGGTCCAGTACTGAATGTCTTGTCTTGAGCCGAAGATTGCACACGCAGAGCGCCACGTAGTGGGTATTGGGGACTTACCGCCTTAAGTGAAGCGAGTTTGCTATGCGAGCCCACGGTTGCCATGCTCGGAAATACTATTGTCTGAGCTAGCTGAAGCTCACTGCTCTTTGCCTCATCTAAAAATAGATTGGGCAATGGTTGATCGGAAACAATCAGTAAGTCAGAAGCCAGGAGCTGGCGAGCATCGAATGCAAAAGCTCTTTGCATTCGATCTGCCAAAAAACTAACGCTAGATAGCGCTGTTACCGAAAGTGTTAGTGCAACAAACAGCCAGGCTAATTCACTGGAACGCAGATCACGTCTCAAACCACCCAAGAAGTGAAAAAATGATTTAATCAAATTGCCTGAATTTGTCCACCATCAATACGCATGACGGTGCCAGTAATGAAGGAGGCATTTTGGCTAGCCAAAAATGCTGCAGCATCGCCATACTCCTTGGGATCGCCATACCTACCCATCGGAATCTGCCTTAGGCTAGCCTTCACTACATCCTCATAAGTAGTATTTTCTCGTTTTGCACGCGCTTCATCTAGCTGACGCAGGCGATCGGTTGCAATTCTTCCGGGCATGATGATATTGACCGTGATGCCTTCTGCCGCAACTTCTGCCGCCAATGTTTTAGACCACCCAAGCAATGCAGCACGTAAGGTATTAGAAATGGCTAAATTTTTAATCGGGGCAATGGCGCCTGAAGTGGTGCTAGTAATAATGCGGCCCCACTGACGCTGGCGCATGCCAGGTAATACGCGATCGGTAATAGCAATGAGTGATAACACCATATCATTAAAGCTCTTTTGCCAAAGTGCTGGATCTTGACCAGCAGCCGGAGTTGGGGGTGGCCCACCCGTGTTGTTAATCAAAATATCAATGGGGCCAAGTTCCTTCTCTACTTTGGAGACCAAGCTATCAATCACTGAAGCATCGGATAGATCCCAATTGAGCGCCAATGCCTGTCCACCTGAAGCCTCTATCAGCCTTACGGACTCATTCAAGCCTTCTGGATTTCTACCGGTAACCGCCACCTTGACACCCTCTTTAGCCAATGACACAGCCATTGCTTGACCCAAGCCTCGGCTAGACGCCATGACTAATGCAACCTTGCCTTTTAATCCTAAATCCATCACATCTCCAAAAACTAGTATTTATATTTTTAATCTAACTGCAATTTCTGCTTAGCAACTACTTCTTTATAAACGGTGTACTCGGCTTTAATTTCTTTTGTAAACGCCTCAGAACCATTCACATTGATGATGGAGCCCGTATCTTCGATGCGCTTCTTTACCGCAGGATCGGTCACCACCTTTTGTAATGCAGCGGAATATTTATCAACGATATCTTTTGGCATTCCTGCGGGACCCAAAAGACCGTAATAAGCCATCCGATTCACTGGTGCTAAACCCACTTCAGCAAAAGTAGGTACGTTCGGCAATTGAGGCAAGCGCTTAGGTGCAGCAATAACAATCGGTACAAGCTTGCCATCTTTTATAAAGGGGAAGGATGACGGCAAGTTGTCAAAGATCATGGAAACTTGACCGCCCACCGTATCTGCCAAGGCAGGACCAGCCCCACGATAAGGAATGTGCACAATAAATACCCCCGTCAAACTCTTAAAGAGTTCGGTTTGCAAATGGCCAATACCACCAGTACCCGAGCTGGAATAAGAGTACTTGCCAGGATTCGCTTTCAAAACCTGCATAAAGGTTTTGAAATCCTTAGCTGGAAATGATGGGTTTACTGCAATGATGTTCGGTGTCGCAGCAATATTGCTAATTGCCGTGAAATCAGTCACGGGATCATAGCCAATCTTTGGGTTAATTGCTGGATTAGCTGCAGTAGTAGAAACGGTAGCCATACCGATGGTGTAGCCATCCTTAGGTGAACGCATCACTTCCAATGCGCCAATCGAGCCACCTCCGCCGGCTTTATTCTCGACAATCACCGGTTGCCCCAACTGACGACCCAAGGCATCACCAACAGCGCGTGCAATGATGTCCGTGCTCCCGCCAGGTGCAAATGGAACTATTAAGCGAATGGGTTTATTGGGGAAAGTATCTGCGTGTACCGAGGTAAAAGCGCTTGCGGCAATTAGTAATGCTGCGCCAGCGATTTTGATTCTGCTTACTGAAGTGAATTTCATCAAATTACTGCCCTAAAGGTTTCGGTAAATTACCGGCATATTTATAGAGTTGATTCTCGTATTCGCTCAAGATCTGAGCCAGCGCTTCTTGTAGACCCAACACCAGAGCTTCAGGACTATTGTCTTTGAGGGGAACGCGCTTAGTATAGCGATTTGCACCAATCAAGGAATTCGCTTTGCCGGCATTAGTGGCATTCAAGAAAAATTCTACACTCACAACCGCCTCAGCTTGCTTGCGATAATCGCCATAAAACTCTTCAACTGTTGCCTGTAAATAATAGTACGGGAAGAGGCTATTACTTTGTCCGACGGTTGAGGAAAAAATATTCGCCTTATTCATCCATTGGCGCTCAGCATTGCCAATCATTTCAGCAGGAATAGTCGCGTAGACGTTATAAAAATCTTTTTCATATCGTTGATCGCTCGTACGGTATACCAAAGATCTGCCATCAAAAGGCGGCGTAACCGATACAGACCCTATCTTCAGCCACATATCGGTGCGCGCTTGCCGCGGTGCTGCAGTTCTATCTGGGGACACCATCCAGCTACTGGGTCCCACTGGCGGTCTGGTAGGTAAGGAGCAGGAGACCAATGTCAAGACGGCAAAACACAATAAAATACGCTTCATCATTTCTGAGCTCCAGACTGACCAGTGCCGCTATTGGGTGCTATTTTCTTTGGCGGATCGCTCCAAATGAGACTAGAAGGTGATTGACTTGCGATACGGCTAAATTCATTTAAATTCTCACTAGCCTGCTTAATATTTTCTATTGTCAATACGGTGTCACCTTGAACACTCGTAATCGTCTGACGCAAGGAAGTGGTTGCCGCTACCAACTCACGCATCAAAATACCAATCTCTTCTTTGTCAGTTGCCTTATTAATGCGAGCCATAATGACATTCAACTGCTTCACAGATTCAATCACACCCTCATTGCCTTTGCCATCACCTGCCATCAACGTATTTAAATTACCTAGCAAGGCATCTAATTTCTTCTGGGTACCATCGATATTCATATCATTTAAAGCGCTGATCAGTTTTTGAATGCCAGAAATAATTTCATCAGCCTGATTTGGTAAAGAGGGAATTACTGGGTACTCAGGTTTCCAGGAATATGGGAGTGGTGGAGAATCCGCGGCACTAGAGACGAAATCAAATTCAACATAGTTCACGCCAGTGATACCCATGGACTTAATGCGGGCTCGTAAATGATTTTTTACAAACTCGGCAATTTGATCGGCATTTACCTTATCGCCAAAAATTTGCATCCTCACAACTACGTACTGACGACGCTCATGAAAAGGCAAATCTCTTTCGTAGAGATCGCCGGATAGGCCAATCGACGTTACCTGACCAATCTTGACGCCGCGGAATCGTACGGCCGCTCCAGCATCTAAGCCCGTTACAGACTGCTTGATGTAGGTCTCGATCATGAACGATTTTTGGAAGAATTTACCGCCGCCAAAGATAAGAATCACAGCAATCAGTACGCCAATTGCAGCAAGCACAAAAGCGCCTAAGCGAAAATAATTGGGATTTGAGTTATTACTCATGCTGCGTCCTTGCTCATAATACGATTGAAGAATTGGTGCACTCGTGGATCTTTACTGGTATCGCGCAATACTTTAGGATCACCCTCGGCGATGATTCCTTTGGCACCCTTGTCCAACATGATCACCTTGTCAGCAATGGCATAGATGCTGGCAAGTTCATGGGATACGATGACAAAGGTGATGCCTAGATTTTTGGATAAGTCCTGAATAGTGCTATCGAGATCGGCGGATGTAATGGGATCCAGGCCAGCTGATGGCTCATCTAAGAATAATATTTTGGGGTCAAGCGCCATAGCACGAGCGATCGCCGCCCTCTTTTGCATGCCTCCACTAATTTCACTGGGCATATAGGATTCATATGGAAGTAGACCCACTAGATCCAGCTTGCAGCGCGCTAATAAGTCCATTTGTACTTGTGTGAGCTGGGTATATTCCTGCATAAACAAGGTGACGTTATCAAGCAAGTTCATCGAACCAAATAAGGCGCCTTGTTGATACATCACGCCAAAACTTGTCATGATCTTCTGGCGTTCCGCTCCAACTGCGGTGGTGATATTTTGCCCTTCAATGAGAACATCGCCAGACAGAGGCTGATAAAGTCCAAATAAGTTTTTTAACAGACTGGATTTACCGCATCCAGATCCGCCGAGGATCACAAAAATTTCACCGTAATTGACCGTGAAATTGAGATTCTGCATCAGAACGTTAGAACCATAACCTACGGTAAGATTTTGGACGTCGATTGCGAGTGGAGATTTGTTGGGCGTATCCATCAGAAACCCGTCTTATAGGAAATGAAGGCGAAGATACCATCAACCAACACAATCAGCACAATACTACTGACTACTGCACGAGTTGCTGAGATACCAACCGCAGCCGCACCATTACCAGTTTGCATGCCGCGTAAGCAACCCACTGCTGAAACAACAACGCCAAAAAGCGTTGCCTTAATTAAACCCGATCCAATATCTTCGATATCTACAGCAGAAAGCATGCCGTTATAGAAGTTCACAAAAGGAATCCCGTAGATCAACATTGTCAACATTGAAGAAAAAATACTGACGATATCAGCAAATAAAGTCAAAATCGGCGCAACCAAAATACCCGCCAGGACGCGAGGTACGACTAAAAAACGAATGGGGCTTAGGCCACCAGATACCAGTGCATCTACCTCACTATTGACAGTCATCGTGCCAATCTCGGCGGCAAAAGCGGCTGAGGAACGTCCCGCCAACAAAATGGCGGTAATTAATGGGCCCATTTCACGCACAATGCCCAATGCCGCTAATGGGCCTACAAAAGAGACTGCGCCAAACTGCTGCATGCCGATAGCAGCTTGAAATGAAAGAATGACCCCAATTAAAAAAGATACCAGCCCAACGATTGGCAATGCTGCAATACCTGCTTGTACTGCGGCATTCACAAAATCACCCCAGCGGACTTGATTAGGGTAACGAATAGACCAAGTCAAATCAGCTACAAGGTGTCCAGTAAATGAAATTAGTCCAACAGCATCATCAATTAAGTTTTGTGTTGCCATTCCAGTGCTAACCACAAAACTTCTTTTGGGTTTTACAGAGGGGACGGGAAATAAATTGCTGATCGGATTGAATTCTCCCAATAAGGGCTCATAGCGAGAATCCAAACCAAAAATAGCAAACTTTGCACCAGCTGTAGTTTGCGCTTCTTCAACCCCAATCAAAAATGCGATACCAGCGCCATCCAAAAAAGTGACTTTAGATGCATCCAATGTCAGAGACTTGCTTTTGCTATCGCCCTGTTTCAACCATGTATCTTGAGTATTGCGAATTTGAGTCCAAATACCACCCAAGGAATAGATGTTGACATTGCCATTAAGGAGCACTTTGGCGTTATTAGAATCTGTCTGCGACCAGACCGCCACCGGGGCATCAGAAACGGCAGAAATGGTGTCGGAAGGGCTCATATGCAGACTATAAGGTATCTCTGTGAAAGCATTGAGAAAAGCCTAAAAAGGAAAAGGGCCCAGTTTCATCAACTAGGCCCTTATGTAGGTTGGTGCGGCTGGCAGGAATTGAACCCACGACCCCTTGGTTCGTAGCCAAGTACTCTATCCAGCTGAGCTACAGCCGCAACAGCCATAATTATGCCATGGAAGAGAAGAACTACATCACC
>CAITHY010000109.1 GCA_903892315.1 uncultured beta proteobacterium | reverse complement strand
TTGGGTGAAGCAGCTTCTTCATTGATTACTGGTTTACTGATCGCCATGTTGGCAGGGTTTGTCATCATGTTTGTAATTCGTAGATTATTGCCGGCGATGTCTGGCGCAGGTCAAAACTCAAATGTTCCATCACAAGGTATGCAGCGCAATCATGTTGAGACTTCAAGACAAGAGCCTGCTTTTACTCCTGCTGCCAATGCATTCGGTGGAGTGAGTGCAGAGCCTGAAGTCTTTCAGTCAACTTTGCCTCCTGGTTTTGATCAACAAACATTCTTGGAAAATGCAAAACAATACTTTGTGACTTTGCAAAAAGCTTGGGATCAAGGTGATCTCGCGTCCTTGCGCGAATTTACAACTCCCGACATGTTTGCCACGATTCAGCAAGATTTAGCGGGTAGAACTGATGGTAGCAATCAAACCGACGTTGTGACCATCAATGCTCAGCTTTTGGGGGTGGAGACAGCTGATGCTCATTATTTCTGTAGCGTTCAGTTCAGCGGCATGATTCGTGAGCAACAGGGTGCTCCAGCGAGCGACTTCTCCGAAATCTGGAATTTAAGTAAGCCTGTGGAAGGTCCTGGCGGCTGGGTACTAGCGGGTATCTCCCAGTTGGTTTAAGCTTAGGTACTTTCCGTTGGAAACCCGCACTAGTGCGGGTTTTTTACACTCATGAACAGACATTTTTCGACTACCCATACGATTGCTTCTGGCGCAGCTTGCCGGGGGATTAATCACGTTTTGGGCAGTGAGCCATGGGCATTGACTGAGTTGGCTCGTCATGCCAGCAAAACCATTTTGCTGCAGCTACCTCTGGGTAATTTGTGTTTTGAGATTAAGCCAGAGGGTCTATTGACCAGCTTAAAAGAGATTGAGGCGCCCTCGCTCACCTTGGAGGTTTCTGCCAAGGCGTTGAGCGACTTAGCGGGCAGCACTGGTTCTTTGCGAGAGCAGGCTTTTAAAGCGGTCAAAATTACTGGCGATGCAGACTTGGCCCAGTTATTGGGTCGTCTCGCGGGGCAGTTACGCTGGGAATACGAGGAAGATTTAGCTCGCCTAGTAGGTGATGCGCCCGCAAACTTTGCCGTGCGGCAGGGTAAACAGTTTGTGTCTGCCACCCGCTCTGCTGCGACCGATTTGCTGGACAATGTAGTGGAGTATGTCAGCGAAGAAAAGAAAATACTTTTAAATAAACGAGACTTTATGGTTCGTAAAACCGAATTAAGTGAATTGCGTGAATCTGTAGATCGTATGGAAAAGCGTATTCAACTTCTAGAGCAAAAGGCTAAATAAATCGTGCGTCGAATTGCCCGTCTCTTTTTCATCTTCTTTACTGCATGGCGTTATGGCTTGTTGCCGCTGCTACGTGATCTTTTAAAGCCAGGCATCCGTCGCGGTTTCTTATCAGTGCTGTGTTGGATGTCTCCAGGCAGTCATTTACCTAGAGGCGAGCGTATTCGATTAACACTAGAGGCACTAGGTCCTATTTTTGTGAAGTTTGGTCAAGTACTTTCTACGCGTCGGGACTTATTGCCGGAAGACATTGCCAATGAGTTGGCTAAATTACAAGATCAGGTGCCACCATTTTCAAATGAAGAATCTCGTCGTTTGATTGAGGCAGATCTAGGTCAGCCTATTGAGGAAGTATTTGTTAGCTTTGATGCAACGCCTGTTGCTAGTGCTTCAGTTGCGCAGGTGCACTTCGGAGTATTGCGTGGCACAGATAAACACCCTGAATGGGAGGGTCGTTCAGTAGCCATCAAGGTCTTACGCCCCGGTATTCTGCCAGTGATTGAGGGTGATCTGGCTTTGATGTACGACTTAGCTAAGGTCATTGAAAAAAGTTCTGAAGATGGCCGTCGTTTAAAGCCGCGTGAAAACGTTTCAGAGTTTGACACCTATCTGCATGATGAGCTTGATCTCATGCGCGAAGCCGCTAATGCAAGTCAGCTACGTCGGCAGTTTATGGATTCGAATAAGTTAATGATTCCTGAGATGTATTGGGACTTATGTCATACCAATGTGATTGTCATGGAGAGAATGTATGGCATCTCAATTGGCAAAACTGCGGCTTTACGCGAAGCCGGCGTTGACTTTAAGAAACTAGCTTCGGATGGTGTAGAAATATTTTTTACCCAAGTGTTTGAGTATGGCTTCTTCCATGCTGATATGCATCCCGGTAACATCATGATTAGCCTGGAGCCAGAAACATTTGGCCGTTTCATTTCTCTAGATTTTGGAATCGTTGGCGCATTAAGCGAATCCGATAAAAATTATTTAGCCTTGAACTTCTTGGCATTCTTTAATCGCGATTACCGTCGCGTTGCTGAGTTACATATTGAATCAGGTTGGGTTCCAGCCAATACCCGTGTTGAAGAATTAGAGGGCGCGGTACGTTCAGTTTGCGAACCGTATTTCGATCGTCCTCTGAAAGAGATTTCATTAGGCATCGTGCTGATGCGGCTGTTCCAAACATCACGTCGTTTTAAGGTAGAAATTCAGCCGCAACTCACCCTGCTACAAAAAACCCTTTTGAATGTTGAGGGGTTGGCCCGACAACTGGATCCCGATCTGGATCTTTGGAAAACAGCTAAGCCGATTTTGGAAAAATGGGTAAGCCAGCAGTTAGGATGGCGTGGTCTCCTCGATGGATTAAAGGAAGAAGCGCCTACCTGGGCCAAGATTCTGCCGACATTGCCACGTTTGATTGCCGATAGCCTGGCGCAGGCCCGTTCCCCCGTAAAAGACCAAAATGGGGAATTAGAGGTCTTAAAGGCCCTTTTATTGCAAGAAAGACGTACACATCGCCTTTTGGCCGGCGCCTTACTCTTTGCCGGTGGGTTTTTGGCCGGAATTTTGATCATCAGCCTAGGCATTTATTAGGCTCTCGCTGATTGACTGCTAACCCGCTAAAATAGCGGGTTAGGCGGAACACATGAAAAAATACTTTATTGCTGGCATTCTCGTTTGGGCACCATTGTCGATCACCATTTGGGTGATTGCCTGGGGCTTGGGTCTGCTCGATGGTGTTTTTGGTTCTGTAATGCACGCCATTATTGTGGTTCTCCCTCAAGACTCCGCTAGAGATTTACAACATTTCCGCGATCTCCCAGGTGTTGGAATCTTAATTGTGATTGTGGTCATCCTTCTCACTGGATTGACTGCTATTCATTTTGCAGGACAGTGGTGGTTAAAGGTCTGGGATAAATTTGTTAATCGCATACCGATTGTGCGCTCAATTTATTCCAGCGTTCAGCAAGTTTCATCCACTTTATTTTCTGGAAGCGGACAAGCATTTAGTAAAGCCTTGTTGATTCGCTATCCCCATGCCGATTCTTGGGCGATCGCCTTTCAAACAGGCATTCCTGCAAGCGAAGTGACTGCCAAATTAGGTGAAGATTACGTAAACGTATTTCTTCCAACAACCCCAAATCCAACCTCTGGTTTTTTCATGATCGTGCCACGTGCACAAACGATTGAATTAGAGATGAGCGTGGAAGAGGCTCTGAAACACATTGTTTCAATGGGCTCTGTTCCTCCCAATAGTTCTAGTGGTTTAACTGCATCCCAGTTGCCACACCATTTTTGATTTATAGGAAATTGTTATGTCAATGCGAAGCCATACCTGCGGCCAGGTAACCGATTCACTGATTGGTCAAGAAGTCACACTCTCCGGCTGGGTTAACCGCCGTCGTGACCACGGCGGCGTGATCTTTATTGACTTGCGTGACCGCGAAGGTTTTGTGCAAGTTGTTTGCGATCCTGATCGCCCAGAAATGTTTGCGCTTGCTGAGCAAGTTCGTAGCGAGTTCTGTATTCAAATTAAAGGTCTTGTACGTGCGCGTCCTGCTGGCACTGAGAACGCTGATTTGGTCAGTGGAAAAGTAGAGATTCTTTGCCATAGCTTGGTGATTTTGAATGCTTCTGTCACCCCGCCGTTCCAAATTGATGATGAGAATTTGTCGGAGACTACTCGCTTAACTCATCGCGTATTAGATTTGCGTCGCCCACAAATGCAAAAGAATTTACGTTTGCGTTACAACGTAGCGATGGAATGCCGTCGCTATTTGGATGATGCGGGCTTTATCGATATCGAAACACCCATGTTGACAAAGAGCACCCCCGAAGGCGCGCGCGATTATTTAGTGCCATCCCGTGTGCATGATGGTCAGTTCTTTGCATTGCCACAATCTCCTCAATTGTTTAAACAATTATTGATGGTTGCCGGCTTTGATCGTTACTACCAAATTACTAAGTGTTTTCGCGACGAAGATTTGCGCGCAGATCGTCAACCTGAATTTACTCAAATCGACTGTGAAACTGCTTTCTTAAGCGAGCTAGAAATTCGTGATTTGTTTGAAAACATGATTCGTCATATTTTCAAAAAGACGATGAATGTTGAGCTTCCCAATCCATTCCCAACCATGCCTTATTCAGAGGGCATGGCGCGTTTTGGCTCTGATAAGCCCGATTTACGTGTGAACTTGGAATTCACGGAATTAACGGATTTGATGAAAGACGTTGATTTCAAAGTGTTCTCAGGAGCCGCCAATCAAGTTGGTGGCCGTGTCGTAGGCTTGTGCGTGCCTGGTGGCGCTGAAATTAGCCGTAGCGAAATCGACGACTACACTCAGTTCGTCAGTATTTATGGTGCTAAAGGCTTGGCCTGGATTAAGGTCAATTCCGTTGCTGAAGGCCGCAATGGTTTGCAGTCACCAATCGTCAAGAATTTGCATGATGCAGCGATTGAAGGCATCTTGAAGCGTACTGGTGCAAAAGATGGCGACATTATTTTCTTCGGTGCTGATAAAGAAAAAGTTGTAAATGATGCGATGGGTAATTTACGTTTACGTGTTGGTCAATCCGCTTGGGGTAAAGAGCACGGTCTCTTTACTGAAGGTTGGAAGCCACTATGGGTGGTGGATTTCCCCATGTTTGACTACGACGAAGGCGAAGCACGTTGGGTTGCTTGCCATCATCCATTTACTAGCCCTAAGGATGAGCACATGAAGTATCTGGAGTCTGATCCAGGTAAGTGCTTGGCAAAAGCGTATGACATGGTGTTGAACGGTAGTGAAATTGGTGGCGGCTCAGTTCGTATTCACCAAGAAGCGGTTCAAAGTCAGGTATTCCGTGCATTAAAAATCGATGCAGAAGAAGCGCAGGCTAAGTTTGGTTTCTTATTGGATGCACTTCAGTATGGCGCTCCTCCTCACGGCGGTATTGCCTTTGGTTTGGATCGCATCGTCACCATGATGACTGGTGCAGAGTCGATTCGTGATGTGATTGCTTTCCCTAAAACGCAACGCGCGCAATGTTTGTTAACTCAGGCGCCAAGCCCAGTAGACGAGCGTCAATTACGTGAGTTACATATCCGTTTGCGTCAAGCTACTCCTGCTGCTTAAATCAATTTAAGCAGTGCCTGTCTTGAAAATCCCTATTTCGGTTTTAGTTGTTATTTACAAATCGAATAGGGATGTTTTATTGATAGAGCGTGCTGATCGCTCTGGCTTTTGGCAGTCGGTGACTGGCAGTCTCGATGCCCTGAATGAAGATCTGGCTTTTGCAGCTGCCCGTGAGGTTTTTGAAGAAACAGGTATTGCGGTGGATCAATTACCAAAGGATGCATTGCAAAATATGCATCATCAAATTGAGTATGAAATCTATCCCGAGTGGCGTTTTCGTTACGCCCCTGGCGTGACTCGAAATATCGAGCATTGGTTCGCACTGGAAGTTCCAAATAGCACTCCAATCAAGCTTGCCCCAAGAGAACATGTCGCATTTGAGTGGCTATCTTATGAAGAGGCCGCTAAGAAATGTTTTTCTCCCAGCAATGGTGAGGCTATTTTGAAATTGTTTTCAGCGAACTAAGCCAAGTCAGTTAGCGATTTAGGAATAAGATAGTGTGATGAGACATTCATCAGGACATCATCACGGTAGCGCAGATTCAAAAACACCTCAAAGAGGTGACTGGCGTGTTATCCGTGATCTCCTACCTTATCTCCTGGAGTATCGCTTTCGGGTCATCATTGCCCTGAGCTGTTTGATAGCTGCCAAAGTCGTTAATCTGGGTATTCCGATTGTGATGAAAGAGTTAATTGACTCTTTGGATATCAAAGCAAGCTCTTCTCAAGCCCTTTTAGTGGTTCCGCTAGGAATAATTTTGGCCTATGGCTTATTAAGAATTTCAGCATCCTTGTTTACCGAATTGCGGGAAGCCTTATTTGCCAAGGTTACCCAGAATGCTGTGCGCAAAGTTGCACTTCAGGTATTTGAGCATTTACATTCACTCGCCCTGAGCTTTCATTTGGCCCGTCAGACTGGTGGCGTCAGTCGAGATATTGAGCGTGGTACCCGTGGCATTCAGTCTCTCATCTCGTACTCGCTCTATAGTATCTTGCCGACACTGATTGAGTTTTGTTTAGTATTGGGCTACCTTGCCTATGCATATGATATTTGGTTTGCTGCAATTACATTTATCGCTTTAGTCTTCTATATTACTTTCACGGTGGTGGTTACAGAGTGGCGCACCCATTACCGCCGCACCATGAATGACATGGATTCAAAGGCGAATCAAAAAGCTATTGATTCTCTACTCAACTTTGAAACAGTGAAGTATTTTGGTAATGAGGCTTTTGAGGCTAGTCGTTACGATGAAAACTTGCTGCGCTACCAATCTGCAGCAGTGAAGTCACAAAAGACCTTAGCCGTATTAAATCTTGGTCAGCAGATCATTATTGCCACTGGTTTAATGTTGATTTTATGGCGCGCTACCGTAGGTGTTGTCAATGGCACGATGACTTTAGGCGACCTGGTGCTGGTAAATACTTTAATGATCCAGCTCTATATCCCGCTTAATTTCTTGGGTGTGATATATCGTGAAATTAAGCAGGCATTGACCGATATGGATCGGATGTTTTCTTTGCTCAATACCGACAAAGAGATTGCCGATTCTTCAGATGCAAAGCCGCTGCAGGTTCATGATCAAGGGCATGGCCCCGATGTCAGGTTTGAGCATGTATCGTTTCACTATGATGCGAAGCGCGAAATTCTGCGAGATGTCAGTTTCAATATCCCCGCTGGAACCATTACGGCAGTGGTGGGACAAAGTGGTGCTGGTAAAAGCACTCTCGCAAGATTGCTATTCCGTTTTTATGATGTGCAGTCAGGTGAGATTCTGATTGCTGGGCAGAATATTCAAGAGGTAACACAGGCCAGCTTGCGCAAGGCAATCGGCATCGTTCCGCAAGATACGGTTTTATTCAATGACACGATTGGTTACAACATTGCCTATGGCGATCCTTCGGCAACAATTGAAGAGGTGCAAGAGGCAGCTAGAGCGGCTCAAATCGACGGCTTTATTAAGCGCTTACCAGATGGCTATGACACTCAGGTCGGAGAGAGAGGTTTGAAGCTTTCTGGGGGCGAAAAACAACGCGTGGCGATTGCAAGAACGCTCCTCAAGAAACCAGCTATGTTGATTTTTGATGAAGCAACTTCAGCTTTAGACTCCAAAACAGAGCGTGCCTTTCAGGAGGAGTTGCTCGGTTTGGCCAAAAACCGTACAACACTCATCATTGCACATCGACTATCAACCATTATTCATGCAGATCAAATTTTAGTCATGGACCGTGGGCAGATCGTGGAGCGAGGAACTCACGAAGACTTGCTTGCAGCCCAAGGGAGGTACGCGGAGATGTGGCAGATGCAAGAGCGTGCCACAGTTGATTAGAATAGCTGAATGACTCTAAACAGTTCTTCACCTTCTATGATGGCAAGTAAAGAAGTAATTCTTAAAAACGCTTTTGCTGCTGCAGTTGCAGTTGCTGATCCACAGATTATTGTTCCTCAGTACTTGGCAAAGATATTTCCAGTTGGGCAAGAGCCCAAGGGCAGATGCTTGGTAGTGGGCGCAGGCAAAGCCAGCGCTTCTATGGCTAGTGCGTTAGAGGCTTATGCAAAAGTACATTGGCCACATGCGAAGTTGGAGGGTGTTGTTCTAACACGTTATGGCCATGGCTCGCCAACTGCCCATATCAATATTGTTGAGGCGGGACATCCCGTGCCCGATCGGGCTGGCATGGATGGAGCTAAAAAAGTTTTCGCATTAAGCGATCAATTAGAGAAGGATGATGTATTGATCGCCTTAGTGTCTGGTGGAGGATCAAGCCTTCTTACCCTACCTCAAGAGGGTATCTCGATTGATGACATGCGTAAGACTACTGAAGCACTCTTACGAAGTGGCGCGCCTATCGAAGAAATGAATGTGGTACGTAAACATTTATCTGCAATTTTAGGGGGTAATTTAGCTAGACTAGCAATTGCCCGTGGTGCACGAGTAGAGGCTTTGCTCATTTCTGATGTCACTGGTGATTCGCCGGCAGATATTGCTAGCGGCCCATGTGCTGCTGATTACTCCACGTATTTAGATGCGCTCAATATTTTGCAAAAGTATGACTTAGATGCGCTTTCTATTCCTGGATCCGTATTGAATCATCTCAAACAAGGCTTGGCTGGTGAAAAGGCGGAGACTTTGAAGGATGCTGATTTGGTTGATGCTCAAGTCGCCAACCATGTAATTGCAACAGCCTATAAAAGCTTAGAGGCTGCCGCCGACTATGTACGCACTCAGGGTTATGAGCCTATTATTTTAGGAGATACCATTACTGGTGAAGCGCAAGAAGTGGGAATTGCTCAGGCGCAATTGGCTCGTGAGTATTTGATTAAGGGCGACATACCCTTGGCATTGATATCCGGCGGCGAATGTACTGTGACGATTCCTGAGGGTGTCAAAGGTCGCGGTGGTCGTTGCAGTGAATACCTGCTCTCACTCTTGGCTGCTAGCTCTGATTTGCCAAGAATAGCTGCTTTGGCTGCGGATACCGATGGAATTGATGGCAGCGAAAAGAACGCCGGAGCCTGGTTTGATACTGCCGTGCGTCAGTCTAGTCAGGCCAAGGGACTGCTGCCAGAGACATTCTTATCTGCGCATGATTGCTATGGCTTCTTTGCGGAATTAGGTGCTTTAGTGGAAACTGGCCCTACACTTACGAATGTGAATGATTTCCGTATCATCTTGCTCGAAAAATAATATGTCTAATAGTCCCACACAAATTCAACTGACTCAGCCAGATGATTGGCATTTACATATTCGTGATGGCGAAGTGATGAAGGATGTGTTGGCAGATACTGCGCGTCAATTTGCGCGCGCGATCATCATGCCTAACCTCAAGCCACCAGTGACTACGGTAGCTTTGGCTCAAGCTTATCAAGAGCGTATTCAGGCTAACCTCAAGTCACTCAGTATTAGCGGTTTTACTCCCTTGATGACTTTATATCTCACTGATAACACCTCTGCAGATGAAGTTCGTAAGGCTAAGACTGCAGGTATCGCTGCATTCAAGTTGTATCCCGCAGGCGCAACTACCAATAGCGATGCAGGTGTCAGCGACCTTAAACATTGCCATACTGCATTAGAGGCGATGCAGGCTGTTGGTATGCCCCTCTTAGTGCATGGTGAAGTAACCAGTGCTGCAATCGATATCTTTGATCGTGAAGCGGTATTTATTGATACAGTTTTGGAGCCTCTTCGTAAACAATTTCCTGAGCTCAAGATAGTGTTTGAACACATCACTACCAAACAAGCAGCCCACTATGTGCGTGATGCAACAACGGGTGGAAAGAATACGATTGCAGCTACGATTACTCCGCAGCATCTACTCATGAATCGCAATGCCATCTTTGCTGGTGGCATTCGTCCACACAATTATTGTTTGCCCGTCCTTAAGCGTGAAGAACATCGCATTGCTTTATTGGAAGTGGCAACTAGTGGCAACGCTCGTTTCTTCTTGGGTACGGATAGTGCACCTCATGCGAAGGGTGTCAAGGAAGCAGCTTGTGGTTGTGCGGGTTGTTACAGCGCCTTTAATGCCTTGGGTTTATATGCAGAAGCATTTGAGAGTGTTGGCAAGTTAAATCAGCTAGAAGGCTTTGCTAGTTTCTTTGGTCCTGACTTCTATGTATTGCCACGTAATAGCAAAAAAATTACTTTGATAAAGCAAGCACAAAATATCCCTGCTGAATTGCCACTGGGCGACACCACTATCGTCCCTTTGCGCGCCGGCGAAACTATCGCCTGGTCACTCGTTTAAAAACACAAATCATGACTTTCTGAGCCAAATTGCCCTGACTGCGTTAGACTGCAGGCGCAGAGTCAATTGGGCAATCGCCGCCTCTTTATTGAGGGGGAGGAAAGTCCGGACTCCATAGGGAAGGGTGATGGCTAACGGCCATCCACGGCGACGTGAGGAATAGGGCCACAGAGA
>CAITHY010000108.1 GCA_903892315.1 uncultured beta proteobacterium | reverse complement strand
GCGCTTTGGGTCCTATTCGTTGGTAGGCTCGATTGGACTCGAACCAACGACCCCCACCATGTCAAGGTGGTGCTCTAACCAGCTGAGCTACGAGCCTATACAGCCATAGAGTTTATCACCGGCGGCGCACTTGGGTGACCCCTTTGACCTCTTCTAAGCTGTTTTGCACCACTCGAAGCACTTCAGAGTCCTTCACTTCTATTGTGAGAAGGATCTGGGCAAGGCCTTTTTTGGCAGATTTACGCAAATCAATCACGTGCACTCCCTGCCTAGTCAGAATTTCAAAGAGCTCCCTCATTAACTCTGGGCGATCCAGGCCAGTGACCACTAAATCGGCCGGAAACACACGTTTTTGCTCTAGATTGACCACCGGATCTGCAGCAGAAGCAGTCCAAGCCGTTTGAATCACTCGCTCAGGCGCTCTCTCAAGCAATCCCCTAAAGGTTTTGCATGAGCGGCGGTGAATAGAAACGCCCCTACCTTGCGTCACAAATCCTGCAATGGTGTCTGGTGGAACAGGTCGACAGCAGCGCGCGAGCTGGGTCAATAATGAATCCACCCCAACCACCAAAACATCGCCACCCCGCCCCGCTTTATGACTACTATTGCGCAAAACGATTTCAGGTGGAGCTGCTGAAGTCTTTAATTCGGTAGTAGCTTCAGCCTTCCCCTCCGCCACCTTTCCAGACTGCCCGGCCTCTTCGTCATCAAGCGCATTAAACCAAGCGCGCACTCGTTGACGCGCCCTTTGAGAGCGTATGTAGTGCTTATCGGGACTAATCCAATCACGTGATGGCCCACCGTGCTTGACTGCAATGATTTCAATGGTTTGCCCATTCTTCAACGCAGTCTCAAGCGGAACCATTGCGCCATCGACACGCGCACCCCTACAGCGGTGCCCAAGATTGGTATGTACCGCATAAGCAAAGTCAATAGGCGTAGAGCCCTTTTCCAGGGAAATTACTTTCCCCAATGGAGTGAGGACATAAATATGATCATCAATCTCATGGTGCTTAAGTTGCTCCCATGCATCTTCTTTCCAGGAGATGAGTTGGCGAGCCCAAGCGATTTGTCTTTCATAGGCAACCTCTGCGCTATGAGTGCCTTGCTGATGATTGAGGCTGGGCTTATTGGTTTTTACAGGATTGGGCGGCGTGGCCATGCCTGCGTATGCGCCTTCTTTATAGCGCCAGTGCGCAGCCAAACCATACTCAGCTTGCTGATGCATTTCTTGTGTGCGAACTTGGATTTCAAATGAAGTACCGTCCTCATTCATCACAACCGTGTGGAGGGACTGATATCCGTTTGGCTTAGGGCGTGCGATGTAATCATCAAACTCTCGAGGCACAGGCTGCCAGACGTTATGGACGATTCCCAATACGGCGTAGCAAGATTTAACATCGGCAACGAGCACCCGAAATGCCCTGACATCATAAAGATTGGCAAAGTCCAGCGACTTGCCTTCCATCTTTTTCCAGATGCTATAGATATGCTTTGGTCTGCCAAGTACTTCACCGTCGATCTGTGCAGCCTTTAATTCTTCTTGTAGTTGCAAAACGATGTGATTAATAAATGATTGGCGCTCAATACGCTTGGCATCTAACATCTTGGCAATTTCACGATAAGTCTGCGGCGAGAGCGTTCGAAAAGCCAAGTCCTCCATCTCCCACTTCATTTGCCATATACCCAAACGATTCGCCAATGAGGCGTCGATATTCAGGATCTCTTGAGCCCAAGCTGCAGGCATCTCGATCTTCTGTTGTGTGATCCAGCGCAAGGTCTGCAAGCGAGAAGCGAGATAGATGAGCACTACCCGTAAGTCATCACCAAATGCCAATAGCATTTTGCGTAACATTTCTTCTTGCCCGGTCACACTTAAACCGCCATCCCCACGAACTAGCTTTGCCTGCGCTTGACGTAAGCCGCGATAACCAATGAGCAATTTCGCAGGCTCCTCACCGATGAGCTTGGTGAGAGCCTCTTTGCCGTGAGTGCGTGCAATATTGCTTGCAGCAGTTAATGTCGCCTCATCTAGATTGAGAGACTGCAATATTTGCAATACGCCAGCTGCATGCAATTCTGCCGGCTCACCATACCAGGCATCTACGAATACTGACTCTTTTAATGAATTGCTGGGCGCATTTGCCATTGGCAATGTAGAGTGCTTAAGAAATAATTAACTGAAGAATTCTTTTGCCAAAGCAATCTGCTCTGGTTTTACAAACGCGGGCGCATGTCCCACATTGGGAATCTCAATACTGCGTGCCTGAGGATTGACTTTGCACATCTCTGCGACTGTGGCAGCAGAAAGCAAGTCAGAGATACCACCTCGCACTATCAGCATCGGTATATGAATTTGCTTAAAGGCATGCCACATCGCCATCTCGCCCGCTTTAGCCATGATGGGATTGATAGAGGCAAACGGCACCGAGATATCTGGGTCGTAATGCATGATCCACTTACCATCCTTCTGAACCAACATAGGACCGTTATAAGTCTCCCATTCTTGCGGAGTGTGCTCACCAAACGTGGCGCAGATTTCATTTAAGCGCTGAAGTGCTTCAGCACGATCTGAGAAACTAAATGCCTGACCAACATATGAGCCCAGGCGTTTAATTGCCTCCGGCTCAATTCTAGGCCCTACATCATTGATGATCATTTTACGTATGGGTGATTTTGGCATTGCGGCATAGACCATGCCAATGAGACCACCCATTGATGTACCAAACCAGTCCACCTGAGTAACGCCAAGTTTTTTTACTAGCGCAGCCATATCTGAAACGTACTGCGGAACAGCATAGAGCATTGGATTGCTGAGACGATCTGAATCGCCTCTACCTACTACATCGGGACATACAACGTAATAGTCTTTACACATCGCCAGCGCGAGCGTCTTAAAGTCGCTACCCCGTCTTGTTAAGCCATGAACGCACAGTAATACTTTATTGCCGGGATTTCCCCAGGCGTGATAAGCCATGCGGTGAGTTGATTCTCCGCTAGAGCAATCTACATAAAAGGTTTCGCCATCATGAAATATATTTGCTGCCTGAGCTTCATTGTGGATCTGATGACTTTCATTATGCTCATGATCGTGATCATCGCCCACCTCTTCTGGTTGCAATGTCACGTGATCAATGCCGTGCTTATCCAAGAGCATCGCATTAATTCTGGCCATAATTTCTGGCCACTCTTTCATTTCAGCAATTTCAATATGGCCAATCAATGCCGGAAAGCTAGGGGTCATTTCCCAGACGTGCAGATCATGTACTGCCAGCACGCCTGGAATATTCTTTAAATCAGTCCCTACCTGTAAGTAGTCAATGTGAAGAGGTACGCCCTCCATTAAGAAATGATAGGACTCATGCAGAATCGAGATAGTGGACTTAAGAATAAGCAGAGATACCAAGATAGAGAGAATGGCATCAATTGGCATCCAGCCAGTGAATTGGATCACGACACCGGCAATCAATGCGGCCACTGATCCCAGTAGATCGCCCATGACATGAACCAGCGCTGCACGGGTATTAACGCTTTTCTTATCGCGAGACAGAACCCATGCCACAACAACGTTCATCAGAAGGCCAATTGCAGCTACGACCGTAACAGTCAAGCCATCCACCTTATGGGGATTAGCAAAACGACTGACTGCCTCAATGACGATCCATAAAACTAAAGCCAGCATTGCAATGCTATTGACGAATGCTGCTAGTGCCTCAGCACGACCAAAACCAAATGAATGCTTTGGAGATGGTGGGCGACGAGAAATAATTTGAGCCAGAAGTGCTAAGCCTAGAGCTGCAGCATCGGTCACCATATGGCCGGCATCAGAAATCAGTGCCAGTGAATTAGCAAAATAGGCGGCAGCACCCTCGACCCCTGAAAAACCTAAAGTCAGTACTAAGGCAATTAAGAGAAGGTTTTGATTTGAAACTTGCTTGCTATGGGTATGCTGCGCATCGCCCTTTTTATGGGCATGTAAGGAAGGATCAACCCCAGACTGGTTCTGGGGTTTAGATGGCTTCGAATGGAAATGATGGGAGCCAGACATGGTGATCCCATTATTCCATTAATTGGTGACGCTGATTAGAAACCTGTTGTGTCAACAGGGGCTCCTGTTTTAGCAATCACTTCTTCTTTAGTCACGCCTGGAGCCAATTCAGTCAATTTCAAACCCTTAGGAGTGATATCAAGAACACAAAGGTCAGTAATGATCTGGCTAATAACACCTACACCGGTTAGAGGCAAAGTGCACTTAGGCAAAATTTTGAGCTCTTCAGTGCCATCTTTTTTCTTGGCAACGTGCTCCATCAATACGACAACATGCTTTACGCCAGCAACCAAATCCATTGCGCCGCCCATACCTTTGACCATTTTTCCTGGAATCATCCAGTTGGCCAAATCACCATGTTCACTGACTTGCATTGCTCCCAAGATCGCAATATTAATCTTTCCGCCACGAATCATTCCAAATGAGTCAGCGGAAGAGAAAATGGATGAACCAGGCAAAGTGGTAATCGTTTGCTTCCCAGCATTGATTAAGTCCGCATCAATCGTTTCTTCGGTTGGAAATGGTCCAATACCCAATAAACCATTTTCAGACTGAAGCCATACTTCCATATCTTTTGGCACATGGTTCGCCACCAAAGTAGGCATACCAATGCCCAGATTCACGTAGTAACCATCTTTTAATTCTTTAGCAGCACGCGCTGCCATTTCATCTCTAGTCCAAGGCATTTCGATCTTCCTAAGTATTCTGCTAAGTGTTCTGTTTTGTTGCTGCTCTATTGTTTTCCGTTGGGGAGTT
The DNA here is from genome assembly GCA_903892315.1 of uncultured beta proteobacterium. The sequence continues at coordinate 10,139 of CAITHY010000108.1, read as the reverse complement.
ACGCTTTGGCAGTCAAGGTGCGCTGCTCAATACGCTTTTCTGGCGTCTTATGCAGTACTAAGCGGTGCACATAGATGCCAGGCGTATGAATCTCATCTGGATGTAGCTTGCCGTTCTCGACAATCTCTTCCACTTCAGCAACAGTAATCTTGCCAGCCATTGCAACCACTGGATTAAAGTTACGTGCTGTATAGCGGTAAACCAAGTTACCTGATTTATCGGCTTTCCAAGCTTTTACTAAAGAGATATCTGAAACGATAGAACGCTCCATGATGTATTTCTCGCCATCAAATGTTTTTTCTTCCTTACCATCAGCAACCAATGTACCAACACCAGTTTTGGTATAGAAAGCTGGAATACCACAACCGCCGGCGCGCAATTTTTCGGCCAAAGTTCCCTGCGGTGTAAATTCCAATTCCAACTCACCAGCTAAATACTGACGTTCGAATTCTTTGTTCTCGCCAACATAAGAGGCAACCATTTTTTTTACTTGACGTGAGTTAAGCAATAAACCCAAACCAAAGCCGTCTACTCCAGCGTTATTGGCAATTGCAGTGAGGTTCTGTGCACCCAGATCCTTTACCGCCTGAATCAACGCCTCAGGAATGCCGCAAAGACCAAAACCGCCAACCGCCAATTTTTGTCCGTCTTTTAAGATATCCCGCAAGGCATCCACTGCCGATGGGTAAGTTTTATTCATAACTTTTGTCCTAATATTGCCAAAAAGGGTAAAAAAGCAATCATAACGCTTAAGACGTGCAGGCCTGGCGGTCTTGGCACTAATTCGGCTTTTGTCAGTTAGAACTAAACTAAGAGGGCTTAAATGCCCCATTTTTTAAGAAATTTCGGAGAAATTGAATGAATTCTGCAGAGCTGGTAGCGCAATTTGGTCCCAGAGACTCTATGGACTATGACCTCGTCATTGTCGGGGGTGGTCCTGCAGGATTGTCGGCCGCTATTAAAGCCAAGCAATTAGCCAACTCCTCGGGAACAGAAATTAGCGTTTGCGTCCTAGAAAAAGGCTCTGAAATCGGAGCCCACATTCTTTCTGGTGCCGTAATGGATCCCAAGGCACTCACTGAATTATTTCCTGATTGGAAAGAATTGGGTGCCCCACTGGATACTCCAGTCACACAAGATCAATTTCTATTCTTAACCAGCGATAACTCATACCAGGTTCCAAACTGGTTGCTGCCACACTGCTTCAAGAATGAAGGTAACTACATCGTCAGTCTCGCTAATGTAACTCGCTGGCTAGGGCAACAAGCTGAGAATCTCGGTGTTGAAATATTCCCAGGCTTCCCTGCTGCAGAAATTCTGTATAACGAGCAAGGTGCAGTATGCGGAGTCATTACTGGTTCAATGGGTCTAGATAAAGAAGGTAATCCAACCGATCAGTTTCAGCTTGGTATGGAGTTACGCGGTAAATACACCCTCTTCGCCGAAGGCTCACGCGGCCATCTCGGTAAACAACTGATTGCAAAGTTTGCTTTAGATAAAGATGCAGATCCTCAGAGTTATGGCATTGGCATTAAAGAGTTATGGGAAGTGGAGCCTTCCAAGAGCAAGCCTGGCCTGGTCGTACATACCGCCGGCTGGCCCTTAGAAAGTGATACCTATGGTGGCTCCTTCCTCTACCACCTTGGTGATAACAAGGTTGCAGTTGGTTTAGTGGTTGGTCTTTCCTATAAGAACCCCTACCTGTCTCCTTTTGAAGAATTCCAACGCTATAAATTGCATCCGAAGATTCGTGAAACCTTTGAAGGTGGTAAACGTATCGCTTATGGCGCACGTGCACTCACTGCTGGAGGATTAAATAGCCTTCCTCAGACTGTATTTCCTGGTGGCGCACTAATTGGTTGTGATGCTGGCTTCCTCAATGCCTCACGCATCAAAGGTAGTCATGCAGCAATTAAGACTGGCATGCTTGCTGCTGAAGCAGCAGTAGCAGCCATTAATGAAAATCGTTCAGAAGATGTTCTATCTGCATATCCAACCGCATTTCAAAATAGTTGGTTGCATACCGAACTCAATCAAGCACGCAACTTCAAGCCATGGATGTCTAAAGGACTCTACCTTGGAACTTTGATGGTCGGGCTAGAGCAAAAGGTATTAGGTGGCAATATGCCGTGGACAATCCATCTAAAGCACGCAGACCATGAATGTCTTGAGCCTGCCGCTCAGCACAAGCCGATTGATTACCCAAAACCCGATGGCAAGATCACGTTTGATCGCCTGTCTTCCGTATTTATCTCCAACACCAACCATGCCGAGAATCAACCGATCCACTTAACCTTGAAGAATGATTCTGTACCGGCAGATATCAATCTAAAGACTTATGCAGGTCCTGAGCAACGCTACTGCCCTGCTGGTGTTTATGAATACGTTGAGGCGGATGGCAAGCCGCGCTTGCAAATCAATTCGCAGAACTGCGTTCATTGCAAAACCTGCGACATTAAAGACCCAACACAAAACATCATCTGGGTAACGCCAGAAGGTGGTGGTGGCCCTAACTACGCGTCTATGTAACTATGATGATCCTACACACTATGCTTCGCGTCGGCGATTTGAATCGCTCGATTGATTTCTACACCAAAGTATTGGGTATGAATTTACTTCGTACCACTGAGCGCCCTGAGCAAAAATACTCGCTTGCTTTTGTTGGCTTTGGTAAAGGCAATGGCGATGGTCAAGCAGAAATTGAACTCACCTATAACCATGGTGTGAGCTCATATGAAATGGGCACCGCTTATGGACACATTGCGATTGAGGTACCAGATGCCTACGCTGCCTGCGCTGCCATCAAAGCCGCTGGTGGGAATGTTACTCGCGAGGCTGGCCCAGTTGCTGGTGGCGACACCATCATTGCCTTTGTCACTGATCCCGACGGCTACAAAATAGAGCTTATTCAGCGCTAATTGTGGCAGAGTCTGACACTTTTCAATTAGAAATCCTTGATCGCTTAAGCGATCTCCCAGCTAGTGAATGGAATGCCCTGCTTCCTAGGGATGCAGGCCCTTTTCTTCGTCATGAGTTTCTCAGTACTCTAGAAGAAACCGGTTGCGTTGGCGGTAATACAGGATGGCAAGTGGCTCACCTTGTTTTGAAGGGTGGTGAGAAGTTATTGGGTGCAATGCCACTCTATTTGAAGCAACACTCCTACGGGGAATTTGTCTTCGACTGGTCTTGGGCGCAAGCCTATGAGCAACAAGGTATGCAGTACTTTCCAAAAGCACTTTGCGCCATCCCATTTACCCCAGTCCAAGGCTCAAGGATTTTGAGTGCCAGTCATGTAGATACCAACGTAGTAAAGCAGCAATTAATCGCAGGTTTAAAGACTTTGGTTCTGCAAAACAATCTGTCATCAGCCCACATCTTATTTCCTTACTCCTCAGAAATAAACAGTCTTGTGGAGCAAGGCTTCATGTTGCGCGACTCGGTGCAATTTCATTGGCATAACCAGGGCTTTGAGAATTTTGAGCAATTTTTAGCCGCCTTGACCATGAAGCGTCGTAAAAATATTCGACGTGAGCGCGAACAGGTTGCGCGTGAGCTGATTAGCTTTAGGCATGTTTCAGGAAAATCATCAACTGATGCTGATTGGGAATTCTTTTATCGCTGTTATGCAAATACTTACTTAGAGCATCGATCCAATCCCTATCTCAGCGAGAAATTCTTTAAGTTATGGGCACATCGCATGCCCGAGAGTTTGCACCTCATTATTGCGGAGCGCTCTGGAAATCCCATTGCTGCATCCATGCTGGTAGTTGACCCTACGAGTTCTAAGGCCTACGGCAGATATTGGGGAGCAATCGAACATGTGCCCTGCTTGCACTTTGAAACTGCATACTATCAAGCAATTGAATACTGCATTTCAAAGAACATTCAAACTTTTGAAGGTGGCGCACAAGGCGAACACAAGATGGCGCGCGGGTTCTTGCCAACAACTATTCAATCTGCCCATTTCATTGCGGATCCTCAGTTTGCCAAAGCTGTACAACACTTCCTAGATCGCGAACATCAAGGTATAGGAGCTTATGTAGATGAGCTCGCCGAGCACAGTCCCTTGAAATCGTCTAAAGTACAGTCATGAATTCTGAAGACACCAAATCTATTGTGCAAGATGGCTCCCATTCTCTGTCTACCGGGGATGCAGATTCTGACTCGCCTTGCATTGGTGTTTGCACCACGCTTTACGATGAGATCTGCCAAGGCTGCGGACGCACTCTTGGTGAAGTGAGCAATTGGGTATTCTTCTCTCAAGAAGAAAAAGATTCCGTATGGCAGCGTATTCGTGCAGAGGGTACTGCGACCCGCTTTCAGAGACAAGCTAAAGAAAATAAGCCCGCTTAGGGGCTTATTTAAGGACTTATTTTTTACTAAGCTTTAGTTAGCCAGCCAATTCCTGGCTGCGTAGGTACTCTTCATAAGTTCCTGAGTAATCCACCACTGTGCCATCCATCTTTACTTCTAGGATGCGATTGGCCAAGGCAGAAACGAACTCACGATCGTGAGAAACAAATATCAAAGTGCCATCATATTTTTCGAGCGCAATTTGTAAACTTTCAATCGATTCCATGTCCATGTGGTTGGTTGGCTCATCCATTGCTAGGACGTTATATTTCTGAAGCATCAATTTGCCCCAAATCATTCTGCCCTTTTCGCCACCAGAAAGAACCTTCACAGACTTACCAATGTCATCACCAGAGAACAGCAAGCGCCCTAATGTGCCACGGATAACTTGATCATCGTCGCCAGTATTACGCCACCAATTCATCCAATCCATGAGCAACTCGTCTTTAGCAAACATCTCAGTATTGTCTTGAGGCATCACTCCGACGTTAGCATTCTCAGCCCACTTCACATCACCACTATCAGCGGCAATACCCTCAAAGCGCTTGCTCAAAATGGTTTTTAGTAAGGTTGTCTTACCAGCGCCGTTTTGACCGATGATGGCAATCTTTTCGCCAGCACGAACACCAAGCTTGAAATTCTTGAAAATAACGCGGTCATAAGCCTTAGTGAGTGCGTTGCACTCAACCGCCATGTTATGAAGTTTCTTCTCAGTATCAAAACGAATAAATGGGTTTTGACGTGATGAAGGCTTTACTTCAACAATTTCAATCTTCTCCAACTGTCTCTGACGTGAAGTCGCTTGACGTGCCTTAGATGCGTTTGCAGAGAAGCGGGCCACGAAAGCCGCTAATTCAGCAATTTTCTCTTTAGCTTTTACGTTATTGCTAAGCTGTTGTGTTCTTGCCTGTACAGAAGCCAGCATGTAGGAGTCGTAATTACCTGGGTAAACCTTCAATGTGCCATAGTCCATATCAGCCATATGCGTACAGACTTCATTGAGAAAGTGACGGTCATGGGAAATAATGACGATGGTGCTCTTAATTTGGTTAAGGATATCCTCAAGCCAATGAATAGAGTGAATATCCAAGTTATTGGTTGGCTCATCGAGCAGTAATACATCTGGGTCAGAGAACAATGCTTGCGCAAGTAATACACGCAACTTCCAACCTGGAGCCACGTTGCTCATCGGACCATTGTGTTGGTCAATCGGAATGCCAATGCCTAACAACAACTCACCTGCTTTAGCTTCTGCGGTATAGCCGCCGTATTCGGCATACTTACCTTCAAGCTCAGCGGCCTTCATGTAATCTTCATCAGTAGCATCTGGATTGGCGTAGATCGCATCGCGTTCAGCAGCAGCCTTCCACATCTCTTCGTGACCCATCATGACAACGTCGAGGACACGCACATCCTCGTAAGCAAATTGATCTTGACGCAACTTACCCAAACGAATGCCGGGATCCAAACTCACGTTGCCGCTAGTAGGCTCAAGCTCGCCACCCAAAATTTTCATGAAGGTGGATTTACCGCAACCGTTTGCGCCAATCAGGCCATAGCGATTACCGCCGCCAAACTTCACGGAAATGTTTTCAAACAGAGGCTTTGCCCCAAACTGCATGGTGATATTAGATGCTGACAGCACGGATGTTTTCTAACTTTCTGAAATTCAATTGGATAGTTACCCCCGAATTTGGGGGCAAAGACCGTTATTTTAACGGCTTAGAAGTATTTAATGGCAGGAAGCGAATGCCCTAAATCAGACTTTGACCCTAAATGGGGTGAAATTCGTATGTATATCGTAGAAATCCTCGTTTTCCTTGCGCTTGAGGAAGTTCACAACCCAATAAGTCATGGGGGTTGCCAGCACCTCCCAGGAGGTCTTGAGAACATACTGGGCCAGTGCTACCTGAATGACTTCATGGGTAGGCCAAATACCGTAGAACGCCAACATATAGAAGAAAGCGGAGTCAACCAACTCCCCCACTGCTGTCGAGCCAATTGTGCGCATCCAGAGAAAACGCCCTTGAGTCAGAATTTTCATCTTCGCTAAAACATAGCCATTTACCAGGCTGCCGCACCAAAAGGAGAACATGGAAGCCAAGGCGATACGCCAAGAGTTTCCAAAGACGGTTTCTAAGCCCTGCTGGTAATTAGCCATATAGGTGCCAGGCGCCACAGGTAAGGCAATCACTATCTGGGCCATGATTGCCGCAAATGCAAGGGCTGCAAAGCCGGTCCAAACCGCCCTCCGGTCATAGGCATAGCCATAGACCTCAGTCAGAATATCGCCGAAGAAATAGGAAATAGGAAAGAACAAAATGCCAGCGCCAAATGGCACTACCCCGAAATAAGGCAAATCCACCACGGCCGCTTTACCGGCACCAATAAAGTTCGAACAGAGTAAGACCACCACAAAGGCAGCCAAAATCAGGTCGTAATAGCGATGGTGAGATCTAGGGGAGTCCATAAGTCTAGAAAAATGGATAATAGAAATAAGAATATCTGTATTCCTAAAGATTCGCAGGAAGCAGCTAAAAAATCAAATCAAAATGAAATATAGGATGCCAAAGCAATGAGCAAAAGTAAGGCCAGCTTTAACTGGGCGGACCCCCTCCTTCTCGATACCCAGCTCAGCGAAGAGGAGCGCATGATTCGTGACGCAGCTGCTGAGTATGCTCAAGGGCGCCTGATGCCCCGTATTCACGATGCTTATCGCAATGAAACAACTGACCCAGCCATCTTCCGTGAAATGGGTGAACTTGGTCTCTTGGGTATCACCATTCCCGAGCAGTACGGCGGCGCCAATTTAAATTATGTTTCATATGGATTAATTGCGCGCGAGATTGAGCGCGTAGATTCTGGCTATCGCTCCATGATGAGCGTGCAGTCCTCTTTAGTAATGGTGCCGATCAATGAATTTGGTAGCGAAGCACAAAAACAAAAGTACCTCCCTAAATTAGCCAGCGGCGAATGGATTGGCTGCTTTGGTTTAACAGAGCCAAACTATGGCTCTGATGCAGGCGGCATGATTACCCGTGCCAAGAAAGTTCCCGGTGGCTTTTCATTGACAGGTTCGAAGATGTGGATCTCCAACTCTCCGATTGCCGATGTATTTGTAGTATGGGCAAAGAATGATGAAGGAATCATTCGCGGTTACATCTTAGAAAAAGGCATGAAGGGTCTTAGCGCCCCAAAAATTAGCGGCAAGATGGGTCTGCGCGCCTCCATTACCGGTGAAATCGTCATGGATGAAGTATTCGTGCCAGCAGAAAATGAATTCCCCGAAGTTGAGGGGCTCAAAGGTCCCTTTACTTGCTTAAACTCTGCCCGCTACGGTATTGCCTGGGGCGCTCTGGGCGCTGCTGAGTGGTGCTGGTATGCCGCTCGCCAATACACCATGGACCGCAAACAGTTTGGCAAACCATTGGCCGCAAACCAACTGATTCAGAAAAAATTAGCGGATATGCAAACTGAAATTACTCTGGGTCTTCAGGGTTGCTTACGTTTAGGTCGCATGAAAGATGAAGGTATTGCTGCGCCAGAAATCACCTCCATCATGAAACGCAATTCTTGCGGCAAGTCCTTAGACATCGCACGCATGGCACGCGACATGCATGGTGGTAACGGCATCTCTGATGAATATGGTGTTGTACGTCACATGCTGAACTTAGAGGTTGTTAACACCTATGAAGGTACTCACGATATTCATGCTCTGATTCTAGGTCGTGCGCAAACAGGCATTCAGGCGTTTAGCTGATTACTAGCCAAGCACTTAAGCGTCAAGCTTAGTCAGGATGGCCTTTGCTGCTTTGGCAAAGGCCTCGTCACTATCATTTTCTAGTTGTACAAAATTCTCAATCTTGTATTGAGGAAAATTACGCACGATCGATGATTGATATGAGGGGTCGTAATGTTTTACAAGCAACTCCTCAACCAACCCTGGAAAATTCCCCGCATCAATCGCTTCATTCCATTTAGCAATCTGCACTTTTCCATAATGGGCAGTGAGCAAAGATAACTTCTGCTTGAAGTTATCAGTATCAATCAAGAAATGATGGTACTCACGAATCAACCAAGAGACTCTTGTCTGCGCGCTCGAGCACAACTCAACACATGCACCATTGCGGATTTTTTCCATGAGGGCATCAGGTATATGCAGACCGCCAACCTTTTTACTCTCTGATTCTACAAACACTGGCTTACTAGGATCGAGAGAACGTAAGGCATTCCAGAGTCTGGTTTCAAAGCCCTTCTGTGATGGCTGCTCGATATTAGGTTCATTACCAAGCACTGAACCGCGATGCACCGCCAAACCCTCTAAATCCAGAATTTGCGCACCTAAAGCGCCAATCTCTTGCAGCACTCTTGTCTTGCCGCTACCAGTCATTCCACAGATAACTTGAAATGTAAATAGACCGGCCGATTTTTCTAAACCATCAATGACGGCGCGACGGAAGCCTTGGTATCCGCCCTCGAGCTGCTTAGCTTTCCAACCAATACGATTAAGGATGTGCGTGAACGCCCCACTACGCTCACCACCACGCCAGCAATATATCAATGGTCGCCATTCACGCGGCATTTCCAATAAATGATTTTCTAGATGGTTGGCAATATTGCGTGAGACCAATGCTGCGCCAAGCTTCTTAGCTGCAAATGGTGATTCCTGTTTGTATAACGTGCCAATAGTTACCCGCTCATCATTGCTTAACACTGGGTAATTAACGGCCCCGGGAATATGATCCAGGGCAAACTCTGCCGGGGATCTGACATCAATGATTGCGTCAAAGCTATCGAGCTCTGATAGAAATTGTTCGGACTTTAGAATATGGGGATTACTTGGTTGCACGATGAACTAGCGCAACTTCTCTAAAACATGCTCGGGCCAAGGGGCTGATTTATTGGTAGTGAGATCAACCCACACCATCGTGGCACCACCTATAGCCGCTTCGACCTCAGGCGTAGTGCTTAGCGCCATACTGGTATAGACATCCAAGCTGGTTCTTCCAATAGCGCCAATCGAAGTCTTCAAAATTAAATCGCCTGGAAAAGTGAGTTGTTGATAGAAGTTACAAAAGCCATTAAGCATCAACATCGATTCACGACCGGGGGCAACTTCATACCCCATATCCGTAATCCACTCGCAACGTGCCTGCTCCATATAGCGAAAGTACACGGTATTGTTTACATGACCATACGCATCCATATCACCCCAACGAATGGGCATGATCATTTCATGAACCAGCTTTCTTTCTTCCGGAATGGCGATACGCATAGATTGATGAATGCTTATTTAGCTTAAGCCACTTGCAATGCAAGTTGATACAAGTTTGTTGAGCGTGCACCAGAGCGACAGAAAGCCAAGATTGGACCTGGCATTGTTTTTAAGAGGCGAGCCATTTCTCTCACTTGTTCAACAGTCATTGCGCTAGGCACAACCGGCAGGTAGGCGTAGTTCAATCCCAATTTTTCTGCTTCTGCTTGAATGCTTGCGCTAGTAGGTTGATCAGGGCCGCCCTCACCGTCAGGACGATTGTTAATCACGCTCTTATAGCCCTGCGCTGCAATTTCAGCTAAGTGACTTGGGTCGATCTGACCCAGTGTGCCAAACTGTGCGTTGTGACAAGAAATAGGAAGACTCATAAAAAACCCTCTACGTTCAATCGTTGTAATAGAGTGATTCTAAATCAGGCGTATCAGACTTGGTCGGATACCTTTTTGTGGGCCGAGAAGAAACGTTCGCAGATCTCCATGCCAACTAGCATAGCAATAACAAAAACTAGGGC
>CAITHY010000107.1 GCA_903892315.1 uncultured beta proteobacterium | reverse complement strand
TCTTAGCGTAAGCAGAGCACCAACCTTTAGCAGCCACTTGCTTGCCTGCGAACAATGCGCAACCACCAGCAGCAGAACCAGCCGCGCCTTGATACAGGGCGCAATTGCTACAGGCTTGGGGAGCAGCATATTTAGCAAACTTCGCTTTGTCCACTTTAGAAGCATCAGCTTTGTAACCCAATGCAGCAGCTTGTGCATCAGTTTCAGCAACCATGGCTTGCGCTTGTACTTTGCCGTTGAGGGCTAAAGTAGCAGCACCAGCAGCTGACATGATCATGAATTGGCGACGGGTAGATTTCATATGGATTCCAGAGGGTTAATGGTTAAATTAAAAGCGAAATAAAAAGCTTCAATGCAAAGCGCTTAAGAAAAGCTTAATTGGCAACTAGAGCGATCATAGAGCAGAAGAAATCAGTTCTGTAGCCCGCGCTTAAGTAACTGATTTATATAGAATATTAGTTGAGAATTATTCTCAACCATTGATCGACATGCATCAAAATTAAATTAACACTAAAGAATCAATTTTGACTAACGCCTCTCCAGTAATGAGAGGAACTCACGTCGTAAGTTGGCATCTTTTAAGAATGCGCCCCGCATCACGCTATTGACCATTTTCGAGTCGCGATCTTTCACACCACGCCATTGCATGCAGAAATGATCCGCATCCATCACGATAGCGACTCCAATCGGTTTGATCTTTTTCTCGAGCATATCTGCCAACTCCACTACTGCCTCTTCCTGAATCTGTGGGCGACACATCACCCATTCAGTTAAGCGGGAATACTTAGACAGGCCAATCAAAGCAGAATCCTTACTAGGTAAAACGCCAATCCAAATGCGACCCATGATCGGGCAAAGGTGGTGAGAGCACGCACTACGGACTGTAATTGGGCCAATGATCATGAGCTCGTTAAGGCGGCTCACATTGGGGAACTTCGTTAAAGCTGGCTGTACTACGTAGCGACCATTAAAAACTTCTTGCACATACATTTTGGCAACGCGCCTACTCGTATTTTGGGTGTTGTGATCACTTTCCGTATCAATCACCAAACTCTCTAATACGGCCTGCATCTTTTCTGCCACCTCATCCATCAAGCCCTCTAACTCACCAGGTTTAATGAAGGCTGAGATATTGTCATTCGCATGAAAGCGCGCTTTTTGTGCCTCGATGCGACGGCGAATCACTACAGACAAAGGCACTCCAGCATCCTCCCTCTTGGCAACTTGCTTTGCTGCGGTTTTTCTGACGGGTGTTTTTTTGTTTGCTGCTTTAGAAGCTGTCTTGCCCGCTGACTTCACAACTTTTTTTTTAGTAGCCATATATCAATTTTTCTAAGTAATTTCTAAATAATGTTTGACGATGAATCTATATCTGAAAGAAGATCGCAACAACACACGCAATCCCACATAACCAAACAATAGAGCGCGTAGTTGGCCAATTGCCTACATAACAAATCAAATAAGCAATACGTGAAATCACAAAGCCGAGCGCTAGCAGATCTAACCTAGCTTGGGATGCCTGCATGAGCGACGCAATGATGACTGCGGCAAAGAAGAGGGGGAGGGATTCAAACAAATTAGCTTGCGCAGCATTGGCGCGCGCCCGAAATCCGGTTTGCTTGGCAAGCCATGTACGTGGCTGAACATTGTCGTAGCCTTCAAAACCTTTTTTGGCGATACCTGCAGCAATATAAGGGAGTAGGCCCATGAATAAAACACAGGCGAATGCAATCGTCATGATTTTGTATTTTTAGAGCCGATTGTGGACTCGGTACCACTCATCAAATTGCGGATATTGCTACGATGACGCCAAATTAACAAAGCACAGACTATCAGTAGCGCAATGCCCATTGGGTGAAAGCCAAACAGAAATACAAAATAAATCGGCGCAAACGCTGCAGCGGCTAAAGCAGCCAAGGATGAATAGCGCATGAACTTGGCCACGATAATCCATGTAGCCAGCGTTGCTAAACCCAAAATCCAATTAATGCCAAACAAAATACCGCAGGCAGTCGCAACCCCTTTACCGCCGCTAAAGCCATGAAAGATTGGGAAGATGTGGCCTAAAAATACAGCGACAACGACACCACACAAAATCCAAGAATTCAAACTTGAGCTCAGAGACCCTTCACCCAAAATTATTCTCGCTAACACTACTGCTATAAATCCCTTTAATGTGTCGCCCAACAATGTCAGAACGGCGGCAAGCTTATTGCCAGTTCTGAGCACATTCGTTGCACCAGGATTGCCAGAGCCATAAGTGTGAGGGTCTGGCAAACGCATGCATTTACTTACCACCACCGCGAAGGAAACTGAGCCAATCAAGTAAGCAATTGGAATTAAGAGAATATCCATGCCGCTATCTTAAACACATCTGACAATTTAGGTGCCACGGGGGTGATGTTGCTGATGAATTGACTTGAGACGCTCTCTGGCTACATGGGTATAGATTTGGGTAGTGGAGATATCTGCATGACCTAAAAGCAACTGCACCACCCTTAAATCCGCGCCATGATTGAGTAAATGCGTAGCAAAGGCATGGCGAAGGGTATGGGGTGATAAAGCCACTGGAATGCTTGCTTGCAAAGCGTAGCGTTTAATCAGCGCCCAAAACCCCTGGCGAGTTAGCGCTGAGCCTGTGTGGCGGCCGATGAAAACGGCATCTGAAGTTTTGCCTTCTAGCAGTGGTGTTCTAGCATCTGCTAGATATCTGCGTAACCATTGACCTGCCTCTCCACCAAAGGGCACCAATCGCTCCTTGCCGCCCTTGCCATTCACAATCCGAACTACACCCTCATTTAAACCCAGCGCCACGGTTTTTAAAGAAACAATCTCGGAAACTCGCAGGCCACTGGCATACATCAACTCCAACATAGTGCGATCGCGTAAACCTAAAGGGGTCTCAATATTTGGGGCATTGAGTAAACTGGTCACCTGATCCTCGCTCAGCGTCTTCGGAAAGCGCAATGCCTGCTTAGCAGCACGCAAACCAATGCAAGGATCG
>CAITHY010000106.1 GCA_903892315.1 uncultured beta proteobacterium | reverse complement strand
GCTCAACAACAATATCAATCTCTGGGTTATTAATTACAGCACGGGCGTCGCTCACCACTTGTGCGCGGTCTTTAACCAATTCTTTGGCACGGTCTACATTTAAATCAGCAACCGTATTTCTACGAATGCCGCGCCCAGCACGACGAGTAATTTCATCTTGGTTACGCTCGAGAACAGTGAATACGCCACCACCAACAGTGCCAATACCTAACAGACCTACTTGAATCGGTTTCATGATGCCTTTGCTGCAGTTAAAGAAGCCTTGCGGCTGTGCTTATTACGATAACGCTCCAGAAAACGTGCAAGGCGGCTAATGGCCTCCTTGAGCACATCTTCGTGAGGTAAGAACACTACGCGGAAGTGATCAGGTTTGCCCCAGTTAAAACCAGAGCCCTGCACTAACAATACTTTTTCTTCTTTCAAAAGATCAGCAACAAATTGTTGATCATCTTCAATTGGATAAACTTCAGGGTCTAGCTTTGGGAATAAATACAAAGCGGATTTTGGTTTCACGCAACTGACACCCGGGATATCAGTGATCAATTTCCATGCAAGATCACGTTGCTTTGCGAGACGACCGCCCTCAGCCACTAAGTCATTAATGCTTTGGTAACCACCTAATGCAGTTTGAATCGCATACTGACCTGGCACGTTCGCACACAAGCGCATCGATGCCAACATATTGAGGCCTTCGATATAGTCGCGCACCATTTCTTTGTCGCCTGAAACCACCATCCAGCCGGCGCGGTAGCCGCATGAACGGTAATTCTTAGAAAGGCCATTGAAGGTAATGATGACTACATCTGTAGATAAAGAAGCTAATGAAAGATGCTTCTCACCGTCGTACAACATCTTGTCATAAATCTCATCCGCAAACAAAATCAAACCGTGTTCGCGAGCAATCTGCGTCAACTCAAGCAACACTTCCTTGGAGTAAATCGCACCAGTAGGGTTATTTGGATTGATTACCACAATCGCTTTAGTGCGAGGGGTAATTTTTTTACGCAGGTCGTTTAAGTCTGGTGCCCACTCCCTGGATTCATCACAAAGATAGTGCACGGGTGTACCACTCGATAAACTGACTGCAGCAGTCCAAAGCGGGTAATCCGGTGTTGGGACCAAAACCTCATCACCGTCATTCAATAACGCATTCATCGACAGTACGATGAGCTCAGAGACACCGTTACCGGTATATACGTCATCCAATGTCACACCTTGAATGCCTTTTTCTTGGCAATACTGCATGATGGCTTTGCGAGCAGCAAAAATTCCCTTGGAATCAGAATAAGCTGAGGCATTGCTTAAATTGCGAATCATGTCCAGCTGAATCTCTTCAGGTGGATCAAAACCGAAAACCCCTACGTTTCCGATGTTTAATTTGATGATTTTGTGACCCTCTTCCTCCATGCGCTGAGCAAGCTCAAGCACCGGCCCACGTATGTCATAACAGACGTTATCGAGCTTTTGGGACTTTAGGATCGGTTTCACAATAAATTTAAGGGTAAG
>CAITHY010000105.1 GCA_903892315.1 uncultured beta proteobacterium | reverse complement strand
AGCGGTTATCCGTTAAACTGTGGGGCGTTGTAATAGTAAGAAGTACGGAGACGTGGCCGAGCTGGTCGAAGGCACTCCCCTGCTAAGGGAGCATCGGGGCTAAAACTCTGATCGGAGGTTCGAATCCTCTCGTCTCCGCCATCATTTTTGGCATATTTACTACTTTTTACTTTATACAACAAAGACATAGCCCCTTAACCGGGGCTTTTTCTTTAGTGCTCCCGCTTACCAGTACGCTTACCACCCAAACAATATTTGATTTCAGATCTGGCTAATGCATTTAAGCCAACAATTACTCAGCACACCTTGGTGGCTTGGTTAATTAATTGTTGTGTATCTAAAAATATCCAATAGATTCAGTTAGAAAACAGAGCTATAAGAATTTGCATCTGGTCTTTGTTTGTTGGGTTTATGAATTGAGATAGTGCCGATAGTAATGAAGCATAGGGGCTCCTCTTTATCCTTGAGTAAAAATAGATCTCTCATCTTTTGGCTATATAGAGCCTTACCGCTTGATAGACCCGAGCCAAATCCCAAGGCATTAGCCATTAGTAAGACATTCTGAATTGCGCATCCGGCAGAGATAAGTTTTTCTTGCTCGGGAATATTATCTAACGCGTTATTTAGCTTGGCGGTTGCCAATAAAAGTAATGGACCGCGAAAGGCTTTCTGCCTCGCTTCGTCAACCTGAGTGGGCGTTGCCCCCGGGTCTCTTGCAATGAGCGCATCTGCAAATAGGCCGCCCAATAAATTACGGCTTTCGGGGCTAACCTCGTAAAAGTGCCATGGCGTTACCTTACCATGATCAGGGGCAGCCCCAGCTGCATTCAGAATTTCTAATTTTTGGGTAGAGTTGGGGCCTGGCGCTATCAGTCTTTTAGGTGAAACATGCTGGCGACTATGGATTAGTGCATGAGCAAAACCTTCGAGTGAATCGGAATTATCAGAAGCCAAAATCACTTAGTCCCGGATGGTCATCAGGTCTTCTACCTAGCGGCCAAAAAAACTTTCGGTCAGATTCTTTAATGGGTAAATCATTAATGCTGGCGAAACGTCTCATCATGAAACCATTTTCATTAAACTCCCAATTCTCATTACCAAAGCTGCGACTCCAGTTGCCAGAGTCATCACGACATTCGTAAGCAAAACGAACTGCAATACGATTATCTGTAAATGCCCATAATTCTTTAATTAAGCGGTAGTCAAGTTCCTTAGCCCATTTGCGCTGAAGGAATTCTTTTACTTGCTCTCTTCCTTTTGGAAATTCAGAGCGATTTCTCCAAACCGTATCTTCCGTGTAAACCAAAGAGACTTTTTCTGGATCTCGAGTATTCCATGCGTCTTCAGCCATCCGAATCTTCTGGATAGCGGTTTCTTTAGTAAATGGGGGTAAGGGTAGTTTTTGTTCCATAGCGCTTTGTAGTTAATCTTTCTGAATCATAAGAATATACAAAGATTTGCATACAATAGGCCAAGTAGCACCAGTTTTGGTGCATATGAACTAGCCCCTTTTTGGACCACTTTGAAACATTTATACAGCAAATTAATCGCTATCTTTTTACCGGAAGCTAGCTCAGTTTCTTGGTCGGAGCGGTTGCGGTCAGCTTTAGGAGTTGTGTTGGGTTTACTGGCCATGATCGGCCTTGGTTTATTGCTTGCTAGTTTTGGCAGCGCATCACCATGGATCGTTGCCTCGATGGGTGCCAGTGCATTTTTATTATTTGTTTTGCCTTCAAGTCCAATGGCGCAACCCTGGGCGGTTATAGGAGGCAGTTGTATTTCCGCTTTTGTGGCTGTTACCTGCACAAATTTTGTGCATGAATTGATATTTTTAATTCCTTTATCGGTTGGGCTTGCAATCTTGGCAATGTTTGCATTGAGTTGTTTGCACGCACCTGCTGCGGCTTTAGCGCTATTAATCCCTCTGGGTGGAATGACGGACTTTCATTTTGTACTCTTCCCAGTTTTAGGTAATGCTGTCTTATTGGTTTTGTGCGCAGTAATTTATAACTCCCTAACGGGAAAGCCCTATCCACATCGCCCAAAAGCACTAATGGACTCATCTCCATTACAAAAGCGCGATCGCAAAATTGAAGATGAAGAAATTGATGTAGTTTTAGCCAGATATAACGAGGTTTTAGACATCAACAAGGATGACTTGGCCAATTTAATCTCTCAAGTTGAGCGTGGCGCTTATCAAAAGAAATTACAAGGCATGCTGTGTAAAAATATTATGACCACTGAGGTTTTATACGTTAGCATGGATTCACCCCTGGATCAGGCATGGAACTTACTGCGTAAGCGTCACGTTAAAGCTTTACCAGTCATAGATAGTGCAAGAAGGGTTCTTGGGATTATTACCCTGGAGGATTTTCTTAAAAGTGCGGCAGTTGATTTCCATCAAACCTTTGGACAACGCATCAGAGGCTTCATGCGGACAGCTGTTCCCGGTTTAAATAGTTTGCCTAATGCTGTTGGGCAAGTGATGAGTAAGCCGGTGAGAGTGATTAGTGAGGATCGAAATATGCTCGACTTAGCCGAGATATTTTGCGGCGATGGTCATCATCACATCCCTGTAATTAATGATAAAAAGCAGTTGGTAGGAATGATCACCCAATCTGACTTTGTGAAAGCTATTGACCAGTCCATTGATATAAGATGAAAAATTTATTTAGTAAATTGATTGGTTTATTTAATGAGATTGCGCCATCCCAAGGCCAATATTCTTGGTTTGATAAGCTCAGGGTGTCAATTGGGGTTGGAATCACTATTCTTGTGATTGCGCTTATGAATCATCTATGGGGCGATATGACTCAAGATGAGAATATGGTGACGGCTGTATTTGGAGTAAGTGCACTATGCATATTTTTATTTCCCGAAAGTAAATTCTTTACTCCACTAGTTGTAATAGAGGCAAATCTATTGGCTTCATGCATCGCTTTTATTTGTGTTTATCTTTTTCCATCAGTTTCTATAGGCATCCCCTTTGCCATTATTAGTACTATGGCTGGGACCTACTTGCTGGGGTGTATTCATCCACCAGCAGTTTTCTTAAGTATTTTTATTGTGATGGCTGGAACGAATAGCTATGACTTTGCTCTGCATCCTGTTTTAGCTGACTCCATGGTTTTAGCTTTAGCAAGCTTTCTAAACCAAGTTTTAATGAAGCGTTTGGCTGGCTAATTCCAGCTAACCCCAAACGCTCCAGTCCCTCGATGGCGGTGATGGTTCATTCCATTTCACGGGATAGTGAAGGGCCTTACCGGGGGTTAAGCGACTCCAGAGGGCTGCAACAACGGCCAGAATCGTAACGCCTACCAAAACAACTGCTATGAGATGGCCAAAGCCAGCATGTGCCTGGATCATGATGAGAGGATTGGCGCCGGCTGGTGGGTGCACAGTTTGAGTGAGCAATAAGACTGCCAAAGTAATTACTTCTGCGAGCAAGTAAACCCACAAAGCATCATCAAAGAGCTGGTAACAAATAATGCCAATGAATGCGCTGATGAGGTGTCCGCCAAATAAAGCTCTTGGCTGGGCTGCGGGGGCGCCAGTTAAGCCAAATAAAAATATCGTCGAACCACCTAGCGATGCAAGCAGTAATGGTGATGTCGGTGGTTTAGTTACTAAAAGGGCTAACCCCAATGCAACTATTGCGCCCAATGAAACCCATACCAAACGTTTAACTGTTCTAAGCATGTCTTAGTGTAAGCCAGCCATCGTAGATATTTGATTGGCCTGTCTTAGGATAGAGCCTGGACACCTAACTTGCCCAGAGAGAATCTGCTGTGTAACAGATGCAGTTGATCTGGCATCAATTTCAGAGAATGGATTAGATTCTTCAAAGCGCTCTTCTGGACTAGAACTTTCTTGTTTGCTAGAAAATAAAAAATGCATTTCCGGTAATCGCTGTAGGGAGGCAGTTGGCTCACCTTCGCTCCCCCTCATTAAAATTGCATTTGCCGAACGTAGTTGAAAAAACTCTCGCAATTTTTCTGGATACTCCGGATGGGTGTAGTTAGAAACCTGCCAAGGGTTCTGAAGGGTTGGATTGATGAGTTTTGCCAGAACATGACCAGTATTGCGTAAGCCAATTTGCTCTCGGATATCTAGCAATCTCTGCAGTGCTGGAGAAATAACATTGAGAGGGCAAAAAATAGGCTGATTAGAGCTTAGGAGGGTGCTAAATTCATCCTTAGAGTTGAGAATTGGCCAGTCAAGTGATTTAAAGATTTCATGACTTGTTACCCTGGTCGAATCTTTCTCCACCCCCTGAACAAGAACGGTAAAGCCATAACTAGCAAGCATGCCTGCAAGAAGCGGTGTGAGATTTGCTTGTTTTCTGGCCCCGTTATAGCTAGGTAAGATTATGGTTGGACTCGTCCCTAGATTGAGTAAATTCAGATGCGGCTCTACAGCATCCATAAAGCCCATTAACTCAGATATGGACTCACCCTTAATACGCATGGCAATACAAAATGCACCGAGCTCAAGATCGCTAACCTTGCCATCTAGAATTTGAGTGAAGACTTCTTTTGCTTGATTGCGATCAAGATCACCGGCTCCCTTGCTACCTCGGCCAATGACCTTTAAGAATGTTGTAATGCTCATTACAGGATTATGCAGCTACTTCCATTTTTGTGAGGAAGCCAGCAATAATTTGCTTGACCTCGGGCTTGCAAGAGCCACAATTTGTTCCGCATTGTGTTTCAGTTTGAAGTGCGCTCATGGCATCAACGGGGGATATTCCTGCCGGCATTTTGCTTAGGCATAGGGTCATTGTGTCAGCGGATACATTAAAGCAGTTGCAAATTGCCTTACCTTTAGGCTTAATTTCTAATGGAGGTTTGCTGACGGGCATCAATAAAGATCGACCAAGCGTTTTTGCATCTAAGCCGCTTTCTAGGTACTCCCTTAGCCAGGCAGTACTTGCTAGGCTGTCAATAGGGCCAGTTAGCATTGCAGATAGAACCTTTTCATGAGCACGTACAAGTCGAACAACGCCTCTGCGCTTATCGCTATAACGCATCACAGGCTCGCCAGATGCCTCATCTAATTTAAATTTCTGCATCACTTGCTTTAAAGCTTGGGCGGCAAGAGATTCAGATTCTTCTAGAGGGTCTTCATGGTGGGCAGCTTTGAATGAAACTCCAATAAGGTCGCCATCCTGCTCTCTACCAAATAAGACGCATTGGGCCGAGTCGAAGTGAGGCAAGATCCTGCGCAAGCTATTTTGCACAGAAAATACCTCCTCTTTCGGAAATAAACCAAAGGCTACTAATTGCCAAGGTAGATTCGCTGGCAAAATCTTGACGGCTGAATGTTTTAATTCTGGCTGACCTGATACGGGATCAATCATGTTGCAGGTTAGTCCGTTGACTCCGCGGCCTGGTGTTTTACCAGCAGCGCCTGAAATAAACTCAGAACCCCAGTGCATGGCAATAAAGGCTTGCGAGGAGGCAATATCCTCCGAGACTTTGATTGGAAAGATCTCGCTGCCTCTGCGGCTAGTGACATGAACTAAATCACCATTTTCCAGATTCATCCTGCCAGCATCTTTGGGTGACATCTCCACGCAAGGCTCTGGTGAGTGACCATAGAGCGTTCCAATGGTTCCAGTTCTGCTCATGCCATGCCATTGATCTCTTAGGCGTCCGGTGTTTAAGGCAAAAGGGTAGCGAGCATCTACGGACTCTGCAGTTGCTTTATAAGGTGCGGCTATAAAGTGGGCTTTTTTATCTTTGGTTGGGAAGACGCCATTTTCATAAAGCCGCTTTTTGCCAAAGAAATCCCCTTTGGGCATAGGCCATTGCTGTGGTCCACGCTCTTCGAGAATTTGATAGCTCAGACCAGTGATATCGAGATCACGACCCGCAGTACTTTCGCGATGTTCATTCCAAATATCTTCCGGACCATCATAAGGAAATAGAGTGGATGTCTCTTCCTTTCTATTGCCTGGCAATAGCGCCTCAAGAGCTAGACCAATTTCAAGAGCAATCTGCCAATCATGTTTAGCAGATTCATAGGGGTCAATTGCAGGATTGACTTTAGAAATTCTTCGCTCTGAATTAGTAACAGTCCCCACCTTTTCTGCCCAGGTGGTGGCTGGCAACAATACATCTGCATATAAGGTAGTGGCTGTGTGTGCATAGGCTTCCTGCACCACAACAAACTCCGCTTTGCTTAGTCCTTCATGCACCGCATTGAGATCGGGCATTGATTGTGCAGGGTTTGTGCAAACGATCCAAATAGCCTTAAGCTTTTCAGTGCGCAATGCCTCAAACATAGGAATGGCGCTAAGCCCTGGTTTTTCAGGAACTGAATGCACTCCCCATAGGTTAGCGACTTCTGCACGATGCTCTGGGTTTGCAAGATCACGGTGTGCTGATAGTAGATTGGCCAAGCCTCCAACCTCTCGGCCGCCCATTGCATTCGGTTGTCCGGTCAAAGAAAATGGGCCTGCACCAGCTTTACCAATTTGACCAGTGGCCAAATGTAGATTTACTAAAGCAGCATTCTTGGCGGTGCCTGACGCAGACTGATTAAGTCCTTGGCAGTACATGGAGAGCGTAGCAGGAGAGGTGGCAAACCATTTTGCTGCTTGGAATAAATCTTTTTCGTTGATGCCACAAATCTGGCTCACTGCCTTAGGGGTGAAGTCTCTTACCAGGTCACGCAGGGCATCAAAACCTACCGTATAGGAATTGATATAAGACTCATCAATCCATTTCTCCCAAAGCATGATGTAAAGCATCCCGTGATAAAGAGCAACATCAGTGCCTGGCTGTATCTGTAAATAGAGATCAGCTTCTTTGGCGGTATCTGTTTTTCTGGGATCAACAACAATAACCTTCAGGTCGGGGTTATTTTTACGGGCATCTTCAAGACGTCTATACAAAATTGGATGGGCAAAAGCGGTATTGGATCCTGTAATGAAGATCGTGGATGCAAAATCAATGTCTTCATAACAGCAGGGTGGAGCATCCATTCCTAAGGTTTGCTTATAGCCAGCTACTGCGCTAGACATACACAGGCGTGAATTGGTATCAATATTATTTGAGCCAATTAAGCCCTTCATTAACTTATTGAAGATGTAATAATCTTCAGTAAGTAGCTGACCAGAGACATAAATACCAACGGATTCTGGGCCATGCTCTTTAATGATGTCGGCAAATTTCTGGGCAACGGTTTGAATTGCTTCAGGCCAAGAAATATCGATCGGCTCTTCACCCCTCGCTTTGCGGATAGCAGGAGAGCCGAGCCGCGCTTGCACCTGCAGGCTAGGGTTTGCGGTAAGGTGAAGGGTGGAGCCCTTGCTGCAAAGTCGACCAAAGTTTGCCGGGTGATCAGGGTCACCACGAACCCCGGTTACTTCTAGCTTTCCATTGCTATTGGGTGTAGTTTCAATGATGACACCACAGCCAACACCACAATAGCAACAGGTGCTTTTAACTTCAGCCATGAGTAGCTTGCAATTCCTCGCGACTTAACCAAACCACACCAGACTCCACTTTGACTGCAAAGGATTTGGCGCAGCCCTCATCCGGGGCAACAGCACAGCCGGTGGAAAGATCGATATTCCAGGAATGCAACGGACAGGTTACAGATTTACCATGAACAATACCTTGTGAAAGGGGGCCTCCTTTATGCGGGCACTTATCCAATACGGCAAATACTTCATCTTCTGAGTTTCTGAAAATCGCTATTTGACCGACAGGTGCTGCAATCACTCGAGCCCCTAAGACGGGGATATCTTCAACCGTGGTAATTTTTTGCCATTGATCAAGTTGGGCCGTATTAGACATTTCCAACCTCGACAATAGGAATGGTTTTAAATTGACGAACATCTACACCGGCACGTTCGAAGTCCTTCCAGGGGTCTGGGGCATCTTTCAGGTCAAAGAGTAGTCTCTCATAGAGAGCTTTACGACTTTCAGCATCGTCAACCACCTTTTGCTTGATGTATTCCATGCCAACCCGGGCTAAGTAGTGAACTGTGCGATCGAGATACCAAGCTTCCTCGCGATAGAGCTGTAAGAATGCGCCTGAATACTCACGCACTTCTTCATCCGTTTTCACTTTACAGAGAAATTCAGCAACTTCAGTTTTAATGCCGCCGTTACCACCAATATAGAGCTCCCAGCCAGATTCAACGCCGATAATGCCAACGTCTTTAATGCCGGCCTCCGCACAGTTCCGTGGACAGCCTGACACTGCTAGCTTCACTTTATGTGGGGCATACATACCAAAGAGCATACGCTCAA
Organism: uncultured beta proteobacterium; assembly: GCA_903892315.1. Next base: position 30,695 of record CAITHY010000105.1, on the reverse strand, counting down.
GCTCAACGCCCATCTTCATGGAGGATTGAGTGCCAAACCGGCAATGTTCATCCCCAACGCAGGTCTTCACTGTACGAATCGATTTTCCATAGGCATGTCCTGATGGCATATCCAACTCTTTCCAAACTGCTGGAAGATCATCCTTCTTGATGCCAAGTAGGTCAATACGTTGACCACCAGTAACTTTAACTGTTGGTACTTGGTATTTCTCGGCAACGTCAGCAATTCTGCGGAGCTCAGAGGGGGTAGTTAATCCACCAAACATGCGTGGAATTACAGAGTAAGTTCCGTCCTTCTGAATATTGGCATGAGCACGTTCATTAATGAAGCGGGATTGTGGATCATCTTTTGCTTCATGTGGCCAAGTAGAAATCAGATAGTAGTTCAGGGCTGGGCGACAAGTCGCGCAACCATTAGGCGTTCTCCAGTTCAGTTCAGTACGAACTTGCTCTTGAGAAATTAAGTGACCTGAGCGTATGGCTTGTCGAATTTCATCATGTGAAAGATCAGAGCATCCGCAAATGGATTTCTTTCTAGGGGTAGCTGAGTAGTCTGTACCAAGCACATTCATCAACACTTGCTCAACAAGGCCTGTACACGAACCACAGGAGCTACTGGCTTTAGTACATTTCTTGACTTCATCAAGGGTAAAGAGGCCCTGCTCACGAATAGCCTTCACAATGGTACCTTTGGTAACCCCATTGCATCCGCAGATTTCATCTGCATCAGTCATGCCAGCGGCTTTATTGTGACCTTGATGGCCAACATCGCCAATATTGGATTCACCAAACATTAACGTGTCACGAATTTCAGCAACACTTTGTGCATCTCGCATGAGTTTGAAATACCAAGTGCTGTCTGCGGTATCGCCAAACATGCAAGCACCAATCAAGCGGTCATCTTTCAGAACTAATTTTTTATAAACGCCGCCAATAGGGTCGGCTAGGGTAATTTCTTCGGTACCCTCCCCACCCATAAAGTTACCAGCAGAGAAGAGATCAACGCCAGTAACCTTCAGCTTTGTTGAGGTTACAGAGCCTTCATAACGGCCGATTCCGTATTCAGCTAGATGATTTGCGCAAACTTTTGCTTGCTCAAATAAGGGGGCAACTAAACCATAGGCTGTACCGCGGTGGCTTGCACACTCACCAACGGCATAAACTCTTGGGTCAAAAGTTTGCAGAGTATCGTTAACCACAATACCTCTGCTGCAATGTAAGCCTGCAGATTCTGCTAAAGCTGTATTCGGTTTAATGCCTGCTGCCATGACGACTAAATCAGCAGGAATCTCGAGGCCACCTTTAAAGCGAATCGAGCCTACGCGATCACCAGCTGCGTTAGGGGTAATTGCTTCAGTAGAGGTTTTGAGTAAAAACTTAAGACCTTTTTCTTCCAAAGATTTTTGTAGAAGGTCAGCAGCCGTTTTATCCAACTGTCTTTCCATCAACCATTCGGCAAGATGGACCACGGTCACACTCATACCCCTGAGGGCTAGACCATTTGCAGCTTCTAGGCCAAGTAGGCCGCCACCAATCACAACAGCATTTTTGTAGCGCGTCGCTACATCAATCATCTCGTTGGTATCTTTAATATCGCGATAGGCAATGACGCCAGGCAAATCATTGCCTGGGACAGGCAATATAAACGGTAGTGAGCCGGTAGCCAGCAACAATCGATCGTAGCTTTCAACAGTACCATCATCGGCAATAACTGTTCGCTCCTTGCGATCTATCTTGGTAATTGTTTTGCCAAGATGAAGATGAATACCATTACTCTTGTACCAATCTAGGTCATTGAGAACAATTTGTTCAAGAGTCTGTTCGCCTGCCAACACTGGAGACAGCAAAATACGGTTGTAGTTAGGATGGGGTTCAGCACCAAAGATGGTGATGTCATAAAGCTCTGGGTCGAGCTTTAATAATTCCTCGATGGTCCGAACGCCGGCCATCCCATTGCCAATCATGACGAGTTTTTGTTTTTTCATGCTTTGATCTTGAAACTATCTGCGTAAGCTGCGGGGTTAGAGCCATTCCATACAACGCCATCAAATAATTTGCTGGAGCGCATATCGCTTTTTGGTAATGGCGTTTTTGAGGCTGTAGCCGCATCTTTGTAGATAGCAATGTTGCTAACCTTCTTTGCCACTGCCAAGTAGTCTGGATGTTCTTTGAGTAATCCCCAGCGCTTATGTTGAGTCATAAACCACATACCATCAGAGAGGTAAGGGAAGGTCGCTAAACCGTCGTTATAAAACTTCATTGCATGTGGGTCATCCCAAGTCTTGCCGATACCATTGTTGTAGCGACCCATCATGCGATCTTGAATTACAGCGACGTCAGTGTTCACAAATGAAGGTGCAGATACAACTTCCGCAGTTGCATGCTTATTCGAGGTCGATGCATCAATATATTTTCCCGCCTCTAAAATAGCTGCAGTAACTGCGCGACAGGTATTTGGATACTTCTTAGCAAAGTCGGAGGTTGTGCCCAAGGCTTTTTCTGGATGATCTTGCCAAATTGCCTGAGTGGTAGTAGCTGTAAATCCAATGCCATCAATGATTGCGCGGGCATTCCAAGGCTCACCTACGCAATAGCCATCCATATTGCCGCTACGCATATTGGCCACCATTTGTGGAGGTGGAACAGTAATGATCTTTGCATCTTTAAATGGATTAATGCCGTAATTTGCCAGCCAGTAGTAAAGCCACATAGCGTGTGTACCAGTTGGGAAAGTTTGCGCGAAAGTGTAATCACGCTTTTCTTTATCCATTACCGCTTTTAAGCTTGCGCCATCAGTAACACCCTTTTGATAAAGCGCTTTTGATAAGGTGATAGCCTGACCATTGTTATTGAGCGACATGAGGATAGACATATCTTTTTGTTGGCCACCAATACCCATTTGTAAGCCATAAACTAAGCCATACAAAATATGAGACATGTCGTTCTCACCATTTACGAGCTTGTCACGAATCGCAGCCCATGACGCTTCTTTGGTTGGAATAATCTTCACGCCGTACTTTTTATCTAGACCAAGATGATTGGCCATGACAACGGATGAGCAGTCGGTCAGGGCAATGAAGCTGACCTTGACATCTGTTTTTTCAGGGGCATCTGAGCCTGCGGCCCACGCACCCGCTTTAACCATTGGGTCGATTAGGGACAGAATGCTAGCTGAGCCAATGCTCTGAATGAGTTTGCGTCGCGTAGGATTTGTATCGGCAACATTGGGGGTGGTGGCTTCTGGTACTAAGCCGCTAACGTTCGCTTTGTCTTTCATGCTGAGCTCCTTTATCGATAACTAACAATAAAGAAGTTGTATTAGCCGTAAATAGAGCAATGGCTCAGTATTGGTGCACCAAATCAATGCGTGAGCACTTTTGGTTCACGTAGGGAATTTAGGGCTATTGCCGACTGTTACAAATGATGCATGGAACAAATTGCACCAAGAACAGACAAATCACCTCAATCAAAGGGGGTAATACCTGGCGTCTACCTCATTGGTGCTGGGCCTGGAGCTGCAGATCTCATTACTGTCCGTGGTTCGAGAATTTTGGCTCAGGCAGACATCGTTTTTTATGATGCCCTCATAGATATGTCTATGTTGGAGTGGTGTCTTGGCACTAGGTTGGTGCAGGTGGGGAAAAGATGCGGTTCACATTCGAGCTCACAACACTTTATTAATAAGCAATTAGTAGATGCCGCTAGTAAATATTTAGTAGTTGTGCGCTTAAAAGGTGGGGATCCTATGATCTTTGGACGTGCTCAAGAGGAAATTGATGCGCTTGAGAAAGCAAACGTGCGTTATGAGATTGTTCCAGGCATCACCACTGCCTTAGCGGCCTCGGCAGAATTAAAGCAGCCCCCAACTACTAGGGAATTAAGCAGAACCCTGACGCTGACTACTCTGCCTGGCCGTTGCGCGCATGAAGATCATAAAACCGCTATCTACTATATGGCCCGTGACCAGCTATCTGAAGTTGCAACTACATTAATTAATCAGGGCTATACGGTAGATACCCCCGTTTGTTTGATGGAGTCCGTGAGCCTACCAACGCAACGTAGCTTTGGCTGCACTCTAGAAGAATTGCGCTTTGGTGATGTTCATCATCATTTTTTAGATAAGCAACCTGTTGTGGTGATGGTCGGAGAGGTATACAGGAAAAAACTCCAGACGCTAACCCCATTACTTGAGTCGCAAAATCATTTCAACGTATTGCAAGCAGCATCTTAATTACTTACTAGGAGCTATAAATGAACTCATATCGCCCATTTGATCCTGATAGACCTCTGTTTAGCAACCGCTGTAGCTGTGGACAGCATGCCTCTGAGTTAGATCATGCAAACTCGCTTTCAGCAATGATGGATGCCGAGCAGCAAAGCGCAGATTTTGTTGAGGCCAGCTTAGTTAAGGCGCTTTTTCCTCAAGAGGATCGTAGGCGCGCATTCCTAAAGGCTGTCGGTGTTGGTGGGGCAATGAGCGCTCTTTCCGGCTTCTTACCAGTAGGGTCCCTGCAGGCCATGGCTCAAGAAAAGGCCCCACTAGAAAAGCCAGACTTAAAAATCGGCTTTATCGCCATTACTTGTGCAACTCCACTCATCATGGCTGACCCACTGGGTTTTTATAAAAAACAGGGCCTGAACGTTAATCTGAATAAGACTGCGGGTTGGGCTTTGATTCGTGACAAGATGCTTAATAAAGAGCATGATGCTTCGCACTTTTTATCTCCAATGCCGATCTCCATGTCAATGGGTTTGGGTTCCGATACTTCCCAGATGCGTGTGGCCACAATTCAGAATGTGAATGGTCAAGCTATTACTTTGGCAAATAAGCATAAAGATAATCGTGATCCGAAAAACTGGAAGGGTATGAAGTTTGCCGTTCCATTTGAATACTCAATGCATAACTTCTTGCTACGTTATTACGTTGCTCAAGCAGGCTTAGATCCAGATAAAGATATTCAGATTCGTGTTACACCGCCACCAGAGATGGTTGCTAACTTGCGTGCAGGCAATATTGATGGATTCCTTGGGCCTGATCCATTTAATCAGCGCGCAGTGTATGACGAGGTTGGATTTATTCATATTTTGACTAAGCAGATTTGGGATGGCCACCCTTGTTGTGCTTTTGGAACTTCAGATGAATTTATCCGCAAGAATCCTAATACCTTTGCTGCTCTCTATCGTGCAGTACTCAATGCTTCCACGATGGCCCGCGATCCTGCGAACAGGCCTTTAATTGCTAAAGTGATTTCCACGCCAAACTACCTCAACCAACCTGAAACTGTGGTGATGCAGGTCCTTACCGGTAAGTTTGCAGATGGCTTAGGTAATGTTCAGAACGTACCAGATCGAATCGACTTCAACCCAATTCCTTGGTACTCCATGGCAACCTGGATGTTGACCCAAATGCAGCGCTGGGGCTATGTCAAAGGCGATGTGAATTACAAGGACATCTCTGAAAAAGTATTCCTACTAACCGACGCTAAAAAGTATATGGGTGAGACTGGCATTGCAGTTCCACCATTGGCTAAAGTGGGATACAAAAAAGACAAGATTATGGGTAAAGAGTTTGACCCTAGTCAGCCAGCAGCCTATCTGAAATCTTTTCAAACTAATAAAGCATGAATTTAAGGTAAATGAATGAAAACAGTATCAATTAAGGTTAAAGGCGCAATTCTATCGGTTGTGATTTTGCTCACGTGCTTATTTATCTGGCATATGGCAACGACACAAAAAGTTACACCGCCGCCTGGGGTATCAACTGGCTCCAGTGAGTACAACAGCCTCATGGGCCAAGGTGGTGGTGAGCCGGTTCAAAAGACTGGATTTCCAACCTTAACGCAAATGGGGGAGACAATCTATAAGCAGTTGTCACACCCTTTTTACGATAATGGCCCAAACGATAAGGGAATTGGAATTCAACTTGCTTATTCTTTGGGGCGTGTTGCTTTAGGATTCATGTTGGCGATGATAGTAGCCATACCGTTTGGGTTCTGGATTGGCATGTCACCATTAGCTTATGAGGCATTTAATCCATTCATTCAAATCCTAAAGCCGATTTCACCATTGGCGTGGATGCCTATTGCGCTATACACCATCAAAGACTCTGCGATTTCTGGAATCTTCGTGATCTTTATTTGTTCAGTATGGCCAATGCTCCTAAATACAGCATTTGGAGTTGCCAATGTACGCAAAGAATTGTTAAACGTTGCTAAAACATTAGAGGTTTCTCCTCTGCGCAAGGCATTCTTAGTCATTCTTCCTGCGGCTGCACCAACTATTTTGACTGGTATGCGCATCTCTATGGGTATTGCATGGCTGGTGATTGTTGCAGCCGAAATGCTTGTTGGTGGAACCGGAATTGGTTACTTCTTATGGAATGAGTGGAACAACCTATCGCTCTCCAGCGTTATTTTTGCAATTCTTTTAATTGGCATTGTTGGAATGTTGCTTGATACAGCATTTGGCAAGTTACAAAAGGCGGTTTCGTATGCAGATTGAAAATACATTTCTCAAAGTTTCAAATCTCAGCAAGTCCTATAAAGCTGATGCACCTCCGGTATTTGAAGGTATTGATTTTGAAATCGAGAAAGGAGAGTTCGTTTGTATTATTGGCCATTCAGGTTGTGGAAAAACTACCATTCTGAATGTTCTCGCAGGTCTTGAGGAGGCAAGCGGTGGTGACGCCATCATGCTGGGTAAACGAATTCAAGGTCCTGGTTTGGAGCGTGGGGTCGTATTTCAAGGCCATGCATTGATGCCGTGGATGACAGTTCTACAGAACGTTGCTTTTGCAGTGAAGTCAAAGTATCCCGATTGGTCAAAAGAGCAGATTACCGAGCATTCAAAAAAATATCTAGCGATGGTCGGATTGGTAAATGCTGAAAATAAAAAACCATCTGAATTATCTGGCGGCATGAAACAAAGGGTTGGCATTGCAAGAGCCTTTGCAATTGAGCCAAAAATGCTACTGCTTGATGAGCCATTTGGCGCTTTAGATGCTTTAACCCGCGGAGTGATTCAGGATGAGCTTCTTAAAATCTGCAAAGAAACAAATCAAACTGTCTTCATGATCACTCATGATGTGGATGAGGCTATCTTGTTGTCAGACAAAATCATGCTAATGAGTAACGGCCCTAATGCGCGCATCGCTGAAATTGTTGTCAATACCTTACCCAAGGGAAGAAAACGGGCCAACTTACATCACGACGCTATGTATTACCCAATGCGTAACCATCTAGTGGATTTCTTGGTCAATCGATCAAAGGACCTGCAGGTAAGGGGGGCAAAAGGTGAGTTAGACGGATATAAGCCTGTCATAGTACTTCCAGGCGTTGATGCAGTTGTTGCTTGATAAACTAAAACTTAAAACTAGGAGAAAAAGATGGATCGTTCAGTAGTTACACAAAAAATTATCGAAGCTAAAGTTCGTAAAGGTATGAAGTGGAGTGATATCGCCACTGCAATTGGCGAGTCAAAGGAATGGGTTACTGCGGGATGCTTAGGTCAAATGACTTTTACTAAAGCCCAGGCTGAAGCTGCTGGTAAGTTATTCGAATTAACCGATGAGGAAATGGCCTGGTTGCAAATTGTTCCTTATAAAGGCTCTTTACCAACTGCCGTTCCAACAGATCCATTGATCTATCGTTGGTATGAGATTGTGAGTGTTTATGGCACTACCATCAAAGAACTCATTCACGAAGAGTTTGGTGATGGCATCATGAGTGCGATCGACTTCTCAATGGATATCCAGCGCGAACCGGATCCTAAAGGCGACCGTGTACAGGTTGTATTGTCAGGTAAGTACCTTTCTTATAAGACTTACTAAAAAATATAAGCGCGCCCAAGAACCACCTGCGGGTGGTTTTTTATTGAGGTATTCTTAGTAAAACTTCGTTAAAAGTAGAGATTACATATGCCGAGCTCCATAGATTTCAAAGCACTCGTTAGCCAGATTGGCGAGGCTGTGATTATTTCTGATCGAGATGAAAATATCTTATTTTGGAATGCGTCTGCTGAGCGTATTTTTGGCTACAGCCCAGCAGAAGCAGTAGGAAAAACACTCAGCATCATTACGCCTGAGCGCTTTAGAGAGCGGCATTCTAAGGGGTATTTCCACACTATTCAGACTGGCGTAACAAAGTATGGAAATACCTTATTAAGAGTTCCCGCGATCCATAAGGATGGCCGATCAATCTCCATTGCTTTTTCAGTAAGCATGCTTTTTGACGATCAAAAACAACCGATTGCTATTGCAGCAATCGTACGGGATGAAACAGACCGTTTTCAAGAAGAGCGCAATTTAAAGGCAAAACTAGCGGCATATGAGAAAAACGAGTAAGGCTCAAACACTAAAGTTACTGTAAATCTGCTTAGTTTTAGCCCTATAAGCTTTTCTCCGCCATTACTTATATGCCTAATTGCTCATCAGCTCGCTTACCACTAAAACATGGATTTTAGTAAGTTTGAATGGATTGCTCGGGAGTAGGGCCTACCTGCTAAGTCATATAGGCAAAGGGTTTAGAGGACATTGGTAGACTTAACTGGAGGGTCAAAATCTAGATCTCGTCTCCGCCAAGTACTGATTACTATGTAAATAGAATAAGCCCCGCAAGGGGCTTTTTTATTTAATAAAGGCTATACCCACCAGCCTACCCACCACTAAAACATCAGTTAAATCCGTTAACCGCCTGCATGTAGCCCTGAATATATTGTGGCGGCATAAAGAGCTCCGTCTTCATTCCATTCTTAGCCGATAGGGTGATGATGAAACCCTGCTTCATTTTGTCCTTGAGGAATGTCTCTGGTATTTGAATGGAGATTACTTCCCTAAAGATGCAGCCTCTATCACCACAAGCACCAGCTTCTCTACCAATCACTTTAAATGTTGTAGCAGGCATATTTTCTAGTGTTGCGGAGTCGTAATAACGCCATTGTGAAAAATATGTCAGCTGTGCATTGAGCTCATACATTTTTATGCCTTGCGAAGGCTGCTCAGCTTTGAGGCTAAACATTTCATAAGTATTGGCTTCATCCATCGTATTGATTGGGGGGCCTTGATAAGTTTTGCCCCCAGTCGCCGCATTAGGGGTAATGATGGTTGAGTGATAGACATCATTCATTTCCCAGCCACTGATTTTTTTATCATTGGTATTGCAGGCAACTAGACCGCATACTGCTAGCAATAAAACTACTCGATAGATGATGCGACGCATATAAGGCTCCCAGAGAATCATCAAATCATACTATCCCTTGAGCAAGGGGCTGGAATTCTGGTGATTAGCAGCCTCTGTCACGATCCAACATCAAAGCCAACGAGTCCCTTTTTGGCGGTAAACCTTAGCAAACCCTTCTGCATCTCTTTTATTAGGGTATCTCACTATGCATTTACTCTACTTCACAACTTCACAACATCAGAAGTTGTGATATAGTGTGATTACTGGGAGATGCAATGAAGAGAGAAATACCAAAAACACATCAAGCCTTGGAGTGGGTAGGGAAGGGCCTGACTGCTGCTCAAGCGGCCAGAAAGATGCAGATTTCAGAGTCCAGTGTGTATGCCGCCCTAAGAAAGACAAAGGCGAAAGAAGTGGGTTGTTGTCCAACGTGTGGTCACAAAATAAGGAACTAAGATGAAAAAGACTCTATTAGCAGCCATAACAATCTCTGTTGCCGCATTCGCTTATGCGAATACATCGCCGTCAGATTCTTCTGAGTTAGTAAATCAACAGTGCAAGATATCTGCTGAAGCGGTATCCACGTTGAAAGGGCTACGTTACGGAAATACTTCGATTCGTAAAGATGTCGCTACATTGATTAATACAAGCCTCAAAACTCCAGAGAATCGTGATCTAGCCCAAAAGACCCTGAACCTCATGGTTGACGATAAAGCTAGTGATGCGAGAAGTTTGGAAGGCAAGTACTGCTCCTAAGGGTTCAGTTCAATTGATCTAAATTGGCACACAACGCTGAATGTCCTGATTGTGGGAATATGCGGGCATTGTTTAATCAATGTCCGCATTGCGGTTCTGTGAGCTTGCCCATTTTGAGTTCAGATACGATTGAGCTCAATATTAAGCAAGATGGGCCCTATGTTGAAGAGGCTTTAGATCGGCTAACAGACTACCTACGAAAATCATTAGAGGTCGGGATAAAAGCTATTGTGTTGATTCATGGGTATGGATCAAGCGGTGAGGGGGGTCGCATTAAATGGGCCATCCATGATGCCCTCGAAAATAACCGGTATTCCGACAGAGTGGATGAATACCATTTTGGCGAAGATGTTGCCTATGGAAGCGAAGCCTATCACGCCCTACTGAAGCGTCGTCCTGGCCTGAAGGGATATCTCAAGCGCTTCAAAGAGGGTAATGCTGGAATGACCGTTTTATTGCTGGGATCTCAGGCTAGAAGTGCTTAGAATAGGAATATTGGTATTTATCCTTATCTATTAGGAAAGCATTGCTATGACCGCTAAGAAAATCGACCACGTAGACTTACTGGATGAAAAGCAAGCCGGTGCAGAAAGCCTCGTTGCTGAATTCAAAGCTCTGATGGCTGATGCGGAGGCTTTGATCAAGGCAACTGAAGATCATCCAGGCGCTGCGATTAGCTCTATTCGTCAGAAAGCTCTCGAAACTCTCGCTGGCGCTAAAGAAAGTATTTCCACTGTTGAAGGCCAGGTGCTAGATAAAGCGAAGCTAGCTGCTGAAGGCGCGGATGATTTCGTACATCGCAATCCCTGGGAGGCGGTGGGTGTTGCTGCTGGCTTAGGCTTGCTGATTGGCTTATTTATTGGACGTCGCTAGATCAATATGTCTCAAGAAAACTTACTTTCCTCTATTAAAGGCCTTGCATCAACTGGAGCATCAATTGCTCAAACCCGTTTAGAGCTTTTATCGACTGACGTTCAAATTGCTAGAAGTAAATTTATTAACTTAGTGGTAATGATTGTGAGCGCCTTGTTCTTTTTATTCTTTGGCGTAGTAATGCTAGCTTTGTTAATAGTGATTTACAGCTGGGAATCTGACCGAATGTTGGCCTTGAGTTTATTGACCGGAGCCTTTTTATCAGTTGGCTTGATTCTGGCAGGGTTGATTTTGCAATCACTTCGTAAGATGCCAAAATTATTTGAAGCCTCGATTGCCGAATTGGCAAAAGATCGAGAGGCCTTATCAAAATGAGCGCCAAACTAACGGCGCTAGAGCTGCGCCAACACGAGTTAAAGCTTCAGGCACACCGCGAGCGTAAAGAGTTCTCCGAACATTTTGCTGCTTGGGAAAAACCACTCTCCTGGGCAGATAAAGGAGTTGATGCTGTTAACTTCTTGAGAAGTAACCCCATTCTGTGGACCAGCGCATTTGCAGCATTAGCCCATTACAAGCCTCAGTTCGCAAGCAAAGCGCTCGCAGTGGGTTGGGGCGCTATGAAAATGATCAAGAGCGTTAAAAAAACGGGTCTAACTTTTTAATACAGACTGATGACGAATGCCATTCTGATTCAAGAGTTCATTACCTTTTAAGAAGGTAATTTCCAAAAGAGTCACTGCACCAGCGACTTCAAATTGAGCACTACGCATTAATTGATCAGCTGCAACTAAGGTCCCGCCAGTTGCCAGAACATCATCCAGTAGTAATACTCTGGCATCCTTAGGTAAAGTGGATTGCTGAATCTCTAAAGAATCGTTTCCATATTCCAGGCCATAAGTTTGACGATGACTGGCTAAGGGAAGCTTGTTGGGCTTTCTGGCTAGTGCTAAACCTTTATGTGCATGGTGGGCCAGAGCAGCACCAAAGATAAAGCCCCGTGATTCAATCCCTAGAATATGGGTGTAATCAAATTGCTGGCTAAGCGCATCTAATTGACGGATCGCCTCTTTAAAAGCAGCTGGATTGGCTAATAAGGGGGATATATCCCTAAAAAGAACGCCGGGTTTTGGAAAATCAGGAACCCCGGGTAGATAATCTAATAAATTCATCACCAACCTATATGAAAACTGAACTTCTGATTATTACCGCATTAGAGTCCGAGCTCAAGCGTGAGGTCTTACCAAGTGGTGTAGAAATTGCCTATTCCGGCATCGGCAAAATTAATGCAGCCATGACCAGTATCAAAGCAATACGCCAATACGCGCCAAAACGCATCCTCAACTTTGGTACCGCAGGAAAAATCAAGCCTGAGTTGCAGGGCCTATTAGAGATCGGCAAGGTGATTCAGCGCGATATGGATGCTGAGCCATTGGCGCCCCGTGGCAGCACTCCATTTTGCACAAGACCCCAAGAGTACACATCTACTGGACAATTTATCTGTGGTTCTGGCGATAGCTTTGTGACGGCACCTGATCCTTGGTTGCATAGTCAAGGTATTGATGTTGTTGATATGGAGCTATTTGCCATTGCTGCAATTGCACATGAGCATCAAATACCATGGCAGTCATTTAAATACATCACTGACGAGGCCAATGAGAGTTCGGCTGATGAATGGCAGTCTAAAGTCCATTATGGCCAAGATTTATTTTTAGAGCAAATTGAGGTAATTTTGCGTAAATAGCCCTGGTAATTACCTTATCGTTGCGTTCTTAAAAAGGCAGCATACCTATTCGGGCTAATTGCTAATCTAGACCTTCAAAATGAGGTGCACGCTTTTCTAAGAAGGAGGTTAGCGCCTCTTTAGCGGCGGCACTCTGCAATCTTTCAATAAAGAGCTTTCCCTCAATATCAATTTGATTGAGTACTGCAGTCTTTACCTCATTACCCTTTAATAAAGACTTAGTTCTTGTAACAGACCCTGAGGATAGGGTAGTCAGTTTCTTGGCCCGTTGCTCTGCATAAGGTAAAGCAGATGCCTCTGTAATGACTTTATTGACAAAACCAATTTGCAGGGCATCGTTAGCGCTAATAGGTTCACCAAAAAGCAATATCTCAGAAGCTCGTTGATGGCCAACGAGGCGGGGAAGCAATAAAGAGACCGCGCCTTCTGGAACTAAACCCAAGGAAACAAAAGGAAAGATAAAGCGCGCATCCTTTTGCGCGTAAACCAAATCACAGTGAAACAGTAATGTTGCGCCGATGCCTACCGCAACCCCATCAACTGCTGCAATCAAGGGCTTTGTTAGTCCTGCAAGCGCCCTTAGCAAGTTAATGGGCGGCGCATCATCATGGGTGATGGGGGATTCTATGAAATCAGCAATATCATTTCCGGCAGAAAACGCGTTGCCGGCGCCAGAGATCAACATCACCTTCACTTGAGGATTCTGATCTCCTGCGGAGAGTATCTGAGTAAGATCCCGATACATTGCCTTGGTAAACGCATTCTTTTTCTCAGGGCGGTTGAGTGCTATCTTGAGAATGCCGTCTGCTAGTTGCTGATTAATCATAAGAGCGATGCAGTGCCTTTAAGTAGACTGGCTTTAGTTTGGTCATATTCAGCTTTCAGGCGAGCCACAAATTGTGCTGCTGGTGTAACCGCCTTCACGGCCCCGATACCTTGACCGCAACCCCAGATATCTTTCCAGGCTTTTTGAGCTGCGCCACCAAAGTTCATTTTGCTTGGATCACTTTCAGGAAGATTATCTGGATCTAAGCCAGCATTGCGGATGGATGGCGCTAAATAGTTGCCAGATACACCGGTAAATAGGTTGCTCAAGACAATATCGTCTGAGTTGCAATCTACGACAGCTTGTTTATAGGCGTCACTGGCACGCGCTTCATCAGTAGCGATGAATGCTGAACCAATATAAGCATAGTCGGCACCCATGGCCTGGGCTGCCAATACAGCGCCTCCAGTAGCAATAGAGCCGCTAAGCACTAGCGGACCTTTAAACCATTCCCGAATTTCCTGAATTAATGCAAAAGGACTTTTTATGCCAGCATGTCCACCAGCACCAGCTGCTACCGCAATTAACCCATCGGCACCTTTTTCAATGGCTTTCTTGGCAAAGGCGTTATTAATGATGTCATGCAACACGATGCCGCCATAACTATGCGCAGCTGTATTAATTTCTTCACGTGCACCCAGAGAGGTGATGATGATCGGCACTTTGTATTTGAGGCACAGAGCCATATCGTGCTCAAGACGATCATTACTCTTATGCACAATTTGGTTAATAGCAAATGGTGCGGCGGGTTTCTCCGGATGATCTTTGTTATAGGCATCTAAGGCTGTAGTAATTTCGATCAACCATTCTTCAAGCTGCTCAGCTGGCCTTGCATTAAGCGCGGGCATCGAGCCTATAACACCAGCCTTGCACTGAGCAATCACTAATTTGGGGTTGCTGATGATAAAAAGAGGGGCGGCAATGACGGGTAAATTACCATCTGTCAAATGTTTGCGTAGAACTTCTGGAAGAGGTTGTTGGTTCATATCAATTTTTCAGTGATGAAGTAGATTACTGCTCAGCTTTGTACCAAACTTGGGTGCGACCCGGTAATGGAACGCCAATGTAGCCGCGCACATCCATTTTCTTTCCATCTTCAGTCACAATTTTGACTCGATAGATTTCACCTTCTTCAGGATCCAAAATTCTGCCATCTGACCAGGCCCCAGGTTTGTCGCGTTTTAGATCGGTCATGATTTTCATACCAAGGATAGGTTTATCTTTGCGATCATCCTTGCATAAGGCGCAATACACCAAAGGTTTTTCATTGGGCTTTGGAAAAGTTTTAATAATGGTCCCTTCCAGCTTGCCATTCACTGCATCAATCTGAATTAAAGAAGAGGGTTCATTGGTTTTATCGTCAATCGTTTTCCAAATCCCAATAGCTGGGTCATGAGCTTGAGCAAAGGCATTGCCAGCAACTAGACCAAAAAAGCATGCCGATAGGATGAATGGTGTTTTTAACACTCTGAAGTCTCCTGGTAAGGATTTAGATTTACTAGCAGCGCTCAAATATTCCAGCGGCGCCCATGCCAGTGCCAACACACATCGTCACCATTGCATGCTTTAGGTTGCGTCTCTGGAGTGCATGAATAGCAGTAGCCGCACGAATTGCACCGGTTGCACCCAATGGATGCCCAAGAGCAATGGCGCTACCCAGCGGATTGACCTTGCTTTGATCTAAACCAAGATCGCGGATGACCGCTAAAGACTGCGCAGCAAATGCTTCGTTCAATTCGATCCAATCCATATCTTGCAAATTGAGTCCAGCTAGTTTTAATGCGGCTGGAATCGCTTCCTTAGGACCAATGCCCATGATTTCTGGGGGAACGCCTTTCACAGCAAAGCTCACAAAGCGCGCCAAAGGAGTGAGACCAAAAGTCTTAATCGCTTTTTCACTAGCTAAGATGAGTGCACCAACGCCATCGGAAGTTTGTGAGCTATTGCCAGCAGTAACGCTACCCCGAGCAGCGAATGGAGATTTCAGTTTGGCCAAACCTTCTAGAGAAGTATCAATGCGGGGTCCTTCATCTTTAGAAAATTCACGCCACTGCACATCTACTTGACCTTTAGCCAGATCCATTGAGCGGTGGGCTACTTTGAGGGGAAAGATTTCGGAGTTAAATTCACCAGCAGCTTGTGCAGCCATGGCTTTTTGGTGTGAATGGAAAGCAAAAGCATCTTGATCTTCACGGCTGATCTTCCATTGTTGAGCTACCTTCTCGGCAGTTAAGCCCATGCCATAAGCAATGCCAATATTTTCATCGCCCATAAAAATTTCAGGGGACATAGAAGGAGAGTTGCCGCCCATGGGCACCATACTCATGGACTCGACTCCACCAGCAATCATGACATCTGCCTCTCCAACCCGAATGCGGTCCGCTGCCATGGCAATCGCATTTAAACCGGATGAGCAGAAGCGGTTAACGGTAATGCCGCCCACGGTATTGGGGAGGCCGCCTAGGAGCAAACCTATGCGCGCCACATTCAGGCCCTGTTGTGCTTCAGGCATGGCGCAACCAATAATGGCATCCTCAATGGCCTTAGGATCAAGGGTAGGCACTTGCGTCAGAACATGTTGTAAGGCATTGCCAAGCAAATCATCTGGCCGGGTATTTTTTAATGCACCTCGCCCAGATCTACCAACGGCACTGCGAGTAGCTGCAACGATATAGGCGTCTTGAATATTTTTCATAGTGATATCTCGGTAAATTAGTTTCTAACAGGCTTGCCAGTTTGGAGAATGCCCATAATCCGTTCCATGGATTTAGGGTGAGCAATGAGTTCCACAAAAGCCTGACGCTCGAGTTTGAGTAGCCACTCTTCGGTAACTAGTGTTCCTGCATCCACATCACCGCCAGTAATAATCTCAATGATTTTCTGTGCAATGTGAGCATCGTGCTCAGAAATAAATCCACCATCACGCATATTGACTACCTGACCCATTACTGTGGCTGCTACTGAGCGGCCACCTACCGGAATTAATGTTGGTATGGGCGGTCTATATCCTGCGTAGCGCATGGCTTTAACTTGATTTTGGGCTTGGGCTAGTAATTCATAGACGTTGGCCACAATAATGTCGCCTTTTTGCAAGTAAGCCATCTTCATCGCCTCTTGAGCGGATGTGGAAACCTTTGCCATTGCAGCATTTTCAAAAGATGCTTTGGTGAAATCCAGGTAATTAGTGTTGCCAGCAAGCGCAACGCCTTGAGCCGCCCGAATGGCTGCTTCCTTGAGTCCGCCACCCGCAGGCAATAACCCAACACCCACTTCTACTAAGCCGATATAACTCTCCATAGCAGCAACTCTGCGTGCTGATTGAAGAACTAATTCACAACCACCCCCTAAAGCGATACCAGAGACTGCGCATACAACAGGTACTTGGGAGTACTTGATTTTCATCATGGTGTCTTGAAACTCTTTGACGAACGGCTCCACGCCTGCAGGGCCACCTTTCATGACCATTGGCATCGCGGCTTCTAAATTGGCACCTGCAGAGAAGGGGCCTCCTGGAGTGCCTAGTTTTAATGAAGTCGGTTGCCAGATCACTAGACCTGCGTAGTTCGCTTCTGCAATTTCAACTGCTTTTTGGAGACCGCTTAATACCTCTGGGCTAAAGGTATTCATCTTCGAGCGGAATGAGGCAATTAAAACCTCAGGTTGTTTAGTATCTACCCAAGCTCGGAGGTCTGTGTTTTCAAAAACAGTAGTGCCCGCTGTTTTAGGATCAGGAGATCCATCTCCTAATAGTGGCGCTCTAAATACTTGCTTTTGATATACCGGCAATGCAGAGCGGGGAATGTATTTATTCTCGGTGGCAGACCATGAACCTTCAGGCGTATGGAATGCTTGCTGATCGGCAACCGGTCCACTAAAGAGCCAGGCAGGCAAGGGTTCTTTGCTGAGTGTTTTGCCAGCAGCAATGTCTTCTTTGATCCAGTTTGCTACTTGCGTTACACCAGCAGCTTGCCAGTCTTCAAATGGACCCTGATCCCAGCCATAACCCCAGCGCATCGCAAAGTCGATTTCGCGAGCAGATTGTGCAATCTCACCAAGGTGAATAGCGCAGTAATGAAAAATATCGCGATAGATGGCCCATAAGAATTGCGCTTGAGGTTCATCAGTGTCACGTAATAACTCAAGACGCTCGGCTATTGGCTTTTTCAGAATGCGTTCAATCAGCGGTTCAATCGTTGCTGTAGAAGGCTTGTATTCACCGGTGAGGGCATCCAGCACGAGAACATTCTTGCCATCCTTGCGGTAAAAACCGGCTTTGGTCTTTTGACCCAGTGCACCTTTGGCAATGAGCTGACTGACCACCTCAGGAGTTTTAAACAATGCAGAAAAAGAATCACCTTCTAATGCATTTTCCATCGTCTTAATCACATGGGCCATGGTATCCAAACCAACAACATCACTGGTTCTAAAGGTAGCCGACTTAGCGCGACCCAACTTACTACCAGTAATGGCATCGACTTCATCAAAGCCCAGGCCAAACTTTTGTGCCTCAGCAAACACGGCCAAGATAGAAAAAACACCCACACGATTGCCGATAAAGTTCGGCGTATCTTTAGCGCGGACAACCCCCTTACCCATTGTGGAAGTCATAAAGGTTTCTAGGGCATCTAATACTGCAAGATCGGTGTCTGCCGCTGGAATGAGTTCCAGTAAATGCATGTACCTTGGTGGATTAAAGAAGTGCACGCCACAGAAACGCTTCTTTAAATCCCCAGAGAATCCCTTGGCTAACTCACCAATAGGAAGACCCGAGGTATTGGTAGCAAAAAGCGCGTGCCCCGGAATATGCGGAGCTACTTTTTCATAAAGGGCATGCTTCCAATCCAGGCGTTCAGCAATCGCTTCAATGATGAGATCGCATTGAGCTAACAAACCTAAGTCATCTTCATAATTAGCAGGTGTAATGAGATTGGCTTCCGTAGATAAGCCCAGTGGAGCGGGCTTTAGTTTTTTTAAATTCTCGATCGCTTTGAGAGCAATCGCATTCTTGTTCACTGGTTTGCCATCATCGGACTTGCTCGGTAAGTCAAATAAAACAACTGGTAGGCCGACGTTAATACACTGCGCAGCAATCTGGGCACCCATGACGCCAGCACCAAGGATGGCTACCTTTTTAATGATTTTGTTATCACTCATATTCAGTCTTTCAGAAAAAATCAGCAGGCATTGCCATTAATGATTTTGATCCAGCACGTGCTTGACGAATCAGCATGGCTGTCTCAGGAAGGAGTTTGTCAAAGTAGAAGCGGGCAGTAGCCAGCTTTCCTTGATAGAAGGGGTCATTGCTCGATTTATTGGCCAGTGCAATCTTTGCCATGCGTGCAAAAAGATAGGAATAAATCAAATGGCCCACTACGCGCAAGTAAGGAACGGCAGCAGCACCCACTTCCTCATGATTCATCATGGCTTTCATGCCAATCTCTTTGGTGAGCTTTTCAACCTTAACGGCGATATCTGCCAGCGGATCAATAAATTCCTGCATTTCTTTACGAACGCCTTCTTCCTCAATGAATTCCTCAATGATCTTGCCAAATTTAGTGAGCTTTTTGCCCATATCACTAAGAACCTTGCGGCCTAAGAGATCAAGAGACTGAATGGTGTTAGTGCCCTCATAAATCATATTGATGCGGGCATCGCGAACATATTGCTCCATACCCCATTCAGCAATGTAGCCATGACCACCAAATACCTGCAGCCCTTCATTGGTGGCGGTAAATGCGTTATCAGTTAAAAAAGCTTTAATAATTGGGGTGAGTAGGGCAACCATTTCGCCAGTTTCTTTACGCACCTTTTCATCTGGATGATTGAGTTCTTTATCAATCATCAGAGCTACCCAGTATGAGAAAGCCCTACCAGCTTCTGCATAAGCTCTCTGCGTTAAGAGCATGCGTCGAACATCTGGATGCACAATGATCGGATCAGCTACTTTTTCAGGAGCTTTAGGCCCAGTTAAGCTACGCATCTGCAGGCGCTCTTTTGCATAAGCGGCTGAGTTTTGATAAGCCACTTCGGTCAATCCAAGACTTTGCATGCCCACACCAAGACGGGCGGCATTCATCATGACGAACATGGCGTTTAAACCTTTATGCGGCTCACCAACCAGAGTGCCAATAGCGCCATCGAAGTTCATTACGCAGGTAGCATTTCCATGAATGCCCATCTTATGCTCTAGGGAGCCACAAGATACTGCATTGGCTTTACCAATTGAACCATCAGTCCCAATATGAAACTTTGGAACCGCAAATAAAGAGATTCCTTTGCTTCCTATTGGAGAGTCTGGAAGACGTGCTAAAACAAGATGAACGATGTTCTCAGCTAAATCATGATCACCGCTAGAGATAAAAATCTTGGTTCCATTGATAGAGTATGTGCCGTCAGATTGAGGCTCAGCTTTCGTTTTTAATAAGCCAAGATCCGTACCACAATGAGGCTCAGTCAAGCACATCGTTCCAGTCCATTGACCAGAAACCAATTTTTCTAAATAAGTTTTTTTCTGCTCTTCAGTGCCATGCGCATGAAGACATTCATAAGCTCCATGCGATAAACCAGGGTACATCGTCCAAGATTGATTAGCAGAGTTTAGCGTTTCATACAAAACGGTATTGAGGAGCTGCGGCAATCCTTGGCCGCCATAAGCTGGATCACATGACAATGCAGGCCAGCCACCTGCAACATACTGCTCATAGGCTTGCTTAAAGCCAGTTGGGGTCGTAACTGAACCATCCTGATGACGTGTACAACCTTCTTGATCACCAATCTGATTTAAAGGAAAGGCAATCTCACTCGCAAACTTACCGGCCTCTTCAATGATTTGATTCATGGTGTCTTTATCAACATCCTGATAGGCGGGTAAAGCTGCAAACTCCTTACCGGCATCAAGCATTTCATGAATTACAAATTGAATATCACGGAGGGGTGGGTTGTATTGAGGCATGTGGGATCCTGATTTAATGTGGGCGATTAAATAAAAGAAGGTATTTGAATGAAATTAATCATGCAAATGATTACTTTCTTGCTAGATGAGTTAACAAAACATTTTTAATAAGCTTGTTTGCAAGCGTGAGGCTCTTAGGGTTTTGTAGGAATCTAGAGTCGTGATGGGCGCCTAAAACAATGCTGTAGAGCTGAAAAAGTATCTCTTGAGGGTTAACAGACTTCTTTAAGTGCCCTGCAGCAACGGATTCCTTAATTGCTCTCAGAAGTGCAGAGCGCCAGTCTTTAACACTACGCACTAATTCATCACGCACAATACCGGGGCGATCATCAAATTCGGCTGCACCAGCAATAAAGAAGCAACTAGAGGTATTCTCCCCAACACTCATCTTGAGCCACGAAACAATCATGTGCTGTAAACGAGGCAAACCCTTTGCCTTGGATAGAGCAGGGATAAAGACGACTTGTGAAAAGTGTTCGTAATATTTGCGAATGACTTCAATTTGAAGTTCCTCACGTGAACCAAAGTGAGCAAAGACACCGCTTTTACTCATCCCAACAATTTCAGCGAGATGACCAATTGTGATTCCTTCTAGTCCGGACTTGCTGGCTATCTCGAGGGCTGCCTGCAAAATGACGGATTTGGTGACTAATCCTTTTTTGGATTCGCCCATAGAGACCGTTTGTGTTGACCTTATATCAAACATGGTTGTGTGAAAAAACCTCAATTGTTGTAAAAATAATACGATCGTTCGTTTATATTACCTGAAGATTTTTACAAATCAAAACTATCAAAAATAAATGAAATTGCTTTGAGAGGCATGTTGTAAAGGGGTCCTGGGTTGGTCTTAGAAGGCAGAGTGATGAATTTGTGCATCACAGCAATTTCATTGGTGAAAACCCGAGCTCTAAATTGAGTAAAAAATCTATAAAGTCTAAAAAGCTGCATTACAAATGAAAACCAATATTTAATAGGAAGAGACATGAAACATGTAAAAATCACTGCGCTTGCTCTAGCGTTAACCAGTGTGGCTGCTGGTTCAGCAATGGCCCAATCTAAAGCGAATGCTTGGGAAGGTGCATATGGCCAGGTTTCAGTGGGTTATGCAATGTTTAACCCTTCAGTTGGTCAAGGAACAGGTACGCAGCCTACTGGTTTGCCAGCCCCTTATCCGTCCTCAATTGGCGTTACTGCCACAGGATCCAATCTAAATAACATCTCAACCGGAACTGCGAACCTTGCAGCGGGCTACAATTTTGGCATTAATAGCGATTATGTCCTTGGTGTTGGTGCGACTTATTATCCTGGTGCAAGCTCTTCGGCTACAGGCACGTTTAGTTTTGCAACAGCTCAAGGAGGGATCCCCTTAGGATCTACTGTAGGTAGCTACAACGTTAAAAATTTATATAATATTTTCTTGAGCCCCGGATATGTCATTGACAAAGATCGCTTGGCTTATTTCAAGGTGGGCTACACAGGCGCAACAATTGGTTTGTCATCACCAATTGTTGCCTACAACTCAACAAATCTCACTGGATATACCCTCGGCTTGGGATACAAGCAAATGGTTACTTCATCTATTTACATCTTGGGTGAGGTTAACTATGCTTCCTATGGTAACTCCAACGCAAGTGCTACCACCTCTACAGGTGCGTCATTAAGTGTTCCACTCAAGGGAACTGGTACCGACTTCCTTGTTGGTGTTGGTTACCGCTTCTAATGCTTTAATTGCTTGAATAAAAGCCCTCTTTATAGAGGGCTTTTTATTTCTTATAGTATTTATTTCACTTTGAAAATTTTCTTTTCGTTATGACTAATCCTTCCAAACCATGGCTTAAGCAATATCCAGAAGGCGTACCTTATGAAGTCGATATCTCTGGATATTCTTCCTTATTGGATATGTTTGATGAGTCTTTTGTTCGCTACCCCAATAGAAAAGCCTGTGAGTTTTTAGGCAAGCACGTTAGTTATCGTGAGGTAGATCGTCACTCTAGGAACTTCGCTGCCTATCTTCAGTCTCAAGGCCTGGAGCCGGGCGCTAGAGTTGCCATTATGCTTCCCAATGTAGTTCAGTTTCAGATTGCAATGCTAGGGGTTTTGCGAGCAGGTTATGTTGTAGTGAATGTGAATCCACTTTACACGGCACGAGAGTTGGAATACCAACTCAAAGACAGTGGCGCATCTGTCTTGATCATTCTTGAAAATTTTGCACATGTATATCAAGACATTGCTCAGAGTGCGCCACTCAAGCAAACGATTGTTACCTCAATCGGTGAAATGATTGGACTCAAAGGCGCAATAGTAAATTTTGTTTTACGCAATATCAAAAAAGCAGTGCCTGCCTGGGATTTACCTGGCCACATTTCATTTTCCGATGCGTTACATTCTGGAAGTGCGCATCATTGGACAAAACCAAATTCAAAACTAGAAGATATTGCATTTCTTCAATACACTGGCGGTACTACTGGCGTATCTAAGGGTGCCATTCTGCTTCATAAAAATATCCTATCTAACGTATTGCAAACTGAGCTATGGCTTGACCCTGCTTTAAAGCGTAAACAGGTTGGACAACTCGTCTTTTTGTGCGCACTGCCGATGTATCACATCTTTGCTTTAACGGCCTGTGCGGTATTGGGTATGCGTAAAGGGGGTTTACTTGTTTTAGTGCCCAATCCCCGTGACTTTGATGGCTTCATTAAATTGTTGAAGAAGCATCCTGATATCAATATTTTCCCTGGTGTGAATACACTCTTCAATGCATTGATGCACAAACCTGAATTTGCCTCTGTGAAGTTCCCTAATATTTTGGCCACGATTGGTGGCGGTATGGCGATGCAAAAGGCCGTTGCTGATCATTGGCAAGAAATGACTGGCGCTCCCATTGCTGAAGGCTATGGCCTCTCTGAAACATCACCAGTAGCCTGTGTAAATTCAGCATTAATCGATAGTTTCACGGGCTATATTGGTTTTCCTGTACCCAGTACTGAGGTGGTTATCCTGGGTGAGGACGGTATTGAAGTGCCTTTCGGCACTCCTGGCGAGATTTGTATTCGAGGACCGCAGGTCATGGCTGGTTATTGGAACAAGCCCCAAGAAACTAAGAATGTCATGACGCCTGATGGCTTCTTTAAATCAGGCGACATCGGCATCATGAATGCGGATGGCTTAACCAAGATCGTGGATCGTAAGAAAGACATGGTGCTAGTTTCTGGATTTAACGTCTATCCAAACGAGGTAGAAGAAGTTCTATCTTTGATTCCAGGCGTCTTGGAGTGCGCAGTCATTGGCGTTCCGGATGAAGATTCAGGTGAGGCTGTCAAGGCGTTTGTGGTGAGACAGGATCAGTCCTTAACCGAAGAGGCCATCTTGGCATTCTGCAAAGAGAACCTGACGAACTATAAGCGCCCGAAACATATTGTTTTCCGTGCCGAACTACCCAAAACGAATGTTGGAAAAATCCTAAGACGAGAATTACGGGATTTATGAGCGTTACCAAGCGTCAACACATAAAGGCCAATCATTTAAAATACGTTTTTAGCTCTTCATTAGCAAAAATACCATCGTGAATCTTTGGCTTCG
The DNA here is from genome assembly GCA_903892315.1 of uncultured beta proteobacterium. Next base: position 6,793 of record CAITHY010000105.1, on the reverse strand, counting down.
TTCGTTACTGTTCTATATCTTTGGTTTCACAACTGTCACCATCGTTGCTAGTGTAATTATTTTGGTAATCCCCATTACGAGTCAAAGTACGCGTTACCAAATGGGCGTATTTTGGTGCCGCTTAACTCAGAAAGCGCTGTTATTTTTCTGTGGAATTGATATCAAAATAAAAGGCTTTGAGAATATCCCGCAAGACTTTAATAAATCGCTGATTATTTTAGGCAAGCATCAATCCGCATGGGAGACCTTTATCTACCCAGCCTTCTTTCCAAAACAGCTTTGTTTTGTATTCAAAAGAGAATTATTGTTTGTGCCATTTTTTGGTTGGGCTTTGGCCTCGTTAAAGATGATTCATATTAATCGTGGTGATCGCGAGAGGGCACGAGCAGCAGTCAACGAACAGGGTAAGGTAGTTTTATCTGAGGGAAAATGGATCGCGATTTATCCAGAAGGCACTCGAACTCCACGTGGGTCATTTAAGCCTTATCGAAAAGGCGGCATGCGACTTGCTATTAGCACTCAAACTGACATTCTTCCTGTAGCGCAGAACTCAGGAGTCTTATGGCCTAGAAATACCTTCTTAAAGCGTCCTGGAGTGATTACGCTTTCTGTTGGCCCAGTGATTTCAGTACAGGGAAAATCAGAAGAGCAGCTGCAGCTAGAGGTAGAGGCTTGGATTGAAGGCGAGATGCGCAGGCTAGATGCGCCTGCATATGAAAATGAGCAAATTGATTTATAAAAAACTAACAATATTCGTTAGCTTTTCTTGACCTTCTTGCGGATATATAAAGTCTTGGTAATTCTCGCGACTACATCATCCTCTTGATCTTTCACATCAACGACAAAGTCTTTGAGTACTTTGCCGCCAGACTCAGCGGCGTTGATGATGCCATCAATTTGGGCTTGAGTAATTTCAAAGTTGGCATGAACCTTGCCTTTGCCAGGTTTCAAAAACTCTATCTTAGCCGCTTGATCCCAAACAATATAGCCTTTGCCAATATTCTGAGACACCATCATCATAAAGAAGGGGTCCGTCATTGCAAAAAGGCTGCCACCAAAATGAACGCCAATAATATTGCGATTCAGCAGACCAAACTTAAGGCTTACCTTGGCCTGGCGAAAGTCTTTGGCAATATGCTCAACCGTAATACCTGCACCCAGGAACGGGGGCCATAAATTCATGCCCCTGCGCAAGAGGTTAGCGTTCATTGTTAAAACTTCTATTTAGTTGAAGGGGTTTTGCCAACCATTTTGACTGCTCTCAAGAAATCAAAGTCCACACCTTGGTCTGCTTGTGTCACGGTATCTAAAAAGAGCTTCTTATAGCCGCGTTCAGCGGTTGGAGAAGTAATAGGATTGTCTTTCATGCGCTGAGCCAGTTCTTCGTCTGAAATGAGTAAGCTAATCTCGCGATTCTTCACGCTTAAACGAATGCGATCACCATTGCGTACTTGCGCCAATGGACCGCCAATAGCGGATTCTGGGGTGACGTGCAACACAATCGTCCCAAAAGCTGTGCCACTCATACGTCCGTCAGAGATGCGGACAATGTCCTTCACGCCAGCACGTGCCAATTTCATTGGAATCGGAATGTAGCCAGCCTCCGGCATACCAGGAGCGCCTTTAGGCCCAATATTTTTAAGCACCAAGATGTCTTCAGCAGTAACATCTAAATCTGGGCTATCAATGCGATTGGCTAAATCGGCAGCATCTTCAAAAACCACGGCACGACCTTCATGTTCCATGAGCTTTTCATTAGCGGCGGATTGCTTAATGATCGCGCCACCAGGAGCTAGATTGCCGTGTAATACAGCAATACTACCGCGCGGATAGATCGGCTGATCAAATGGACGGACGACATCTTGTTTAAAGCTCGGTGGAGCGGCATCAATTTCTTCGCCAAGAGTCCTACCTGAAACCGTCATTGCATCAAGCTTCAAGAGTGGCTTGAGTTCACGAAGCAAGGTGGTCATGCCGCCAGCATCATGGAAGTTTTCCATATAGTGATCACCTGAAGGCTTGAGGTCGACCAGAACGGGGGTTTCATCACCCATCTTATCGAGCGCATCTAAATCAATCTCGAGACCCATGCGACCAGCAATAGCCGCCAAGTGAACAATGCCATTAGTGGATCCACCAATCGCTAATAAAATACGCATGGCATTTTCAAATGCGTCAGCAGTGAGTACTTTATCGATCGTTAATCCTTCTTTAGCCATCTTTACGGCACAAGTGCCGGTTTCTTCTGCTATGCGAATGCGATCTGCTGTAACTGCAGGAGGAGTAGCGCCACCTGGCACGGTCATGCCTAAGGCTTCAGAGATACAAGCCATAGTGCTTGCGGTGCCCATTACTGAACAGGTACCAACACTGGCTACCAGCTGATCGTTGACTTCATCTTTTTCAACCTCATCAATCTCACCGGCACGGAACTTGCCCCAGTAACGGCGGCAGTCAGTACATGCGCCAACACGTTCACTACGGTGTGAGCCGGTTAGCATTGAACCAGTAATCAGTTGAATGGCTGGTAAGCCTGCCGAGGCGGCACCCATCATTTGCGCAGGAACAGTCTTGTCGCAACCACCAATCATGACTACGGCATCCATCGGCTGCGCACGCAACATTTCTTCGGTGTCCATCGACATCAGATTGCGTAAGTACATGCTAGTAGGTGCCGCAAAACTCTCATGAATAGAAATTGTCGGAAATTCCATTGGCAAACCACCGGCTAACATCACCCCGCGCTTTACGGCTTCGAGGAGCTGGGGCATATTGCCATGGCAGGGGTTGTACGCACTACCGGTATTGATAATGCCGATGACAGGCCGATCTAATGCGCTATTGGTATATCCAGCACCTTTAATAAATGCTTTACGTAAAAATAAAGAGAAGCCTTTATCGCCATAGCTCGTTAGGCCCTTGCGTAAACCGCTTTCTGCTAGATCTTTTGGTTTATTGCTCATGATTGTCTCGTATCTCTTTTGAATGTTCTTTGGCTTTATTGTAGCGATGGAATAGTCAATTTACCTACAGTCCGCCACCCCAGCGGTACTGCCAAGAGACTCCTAGTGCCGTGTAGTCAGTGTTGGTACTGGAGTAGACACCTTTGCTAGCAGTTAAGCGGATCGAATTTTGCCTATTGATCGGGTAGGAAAAAGTGCTGCCAAAGCGCCAATTTTCTTGGGAGGTGCTGATTGCCGTTCCATTGACATATTTCTGGCCACCAATGAAATAGGTCGCATCGGCAGAAATATAGGCCGTGTTCTGAAAGTAATAGATTGCATGGGCTTCCGAGGAATAGATGGGATTTTGGGAAAGCGTATTACTCCCCAGAAAGCTGGTATTGCTGGTGTAAATCGTGGCCATGCCTGCTAATTCCAAACGCCATGGCCCAACTGCTTGAGATGCTCCGATGGCGGGCTGAATCAGAGAGCGATTAGCACCTACGTTCAGCATTTGCTCGCTGTTGTACTTACCCCATGGGATGGATGCTGCAAGACTGGCGCCAATAATTAAGTCTTGCTGGTAATTCTTAAATTCCTCCAGCGAGAGTGCTGGCGCACCATACAGATTGGCAGAGATCTTTACGATTGGATCGGATAGCCCTTCTGCAGAGGCGTTCATATTTTGGGTCCCAATACTACCAGTACCTGAAAGTTGCGCATAGGGGAGTAAGAGATTAATCCTTCCCGACTGTCCAAAAACATCAATGATGCGGGTCAGGCTTGCTGCCTCAGTACTGAGTGTGTAAGAACCACTTTTGGCTTGAGCAATACCGCCGCTAACAAAATTAATGCCAATGGGCGCATTAGAATACGCACGAGCTTCAATTTCTTGTGCATAGGCCTGCTGGAAAAAAAATCCCAATAGACATAGACAAAAAATTCTTACGTAATACAAGTAAGCCAATTATTTTTTAGCGCCAAATAGGACTGTAAGAGTTTCGGTATTGCCAACGACCATATTGAATCCCACAAAAATTAAGTAGGGCCAAACAATGAGCCAATACACGATAGACATAGCAAGGACTCTCAATGGATCACCACTTCCAAAGGCGGCCATTGACGCGATAAATTCTTTGCCATTGAAAAGTCCATGGACTCCAGCCTCAAGGTAGTTCAAGGCAATAACAATTGCTAGGTAAATCAGCGACTCAAGCAGAAGTGATTTAACGATGCCACTTTGTTTATCGATCTTTATTGGATAAATAGCCTGGGCGATCAACATAAATTTCGCTGACAAAGCAGCTTTAATCAATGCAAAACCAAAGAGAGACAGGGGAATAGGGCGCTCTTCAAGGGCGGTTGCGGCCATAAAGGTAATCGCGCAGAACCAGGTACCGAAGTAGATCGATAAAGCTATCGCCTTCCGCATTTCTCCTTCGAGTTTGATTTTCAGGCTCGGTTTGCTCGATTGAATCTTGGCGCTGTTAGTCATGAAAATCTTCAGTTGAAGGAATGGAGGTTTAATCGCCGCAAGTAGAGCAGGCACTAGAACTGGCTACCTCTGCTGGCGCTGGCTCTTGCGTATAGCGCGCAATGAAGGCATGTTTGGTAGCCATCGGAATATTGAGCCAAACAAAGTGACCTGAACCTGGTGCAACATCAATCGCTTCACCCTTCATATTCCACATTTCAGTCAATTCAACATCCGTATTTCCGTTTGGTTCGATGATTTCGATCTTATCACCCACAGAAAAGCGGTTCTTGACGTCAACCTTAACTCGACCTGTTGCTGAATCGATCTCGAGCGTTTCCCCAACATATAAGCTGCGGCCAGACAAAGAGTGACCACGCATATAGAGTTGGTACTCTTTATCATGGTGACGCTCATAAAAACCATCGGTATAGCCACGATTAGCCAAGCCTTCTAATTGTCCTAACAAAGCGGTATTAAATGGCTTGCCTTGAACGGCATCATTAATCGCCGCACGATATGACTGAACAGTCCGTGAAACGTAATAAGGTGATTTAGTGCGACCTTCAATCTTGAAAGAATCAACGCCCATCTTGGTCAAGCGCTCAATATGCTCAACGGCTCGCAGATCTTTGGAGTTCATGATGTAGGTGCCATGTTCATCTTCTTCCATCGGCATCAATTCATCAGGACGGCGCGCCTCTTGAAGTAGTACCACATCACCACTAGTATTTTGTTGCCCAGGTTTCACCTTGTAATCCCAACGGCAAGCATTGGTACAGGCACCTTGATTCGAATCGCGGTGCGACATATAGCCTGATAACAGGCAGCGACCAGAGTAAGCAATGCAGAGAGCGCCGTGAACAAATACCTCAAGCTCCATCTCAGGACAGTCTTGACGCACTTCTTCGATTTCATCAAAAGAGAGCTCGCGAGATAGAATCACGCGACTAATACCAACAGATCTCCAAAACTTAGCAGAAGCACCATTAACCGTATTGGCTTGTACTGATAAATGAATCGGCATGTCTGGCCAAGCTTCACGCGCCATCATGATTAATCCAGGATCCGACATGATTAAAGCATCGGGCTTTAATGCAATCACCGGATCCATATCTTTAATGTAAGTACGCGTCTTACCGCCATGTGGCAATAAATTAGAAACCAAATAAAACTTCTTACCCATTTCATGGGCAGTATCAATGCCTTGCTTGAGAACCTCGATCTTGCCAAAGTCGTTATTGCGAACACGCAGTGAATAGCGAGGCTGTCCGGCATAAATAGCGTCGGCGCCGAAATCAAAGGCGGTACGTAGCATGGAAAGGCTACCAGCTGGGGCGAGAAGTTCAGGAATCTTAGTCATCCGCCTATTTTAGTGAATACAGCCGATCTTGCTTGATTTACAGCATGGATCAGCCCTGGGGCCTGTTAGACCAAGGTTTGCGTTCATTTGACATGCAAGCCGGCGACTAAGGAAGAGTATCCTACGGAGGACGTGGAGAGTATTGTCAACATGACCGGGGAGCCTGCCCTTTGACTTTTCACCCTATATTGAAGGCGCTCACTAAAAAATACAGAAATAATCAAGAAAGAAGCAAGAAAGAACGTAATGACAAAACTGACATCCAAACCCATCCTAAAAAAAGCCAGTAGTATTTTGGCTCAAGAGTTTGCAATACCTAAAGATATTGCCTGGGCATGGGTCACTTTATTACTCTCTCAAGAGGAGCAAAAGCGCGATAGCGAAGAAAAGCGTTATAGCCGTATTGCAGAATTCGAAACTTGGATTTTAGGATTAAACCTACCAACCGAGCCAAAAAATCCTGAGAGCGGTGCAGTGAGTCCAGCAGCCGTAAAAAATTCCGCCAGGAATGTTTTTGAGTGGCCCCATGAGTACATCTTTGAAGAGCCAGTAGCACCCAAACATCTGGATGCCAAGGTGACTTATAGCGATACGATCACCAAACCGATTTTGGATGCAATCAAAGATGCTGGCGGATCTGATGATCGTGCGGCACTCATTGCTATTTTAGAAGGCTACGCAAAAGAAGGTAAAGAGCCGTTTGCTAACGCCACACCAGAAGGCATTGAGTGGAAAGGTAGTGCTTGGAAAGAAGGTGACAAATACAATCTTCTGACTATGAAGACTTTGAATAATCGCTTAGCTAATCTACGCAAGAAGGGTCTGATCTGAGTAGATTGCTTTACGCTTCCAAAAGAAAAAGCCCCTAGATTGCTCTAGGGGCTTTACTTATTTGGCTCCTCGACCTGGGCTCGAACCAGGGACCTACGGATTAACAGTCCGGCGCTCTACCGACTGAGCTATCGAGGAATAAGCCGATATTATAGCAAGATGAAATCACTTCTTCCTACTTCT
>CAITHY010000104.1 GCA_903892315.1 uncultured beta proteobacterium | reverse complement strand
GCGATGGTCAAAGGCATCGACCATCAGACAAGCGGCAGCGTTGTTGTGTTTATGACTTCTAAACTAATCGCTGAAATAGAGCTGGGGGGCGATGAATCAAATTGCTTTAAAAAGCCTCCTATTATGGCATTTTCAGCACTCAATTACAAGGGTTTTCCCGACTTAATTCCCAAATGGAGAGATAAAGCCTTATCTAAGGAGCTGAGTGATTCAACTATTGCTTGTTTAGCTCTTTATTTGAGATAACGCAAAAGCCACTCAGTCATTTTTCCATATGGAGGGCGCGCTGTTTTGGTTCCCTTGAAAAGGTTTAAACCAAAGAAGCCGCGTACTTCAAGGATCGACTTTTGATGGCTAAAGGTATCAAAGCCTGCTTTACCGTGATAACTACCCATGCCACTCGCACCGACGCCGCCAAAAGGCAGATCTTCAATGGTGATATGTAAGAGCGTGTCATTAATAGTGACGCCACCAGAGCGCGTTTCATTTAAAACCCGCTTCATATTCTTTTTATCTTTACCAAACCAATAAAGAGCCAGGGGATTTGGTTTGTTATTGACATAAGCAATCGCTGCCGAGGTATCTGCAATGGTGATGATCGGCAGAATGGGTCCAAAGATTTCTTCATGAAGAATGCGGGCTTCCGGCGGAACGTTGATCAATGCAATAGGCTCAAATGGTCTTGCGCCAGCACCGGGGTTATTGAGCAAAGGAATCACTTTTGCGCCACGGTCTAGTGCATCGCTGACTAGGTGTTGCCAGTATTGCAGTTGGCGCTCATCAATAGGACCTGTCAGTTCTTCTGGATTACTAAATTGAGTTTGCGCTGCGGCTTGTAATTCTTGAATACATTCTTCTTGAATACTTTGCTCTAGTAAAACGTAGTCAGGAGCAATACAGGTTTGACCACCATTGAGTAACTTGCCATAAATAATCGAGCTAGCAGCATCTTTGAGTTTGGCGCTCTTATCAATAATGACGGGCGTTGTACCGCCCAGTTCCAAAGTCACGGGTGTGAGGTTTTCTGCGGCAGCACGCATCACTTTTTTGCCAATGGTTCCTGAGCCAGTAAAGAAAAGGTGATTAAAAGGTAGTGCTGCAAATTGCTCAGCTACTTCTGGGCCGCCGGTTGTGACGCAGAACTCACTAGGGTGGAAATATTCTTGAATGAGGCTGGCAACAAAACCTGAGGTGCGTGAGCTTCGTTCAGAAGGTTTGAGCCAAACGCGATTACCCGCAGCAAAAGCAGCGATCGCAGGAATGAGTGCCAATTGAACTGGATAGTTCCAGGGGCTCAGGATGCCAACTACGCCTAAGGATTGACTCTCAACCCAGGCTTGAGAGGTGCCCATATGTGATGGAACCTCCCTCTGCTCCGGCTTCATCCATTCTTTGAGATGCTTACGGGTGTACTTGCAGGCCTGATAAATCATCTGACACTCAGCAAGTCTGGTTTCTACTGGATGGCGCACTCCGAAGTCCGCTTCGAGGGCTTTACAGATTTTTTCTTCATTTGCCTCAATCATTTTTTCAATGCGGGCAATTCGATCCAATCTCACTTCGAGAGTAGGGTTTGGTTCTGCAGCGTAGGCTGCTTTCATTTCATCGAGTTGGATAGTGAAGCGATTCATAGTCTATTAATAGTTGGCAGGTATTGGAATAAGGCATTAGGATAAAGCCATGGAAACAAATTTAGATAAAAAAGAACCCCTTTTAGAGCGTGCCACCTTGGGTGGAGGCTGTTTTTGGTGTCTTGAGGCGGTTTATCAGCAAATTACTGGCGTTCGGTCTGTAGTTTCTGGCTACGCCGGTGGCGCTAGGCCAAATCCAACTTATGAAGCTGTCTGCACTGGCGTATCAGGCCATGCCGAGATTGTCGACATTTTATTTGATCCGCAAATCGTTTCGTTTAGAGATTTATTGGAAATCTTCTTTGTTATTCATGATCCAACTACCTTGAACTATCAAGGCAATGATCATGGCACGCAATATCGTTCGGTGATTTTTACTCACAGTGAAAAGCAATCGCAGATTGCGCATGAGGTAGTGAAAGAACTCGAGGATTCAAAAATCTACGCCAATCCAGTGGTGACGCAGATTGATGCTGCCCCAACTATTTATCCCGCAGAAGACTATCACCAGAACTATTTTCAGCAACATCCTAATCAAGGGTATTGCATGGCAGTAGTTGCACCCAAGCTCGCCAAATTCAGAGCGAAATTTAAATCGCTCATAGCCCCGCAGTATTCCTGAGGAATAAAAGTCTTTAGGGTGCCAGGCGGTTCACTCGCCAGTCAGCACCGTCTAACTTGTAGTGCATACGGTCATGCAGTCGAGAAGGGCGACCTTGCCAGAATTCAATTTCAGTTGGGCGTAGGCGGTAGCCACCCCAATGCTCTGGGCGCGGAGGGGTATCGCCAAACTCTGTTTTAAAACGCTTTTCGGCTTCCTCTAAGAATTCACGGTTTGGGATGGCAGCACTTTGAGGTGAAGCCCAAGCACCAATTCTGGAGGCAGATGGGCGGGAATGAAAGTACTCATCGCTTTCAGCAGCGCTAACCCGCTCCACAACACCCTGAATGCGCACCTGGCGCTCTAACTCATGCCAATGAAAGAGGAGGGCTGCCTGTGGGCGAATAGCCAATTCTTTGCCTTTTTGGCTCTTGTAGTTAGTAAAAAAGGTAAAGCCATTTTGGTCTGCGCCTTTTAGTAAGACAATACGGGCTGATGGATTTCCGGCCTGATTTGCAGTCGCTAAGGTCATGGAGTTAGGTTCTGGACACTCTGCCTTTACGGCTTGATCAAACCAAAGCTTAAAAAGCTGGAGCGGGTCCTGAGGAACCTCAGTCTCTGATAATTGACCAAAGGTATAGTTTTTGCGAAGTTGTGCAATGGAGTCCATTTATTCAGTATAAAGAGAAGCTATGGCAGAAGACAAGGTAGAGGGAAGCATAGAAAATCGGCGTTTTGGCGGGGTCTCACGACTCTATGGGCCAGAACTACGTGAGCGCTTTCTGAATGCAACCGTGGTGGTGGCTGGTCTAGGTGGAGTGGGATCCTGGGCAGCAGAGGCCTTGGCTCGCACCGGCATCGGACACCTTGTCATCATTGATTTTGATCACATCTCCGAGAGCAATACCAACCGACAGTTACACGCCATAGAAGGGCAGTACGGTAAAGCAAAAGTGGCAGCGATGACGCAACGCGTTCTGCAAATTAATCCCGAAATCCAGTTGACTGCTTGCGATGAGTTCTTGGAGCCAGAAAACTTAGATCGCCTCATTCCAGCCAATGCATTGGTATTGGATGCTACAGATTCAGTGCAAACCAAAATTGCTTTATCAGTTTGGGCTGTCAAGAATCATCGTGCATTAGTCATGTGTGGTGCTGCTGGTGGCAAGTCGGACCCAACCTCGGTACGTTGTGATGATCTATCGCGCACCGAACAAGATGCTTTGTTAGCCAAGGTTCGCCAAGGACTTAGACAGGATCATGGTTTCTCCAGAAATCTCAAGAAAAAAATTGGTATTCGTGCGATCTACTCGCATGAACCACGGGCTGGTGCTTCCAGTGGAGGCCTGGCCTGCTCAGGCTACGGCTCAACGATCATGGTGACGGCTGCTTGCGGGCTTGCCGCCGCCGCAGAAATTCTGAACCTCATTTCCGCGCAGTAAGCTTTTCTCAAAAAACACCATAAATCCTTAAGGGGATTCCCTGTAAGAAATTACTGATTCTTTTGCAGTCAGAAATTATTTATTTCAAACTCTACGTTGATTTAAAAGACATTTCGATATTTGCCTGCATATATTTATTTAATTAATCACTTTAGTAATTTTTCTCCCCTAGTGCTTGCCGGCAGTCCTCCCTAGACTTTGCTCCGTTGGTAAATCGCCAACGACAAATCGAAAGGAGGTCTCTCTTGCAGACTGAACACACTGGTTTAAAGCGCCATCTCAAAGTACGACATATTCGTTTGATGGCCTTGGGCTCAACCATCGGCGTTGGATTATTTCTGGGGTCGGCAAGCGCAATTCAAATAGCGGGTCCATCCATTCTTCTGGGTTATTTGCTCGCAGGTATTGTTGCTTTTATTGTGCTGCGGACACTTGGTGAGATGGCGGTGCATGAACCCGTAGCCGGCTCTTTCGCGGCCTACGCCAATACCTATGTAGGCCCACTAGCAGGGTATATGGTGGGCTGGGGGTATTGGACTTATTGGATCGTGGTTGGGATTGCTGAAGTTACAGCGGTTGGTATCTATATGAGTATTTGGTTTCCCGAGACCCCGCAGTGGATTTGGGCACTTTCTTCTATCGTGATGATGGGCTTGATCAATCTGATTGCTGTCAAGGTATTTGGGGAATTTGAGTTTTGGTTTGCTCTGATCAAAGTGGTGGCGATTGTTGCAATGATTGCACTTGGAGGTTCAGTCATCTTGTTTGGCTTTACCAATGATTGGCAGCCCATTGGTCTGAGTAATTTATGGCAGCATGGCGGTTTCTTTCCAAATGGTATCAGCGGTATGTTGCTGTCATTGCAAATGGTCTTGTTTGCTTATGTTGGTATAGAAATGATTGGTCTTTCTGCGGGCGAGGCTGAGAACCCGCAAAAAACGATTCCCATGGCCATTGATTCATTGGCTTGGCGCATTCTGATTTTTTACATGGGCGCCATCCTGGTTATTTTGGCCATCTTTCCCTGGAATCAGGTCGGACAGCAAGGTAGTCCATTTGTCGTGATGTTTGAAAGGCTGGGTTTGCGAGAAGCGGCAGGCTTAATTAATTTTGTCGTGATCACGGCAGCACTTTCTTCTTGCAATGCCGGGATCTTTAGTGGTGGACGCTTGTTGTACTCCTTATCGTCTAACGGCTACGCCCCTAGATCTTTTTCAAAGCTCTCACGGTACGGCGTTCCGCATCGCGCAGTGATGACTACAGTCGGAGTCTGCATGTCAGGTGTAGTGCTGAACTACTTTGTTCCTGACAAAGCCTTTCAATACATGATGGCTGCAGTGACATTTATCGGCCTCATGGTCTGGATCGCAATCTTGATTACGCAGGTTCAATTCCGTCGCTCGCTCTCTCAATCCCAAGTAGCGGAGTTAGGTTATCGCGCTCCTTGGTGGCCCTATTCCTCATGGTTTGCTCTGGCATTTATTGGCTTAGTAGTGGTGTTGATGGGCTTTCATGAGGATGCACGGATCGCACTCATCGTGGGACCGTGTTTATTGGGCGTATATCTCGTGATGTTTTATGTCGCGGGCTTACATCGCAAAACTGCTAACCAGCGTGACTTTAAATAATAGGAGAAGGCAATGATTATTGGCGTACCTCAAGAGGTTAAAAATAATGAATTCCGGGTTGGGTTAACCCCGGGTAATATTAGCGGACTTTGTAAACAAGGACATTCTGTTCTGATTCAGCGAGGTGCTGGCGAGCAAATCGGTTTAACGGATGAGTCTTATCGACTTGCTGGAGCCACCCTAGTGAATAGCGCGGCAGAAGTTTTTCAAAGAGCAGAGATGATTGTGAAAGTCAAAGAGCCTCAGGCGCAAGAATGCGCCATGTTGCGCGAGGACCAAATTCTGTTTACGTATTTGCACTTAGCCCCAGATCCGAGGCAGACAAAAGCCTTGCTGCAATCAGGTGCCACCTGTATTGCCTATGAGACCGTGACTGCTCTCAACGGTGCTCTACCACTACTGGCACCTATGAGTGAAGTGGCAGGACGAATGTCTATTCAGGCAGCTGCCTCGCATTTAGAAAAAACCAACGGTGGCTTAGGTGTTCTGATGGCAGGCGTTCCCGGCGTTTCACCAGCAAAAATTGTCATTCTGGGCGGTGGCGTCGTAGGTCGTAACGCTTTGCAAATGGCAGTCGGTATGGGGGCTGATATTTGTATCTTTGATCGTGATATTGATCGCCTGCGTCAGATTGATATGTTCTATGGCAATCGTGTCAGAACTTTTTATTCTGACAGCCTACTGATTGAACAAGAAGTGTGTGAAGCTGATGTCGTGATTGGAGCGGTCTTGCTGCCTGGTGCAGCGGCGCCAAAATTGGTTACGCGCGACATGATTAAAACCATGAAGCCAGGTTCAGTTGTGGTGGATGTTGCCATTGATCAAGGCGGCTGTTTCGAAACATCTAAGCCAACTACACATGCAGACCCAACTTTTGTGGTGGATGGCGTACTTCACTACTGTGTGGCCAATATGCCCGGAGCAGTTGCCAGAACATCTACATTTGCATTAACGAATGCTACCTATCCATTTGTTGAGGCTTTGGCTAATCGGGGGGTGATGAAAGCGCTTTCAATTGATCATCACTTGCGCAATGGCCTAAGTGTGCATAAGGGGGTGTTGACATCAAAGCCTGTGGCAATGGCTCAAGGCTTAGATTTTGCATTGGCTGAGGAGCTTTTAGTGGCATAGGGCATTTAATCTAGTGTTTGCCTAGTCCGGTAGGCAGGGGGATATACACTATGCCCAATTCGCAAGTATTTGCTCAACCTACCGGAATTTTCAATTGATCGATTTTTCAGCCCTAACCCTTTCTGCTGGGGTGGTTGCTCTAGCGGAGATGGGAGATAAAACCCAATTACTCTCATTGATGCTGGCTGCTCGCTATTCCAAGCAAGCGTTAGCGATCATTGCAGGTATTTTTATTGCCACGATTGCAAATCATGCTTGCGCTGCTTTTTTGGGTCATTGGCTCACCACTTTAGTGTCACCTGATGTCATGCGTTGGATTTTGGGTTTGAGCTTTTTGGGAATCGGCTTATGGTTACTGGTGCCAGATCAGATTGATGATACTGCTGGTTCTCAGGTGGCTGATAGAGCGCTCCAAGTGTTTTTGCTAACGGTAGGTCTTTTCTTCTTGGCGGAGATGGGGGATAAGACGCAAATTGCGACCATTGCCTTAGGTGCCCGCTATGAGGATGTGGTTTCCGTAACAATAGGCACCACATTGGGGATGATGTTAGCTAATGCACCGGCGGTCTGGATTGGTCAGAAATTCACGAAGCGCATGCCCATTCAGTGGGTTCACGCCGTTGCGGCCGTCACCTTTATTGCAATTGGTCTGGCCACCATCATATGGTCCTGAAATAAGGAAGCCAGCAGTCTGCCAGCCAAGACTTAAAATAGGCTCATGAAAACTGATCTCCCCCAGAGCTTTCGTAGGCTCGAATACCTCCCGCCGGCATACACCTTCGACCAAGTTGAGCTAGATATTGCCTTGGATCCAGCGCGAACCATTGTGAAAAGTCGTATTGAGGTTTTACCAGGCAAAAGCTTTAAGCCAGGAGCCCCCTTAGTATTGGTCGGGCAAGAGCTCGAGTTTGTTAGCCTGCGCATCAATGGTGAAGCGCATCGTCATTTTGAATTAACGCCAGAAACACTTGCGATTCATTCATTACCAAATGAAGGCAAAGAAAAGTTTGTTGTGGAGATTATTTGCGTTTGTGTTCCGGAAAAAAATACTACCCTGATGGGCTTGTATGTTTCTAACGGAAACTTTTTCACCCAATGTGAAGCAGAGGGTTTCAGAAAGATTACTTATTTCCTGGATCGCCCAGATGTCATGGCGCGCTATCGCGTGACATTACGTGCGCGCGAAGCCGAGTGCCCAGTGCTGCTTTCTAATGGCAACTTATTGACAACAGAAAAACTTCCCAATGGCTGGCATAGCGCCACATGGGAAGATCCATTTCCGAAGCCATCCTATTTATTTGCTTTAGTTGCCGGTAAGTTGGAATGCATTGAAGAAACCATCACCACCAGTAGTGGCGCAAAGAAGCTGCTGCAGATTTGGGTTGAGCCGCATGATCTAAAGAAGACGCGACATGCCATGGACTCCCTAATTGCCTCTATTCATTGGGATGAAAAACGTTTTGGATTGGAATTAGATTTAGAGCGCTTCATGATTGTGGCGGTAAGCGACTTCAATATGGGCGCAATGGAGAACAAAGGTTTGAATATTTTCAATACCAAGTTTGTTCTTGCGCAACCAGAAACTGCTACTGATGCCGACTTCGCCAATATAGAAAGTGTTGTTGCTCATGAATACTTCCATAATTGGACTGGTAATCGCGTCACTTGTCAGGATTGGTTCCAGCTTTCCTTAAAAGAAGGTCTAACGGTATTTAGAGATCAAGAGTTTTCTGCCGATCAAATGGGTAGCGAATCCGGTAGGGCAGTAAAGCGTATCGAAGACGTCAGATTATTGCGTCAACTGCAATTTCCAGAAGATGCGGGTCCGATGGCGCATCCGATTCGTCCCGATGAGTACCAAGAGATCAATAACTTCTATACCGTCACTGTCTATGAGAAGGGTTCTGAAGTCGTGCGGATGTATCAGACCCTCCTAGGCAAAGAAGGTTTCCGTAAGGGTATGGATTTATATTTCAAACGTCATGATGGTCAGGCGGTCACCTGTGATGATTTCTTGGCAGCGATGGCTGACGCCAATGGAAAAGACCTGACTCAGTTCAAGAATTGGTATAGCCAAGCAGGTACTCCAAGGGTTCGAGTGCAAGAGCACTACGATTCCGCAAAGAAACAGTACCAGCTGACATTAACTCAAAGTTGTGCGCCTAGCCCAGGTCAACCAGAGAAGAAGCCTTTCCATATTCCGCTGAAGATGCGCCTCATTACCAAGGCGAATGATCAAAAAGAGCAATTACTGGAGTTGACACAAGCAAGCCAAACCTGGTCTTTTGACAATATTCAAGAAAAACCAGTTCTCTCGATTAATCGCAACTTCTCAGCGCCGATTCATTTGGACTTTGAGCAGTCTGAGGCGGATCTTCTTACTTTGTTCTCAAGTGATGATGACGCATTTAATCGCTGGGAAGCTGGCCAGAAGTTGGCGATGCAAATGATCTTGCACAATCGTTTACCTGATGAAAAGCTAATTGAGGCCTATCGTAATATCCTGTTAGATCCTAATTTAGATCCAGCTTTTAAGGATCTGGCTTTAACACTACCTGCAGAGTCTTATTTGTATGAGCAATGTACGAGCGTTGATCCTCAGAAGATCTTTGCTGCGAGACGTGCATTTCGCAGAGAGATAGCCAAACAGTTGCAGCTCGAGTGGGCCGCCTTGTATCAGCAGATGCAAACACCTGGACCATTTAAGTCTGATGGAGTGGACGCTGGTAAGCGTGCCCTGAAAAATCTCGCATTGAGCATGTTGCTTGAGGCAGCGCCAGCAGTATGGGCGCCAATGGCTGCTAATCAGTATCAAATTGCTGACAATATGACTGACCGTTATGCAGCGTTATCAGCATTAGTGGTGCACGGCGCAAAACAAGCTAAAGATTGCTTAATTGATTTTTACAATCGATTTGCTAACGATGCCTTGGTTATTGATAAGTGGTTTGGATTGCAATCTAGTCGTCCGCCAGTAGACGGACTAGACTCCACGCTTGCTGAAGTGAAGAAGCTCCGTGAGCATCCTGCATTCAAGTTAAATAATCCAAATCGAGTTCGCAGCGTGATTCATTCATTCTGCGCTAACAACCCAGCAAGCTTTCATCAGGCGGATGGTAGTGGTTATGAGTTTTGGGCGGACAGCGTATTGGCCTTAGATCCCATCAATCCTCAAGTAGCAGCTCGCCTCGCAAGGGCGTTAGATCGCTGGCGTTTATTTGCCCAACCCTATCAAGACCACATGAAAGCGGCTCTGGAGCGGGTTTCTGCATGCCCAACACTCTCTCCGGATGTGAGAGAAGTGATTGGAAAGGCTCTGGGTAATTAAATTTAACGTGGGATATCTTTCATTTCAGGAGTCATCCCGCCTAGGGCCGCCAGTTTTTTTGTGGCTTGCAATCGAACAAGGGTTGTAATTGCCTCGTTAATCAGGTCGGCAGGGCTAAGCTGTGGATCGAAATACTTCATGGCATCCTGGATCAATTCGTCATCAACATTGACTATCATTGCTAAAACCCCTGTTTTAAGGTGCGTAATTTCGTATCAATAAGTCATAAATTATGATGGCACCCAAGAACAGGGCAAAATAGACCTTAATTTCAATAGAGCTTTGGAGTAATACCTTTGTCCTCAAGTACCCATATCAATTTCAAGCAATATTTAACCACTGCAAAGCCGGCTGGCGCTGCTATCCCCGCTGGATTGCAAGATTTGCTGACCGCGGTGGTTAATACCTGCTCAACCTTAAGTCATGAAGTAGCGCAGGGCGCTTTGATTGGTTTATTGGGTTCTGCGGGTACTGGCAATGTACAGGGTGAAGTACAGCAAAAGCTCGACATCATCGCCAACGATCTATTGATTGATGGCGTCAAGGGTTGTAAATCGCTCGCTGGTTTAGCTTCCGAAGAAATGGAGTTACCGGTTCCGGTTCAAGGTACGGGTGATTACCTTCTGTTATTCGATCCACTCGATGGCTCATCGAATATTGATGTGAACGTTTCAATTGGAACGATTTTTTCAATCCTCAAGAAACAAGATCCATCTGCACCTTTGCAGACCTCTGATTTCTTGTTATCAGGACGTCATCAAGTGGCAGCGGGTTATGTCGTGTATGGCCCGCAAACTACTATGGCCTTGACTTTGGGTGATGGCGTAGTGATGTTTACTCTAAACAAGGTGACTGGCGAGTTTTTGTTAATTAAAGACTCGGTAACGATTTCTCATTCCACTAAAGAGTTTGCAATCAATATGTCCAATATGCGCCACTGGGCTGACCCAGTTCGTCGCTATGTTGAAGAGTGTTTGGCTGGCGTCAGTGGCACGCGTGACAAAGATTTCAATATGCGTTGGATCGCTTCTATGGTGGCGGATGTGCACCGAGTTTTATCTCGTGGCGGGGTATTTATGTACCCGTGGGATCAGCGGGAGCCACACAAGCCAGGTAAGTTACGCCTGATGTATGAAGCCAATCCAATGAGCTTCCTGGTAGAACAAGCGGGTGGAGCATCTACTAATGGCAAGGATCTCATTATGGATTTGCAGCCAACGGACTTGCATGAACGTGTGTCTGTGATGCTCGGTTCTAAAGAAGAGATTGATCGCATCGTGCACTATCACGCATAAGCAATCTCACTTCATCATAAAAAACCCAATCGATTGATTGGGTTTTTTATTGGCAAAAGTTATTATTAAGGCCTTACCTGCTGCTTAAGATAGGCAAGCGACTCTTCCACTTGGTCGATCAAAATCAAGCAAATATCGCCAGCGGCAAGATCGCTTAAGGCGGTATCAATGGCTTTGAATTCGCCATGAATCTCTTTGACTTGTTTAGCCTTAGTAGCGCCAACCAAGCCTTCTTGTAAGAGTTTTAATACCTCGCCATCTTCACGGCCACGTTGACAGGCATCTTGATAAAGAATGACGTTATCAAATGAGTTCCCCAAGATACGGGTCAGATCACGAATATCTTCGTCACGTCGATCTCCGGCGCCGCTAATAACCACGTGACTCCTTTTGGGTTTCATGGCCTCAACGGCGCTCGTAAGAGCACGCATAGCATCGGGGTTATGGCCGTAGTCAGCAATGACAGTAGCGCCATTATGTTGAAATTGATTAAAACGCCCCGGCACTGAATTAGGATCACTCTCAAAACTGTGCAGACCGCGAGCAATCTTTTCAGCATCCAGACCAAGAGCCCAGGCTGCGCCAATCGCGGCCATGGCATTTTCAATTTGGAAACCTAATACACCATTTTGGGTCAAAGGAATTTCGCTGACAGGGAAGCGGTACATTACACGCGACCCCTTAGAGGCAATAATATAAGCGCCATCAAAATAAATGACTTTTTTATTCTTGGCGCGATGAGCAGCAATCACTGGATGGTGTTGATTCTGGGCGAAGAAGATGACTCGGCCAGAACACTTATCACCCATTTTTACAACCATCGGGTCTGCTGCATTAAGGACTGCAGCGCCAGTTGGGGCAACGTTTTGCACAATCACGCGCTTGAGAATGGCTAAATCCTCAACGCTAGTAATGTAATTGAGGCCCAGGTGATCACCTTCGCCAATATTGGTTACGACTGCAACTTCGCAGCGATCAAAGCCAAGACCCTCGCGAAGCATTCCGCCCCGAGCAGTTTCAAGAACGGCTGCATCTACATCTGGATGCATTAGGACATTACGCGCACTTTTGGGGCCGCTGCAATCGCCGGTATCGATAAGGCGATGATTAATGTAAACACCGTCGGTGCCGGTCATACCCACTCGAAGACCGGTTTCATTTAAGAGATGAGCGATGAGACGTACCGTAGTAGTTTTACCGTTTGTGCCGGTAACTGCTACTACGGGAATACGACCATCTTCACCCGGCGGGAACATCATATTGATGATGTCTTCGCCAACGGGGCGTCCCTTGCCATATGAAGGCTTTAGATGCATACGTAATCCAGGTGCGGCATTGACTTCAACGATGCCGCCACCTTGTTGCTCTAATGGTTTGTAGATGTTTTCACAGAGGATGTCTACACCGGCAATATCAAGACCGATCATCTGAGCAGCCGCTACTGCGCTTGCCGCCACATCTGGATGAACATCGTCAGTAACGTCAGTAGCAGTGCCACCAGTACTGAGATTGGCGTTGTTACGGAGTAAAACACGTTCGCCAGTCTTGGGTACATATTGCGGAGTCAGGCCAGAGCTCGCTAGGTGCGCCATGGCAATGTCATCAAAGCGAATCTTGGTTAGTGCTGTTGCATGCCCGTCACCGCGCAATGGATTTTTATTTTCGATTTCAACCAGTTCTGCAACGGAGTGACTACCGTCACCGACAATTTGGGCTGGCTCACGACGAGCGGCGGCGGAGAGACGATTGCCAACAACCAATAAACGGTAGTCCGCTCCAGGAAGATAGCGCTCAACAATCGTCTCACGACCAAACGCTTGGGTCACAACAAAACCAGCGCGCACCTCTTCTTCGGTTTGAATATTGGCTACAACACCTTTACCTTGATTGCCATCTTTTGGCTTTAAAACAATCGGACCACCAATTTTTTGAGCAGCACGCCAAGCATCATCGGCATTGGTGACTACTTCACCAATAGGTACGGATACGCCAGCGGCAGCAAGTAAGTTCTTGGTGAGCTCTTTGTCTTGGGCAATCGCTTCAGCAATCGCACTGGTATCGCTAGTCTCTGCAGCTTGAATACGTTTTTGTTTGCTACCCCAGCCAAACTGCACCATGCTGCCTTCGGTCATTCGGCGGTAGGGGATGTTGCGTTGTATTGCAGCATCCACGATCGAGCCAGTGCTCGGTCCAAGACGAACGTCCTCATAGAGGGCCTCTAATTCTGATAGGGCAGCAGCGAGATCAAACGGAGCATCATTGAGTGTTGCCTGAATCAAAGCAAAGCCAAAGTCAAAAGCCATACGACCAACGACTTCCTCGGTGTATTCCACTACGACTTGATATACGCCAGCATCGACGGTTTGTACTGTGCGACTAAAGGTAACCGGGCAGCCTGCTTGCGCTTGCAGGCCAAGCGCAGCATGCTCAAGAGCGTGGGCTAAGGAGAGCACCTCATTGTGACCGCCGCGACGCATGCTACCTAATTGAGGAAAGCGCTCACGAATCTTGGTTTCAAATTGAGGAATAGAGTCGATTGAGCGTTCAGACTCGTCACAAGAGACAATCGCTTCTAAAGCGGTGTGGCGGCTCCATAAATTTGGACCGCGCAACATGCGAATACGGGTGATTTCCAATTAAGCCCCTGTAGCAGTATTGGCATCAGGCACAAATGTTTCTGCGCCTGCTTCGATAACGTTAAATGGAATTTCAAGAGCCCAGGCTGCTGCTATCGCTGCACCTAAATTCATGGTCTTCCAAGGAGTGGAGTTGTTAGCTTCTGAGTGGCGTGGCACTGGAATGGATTTCTGATCCAGCTTTCCAGATTTCAAGGTAATTTGCTGTTTGCCGGCGATAACCGCACGACCACCGTTTGTTAAGTGGGATTTGACAATCTCAGAATCCGAATTCTCGGTAAAGAAAATCACTTGACCATCACAAAGCTCGGCCATTTGCACGCACATTGGGTCATCCGCATTCAGGACAGCAACACCTGTTGGAAGAACGACATCCACTTGAGTGCGCACAACACTAAAGACTTGATCTTCATCGTAAATTGCGTACTGCGGGAAGTTGGCCGTTGGATCGACATTGAGAACCACGCCAACGTGGCAGCGATCGTAGGCTAGGCCTTCAATCAACATCGACAAATGATTATTCTCAATAACTACTGCTTCAACAGCACGATTCAGAAGGGTGCGTCGAGCATTCTCCCAATTCGACGCATTGGACTTTGGAATGGCGCGGTTACCGAAGAACAGGCCTTTACTGCAAGACAGGCCCACATAGACATTCGTGAGGCGCAAGAAGTGGGCAATCATTTCGGCGACAGGAGTTTTGCCTCGTTCACCGCAGACACCAACGACTGGAATGCGGAAATCAACCCCA
The DNA here is from genome assembly GCA_903892315.1 of uncultured beta proteobacterium. The sequence goes on along the minus strand of CAITHY010000104.1, from coordinate 1,458 downwards.
GGCGGGAAGAGGTGATCTGCAATTGCTTTACCAACAGGCTGGGGTTTGCCGCTGGCGGGTTTGAGATGCATCAGTAGACCAGGACCTGCATTCACTTCAACAATGGCAGCATTTTGATCTGCCAGTGGTTTGCTAATGTCCTGTGCCACCAAATCAACACCGGCAATTTCCAGTCCAACAACACGAGCAGCTAAGGCTACTTGACTAGCAACATCCGGATGAATTAAATCGGTGACATCAAATGCAACGTTGCCGTTGCTTTGAATGAGTACTTTGTGCTCGGCAGCAGGAATGCTGGTGCCGGTTAATTTTTGACGCGCCAGTTCTAGCTCTACTGCAGAATCAATACGCACAGGATTAAGAGGGTGCTCTTCTGCGGTACCGCGACGTGGGTCAGAATTTATCTGGATTTGAATGAGTTCATGAACGGTATGTTTACCGTCACCAGTGACCCATACGGTTTCACCTTTTGCGGCAGCAACTACTTTGTTGCCCACCACTAGCAAGCGATGCTCATCACCAACAATGTGACGCTCCACTAGAACTTCACTGCCTTCATCAATCGCAACGGCGTATGCGGCTTCAATTTCTTGTTGGGTATAAAGATTGATAAATACACCACGGCCATGATTGCCATCGATCGGCTTTACAACCACTGGTAAGCCAATATCTTGTGCTGCTTCCCAGGCATCATCAGGGCTGGTAACCGTTCTACCTTCGGGTGTTGGCACTCCGGCACTGCGCAGCAGGCTCTTGGTGAGATCTTTATCGCGAGAAATGGTTTCAGCAATTGCGCTCGTCTGATCGGTCTCAGCTGTCCAGATGCGACGTTGTTTGGCGCCATAGCCTAGTTGAACCAGATTGCCTTCAGACAAACGAATCGATGGAATGCCACGCTCCTCTGCTGCATTCACAATGCATGCGGTACTTGGTCCGAGCAAGAGGTCGTCACTGAGTTCGCGGAGATTTTCAATGATGGTTTGAACTTCTGCAACGCAATCTTTATTGTCTTGCACTAATGCAAGATATAAGTCACGAGCATATTTGAGGGCGGTGAGCGTTACCTCTTCATTGATGGCACTCACCATCACTTTGTAAACACCACGTCTATCGCCGTCGCGGGCCTTGCCAAAGCCACCGGGAATACCGGCTAAGTTTTGCAATTCCAAGGTCAAATGTTCCAGGATATGGGCAGGCCATGTACCTTCTTCAACGCGCTTTAGAAATCCGCCAGTTTCACCATAGCTGCAGCGATGTTCAATCAGGCTTGGGAGGGCTTTAACTAAACGGTCATAAAAGCCAGGAATCAGGTTAGAAGGGTAGTCCTCTAAATCGCCAATATCGAGCCAAACCTCAATTACGGGATGGTAAGTCCACATATTGGGACCACGGAGATGCTTAACGCTCAGAATCTCGATGGATTTATCTAGTAATTGGGGCATATGCAGTGTTGCGATG
>CAITHY010000103.1 GCA_903892315.1 uncultured beta proteobacterium | reverse complement strand
GGTCAGGCGAGTCGATCGACCACCCAGGAAATCCAAGCGTGGCGCTAAAGAGGCGCAAAAACCCCCAGTTGATCTCTTTAATCTCCATCGCTTATCCCAATCGCAGCGCGCTCGTATTTTAGGGATGCTGTTAATTGAGTGCGATGCCGAGCATCGGATCTCCTTAAGGCGTGCGCCGGATGTTGGGTCTTCCTGTAGGGAGGCTTATGGGGAGGTCGATCAGGCTTACCTGGTTTCGCTAAGAGAATTGTTGGGCGTCATTGGTTCCCATGAATGGCGTAAGCAGGGTGTCGTGATCCCAGCGCTTAGCACCGATTCCGAGATTCGTATTCATCCGCACTACGGCGTTTTCTCGCCAGTGCGAGGGGAGTATGTTGAGCTGGTCTGCCATGCTCCATTACCCGGTGCGCTTTTAAGTGATTCAATTGCATTTGATATTGGCGTGGGTACTGGCGTTTTATCCATTGCCTTGGCGCAACGGGGTATTAAAAAAGTTATTGCGACCGATCAAGATGATCGCGCACTGGCTTGTGCAAAAGAAAATATCGCACGCTTGCAGATGGGTTCGCGCATTGTTGTTGGGAAGGCAAATTTATTTCCAGAAGGTAAGGCGGCGTTAATTGTTTGCAATCCACCTTGGTTGCCTGCCAGACCAAGCTCCCCGCTAGAGCATGCGGTATATGATTCTGACAGCCAAATGCTAAAAGGGTTTTTGGAAGGCTTAGCCGATCATTTGTTAAACGACGGGGAAGGCTGGCTCATTCTTTCTGATATCGCTGAGCATTTGGGGTTACGAACTCGTTCAGTATTGCTCGATTGGATTGATCGGGCTGGATTATGCGTGCTTGATCGAGTCGACACTAAGCCAACGCATAAAAAAGTATTCGATGCGGCCGATGCATTGCACGCGGCGCGATCTGCTGAGATCACATCGCTTTGGCGATTGGTAAAAAAGTAATTTCGTGCTGCCACCCCAACCTGAATGATCTTGGGCTTTAAAGTGGAATTATCCTTGGCATTTTTAGATCCAGATCAAGTGCCAAATAACATTGCTCTTTATTCATTGGGCGCTATTAATTGCAGCCTATCGCCCCAGTGCCAACTACCGTATTGGCGCCTACGCTGATCAGAACTTATCTGTAAACAATGCTGGCAGTACGGTTAATCTTGGCAATAACACGCCACTTATTGGTTTGTTTGGCGCTTGGAATGAGCGCTTGGATGGCGCAGGTACTGAAGTCAAAGTATCTGCCGCATATGGTCAAAAGAATGCAACCGTCACTCGCTCGGTAGTGGGAACCGGCTCAACTGCTTCCGAAGCCGGTAATGGTGGCGCACCGATCAACAGTCAAGGCGCTCAAATCACTGCCAAGTATGGCTTTGGTGTAGCCGAGAATGTCATCGTCTCCCCCTACATTGGCATGCGTTACACGCAAAATAATTTGAATGGCTATACCGAAGGCGCATCTAGTTCTGTAACGGCGCCACTTACTTATTCAGCATTGAATAGCAATGCTACAACCGCTTTAGCTGGTATGGGTTACGACGCCCTACTAGATTTCAATGGGTGGTTCTTTTAAATCCGTAATGAGTGGTCCTTTTAAATAATTACAAGTGGCTCTTTTCACCGTAATACGCACTAGAGACTGCTTCAGCAGTCTTTTTTTATAGCTCATAGCAAAAAGTACCATCGC
>CAITHY010000102.1 GCA_903892315.1 uncultured beta proteobacterium | reverse complement strand
CAAGGGCTGCATGCATATATCCGCTACTACAACCACGATCGAATCAAGCAAAAACTAAAGGGATTAAGCCCAGTGCAATACCGAACTCAATCCCTCGTGCTAACCTAACCAAACTGTCCAACTTTTGGGGTGCAGTTCAGAGGAGTCCTTTTTTATTTACGCTCTAGCGTTATGAAGCTAAAGGTAATAGCACCTTCGGATCCAGGGGTGCGCTCCACTTCTTTCCAATCCGATTTATTGGGAACTTCAAAAAAGGTATCGCCACCCTCAACATCCATATTGATCTCGGTGATATAGAGTCGATCTGCTTTCGGAAAGGCCTGCGTGAAGAGTTGCTCGCCGCCAATGACAAAAACACGTGGGAACTCACTTAAGCTCTTTAAAGCTTCATCGAGGGATCCGACTAATTCGCCACCAGTAGCTTGATACTTTGTATTGCGGCTCACTACGATGTTGCGACGTCCAGGAAGTGGGCGTCCAATGGATTCCCAGGTCTTGCGACCCATGATTACAGGGTGCCCCATGGTGACGCGCTTGAAGAACTGTAAATCAGCTGAGATCTTCCAAGGCATTTGATTATCGCGGCCGATGACGTGATTGCGTGAACGCGCAACAATCATAGAAATAGCAGGTTGAGTCATGAGTACGATTCTTAGATGGCTACAGGAGCTTTAATGTGAGGATGAGATTCATAGCCGACGATTTCGAAGTCTTCAAACTCGTAATCAAAGATTGAATCAGGCTTGCGCAAAATATTAAGCTTAGGCAAAGGAAAGAAATCCCTCGATAGCTGAAGCTCTACTTGTTCAAGGTGATTGCTATACAAGTGACAATCACCACCAGTCCAAATAAAGTCGCCCACCTCCAGATTGCATTGTTGTGCCATCATGTGCGTTAGCAATGCATAGCTAGCAATATTAAATGGCACGCCCAAGAAAATATCTGCACTACGTTGGTAAAGTTGGCACGACAACTTGCCGTCGGCGACATAAAACTGAAAGAAAGCATGACATGGCGCTAGAGCCATACGAGGAATATCTGCCACGTTCCATGCGGAAACGATGATGCGGCGAGAATCTGGATTCTTTTTGATGGTCTCTACTACTTCTGAGATTTGATCGATATGCTGACCATTCGGCGCAGGCCATGAACGCCACTGATAGCCATAGATCGGACCTAAATCACCATCGGGCGCTGCCCATTCATTCCAAATCGATACGCCGCGCTCTTTCAACCAGTTATTGTTTGTGCTGCCTTTGAGGAACCAAAGTAATTCATAGATGATGGACTTCAGGTGTAGCTTTTTGGTTGTCACCATTGGGAAGCCATCTGCCAAGTTAAAGCGCATCTGGTGTCCAAATACGGAGACTGTGCCAGTTCCGGTCCTGTCGGACTTTTGAACCCCCTTGGCGAGGACTTCTTTCATGAGATCGTGATATTGATGCATATAGATTGGCTAAAAGTGGTTATGTATTAACGAATTAAGGATAGCTTACTCGAATGTGGGCGACTTCACTCCCAAGGCCTTGTGAAGCTTGGGAGAGGTGGTTGTGTACTGGAGT
>CAITHY010000101.1 GCA_903892315.1 uncultured beta proteobacterium | reverse complement strand
TCGCGATTGAATTCCAACCAAGTCTGCGTGAAAAACGCCCATCAAAATATGCTGAGCATCCGCAGGATTGGTCAGGGGGCCCAAGATATTGAAGATGGTACGAACGCCAAGCTCTTTACGAACCGGCGCAACATTTTTCATAGCAGGATGATGATTGGGCGCAAACATAAAACCCGCACCGACATCAGAAATACATTGAGACACTCTTTCTGGTGTTAGGTTGAGGTTGACGCCTAACGCTTCAAGAACATCAGCACTACCGGATTTACTGCTCACACTACGATTGCCGTGCTTAGCAATTTTTGCACCAGCCGCAGCTGCAACGAACATCGCTGCAGTAGAAATATTGAAAGTATGGGCACCATCACCGCCAGTCCCAACCACGTCTACTAAGTGTGCTTTGTTATTAATCTGTACTGGCGTAGCAAATTCACGCATCACCTTAGCAGCAGCAGCAATCTCACCAACGGTTTCTTTCTTGGTGCGTAAGGCTACTAATAAGCCTGCAACCAAGGTGGGCGACATTTCGCCATTCATCATCATGCGCATCAGATGCGTCATCTCATCGTGAAACAATTCGCGATGTTCAATACAACGTTGCAGAGCTTCTTGAGGTGTAATTGGCATCATTTTAGTTATCAGGCCTGGAGAAAATTCTTCAAGAGAGCATGTCCATGTTCAGACAGAATTGACTCAGGGTGGAATTGCACCCCTTCTACAGCGAGTTGACGATGACGCACACCCATGATTTCACCATCGGGTGAGGTCGCTGTGATTTCTAAAACTGCGGGTAAAGAACTTTTTTCAATTGCCAAGGAGTGATAGCGGGTCACTTTGAATGGGTCTGGCAAGTTCTTAAAAACACCCAATCCAGTGTGATGAATTTGATCAGTTTTGCCATGCATCACTTTTTGAGCACGCACAATATGTCCGCCAAAAGCCTCACCAATCGCTTGATGGCCTAAGCACACACCCAAAATCGGAATTTGGCCCGCATAGCGCTTGATAGTCTCTACCGAGATACCCGCCTCTGCTGGACTGCAGGGCCCTGGAGAAATACAAATACGACTTGGCTTCAGGCCGGCTATATCCTCTACGGAAATTTCATCATTACGCACCACTTTCACTTCTTCGCCCAGCTCAGCAAAGTACTGAACTAAGTTATAAGTAAACGAGTCGTAGTTATCAATCATGAGGAGCATCGAGTCCTCCTTGAACTAAATCAGCGGCCAACAATACAGCACGCGCTTTGGCTTCGGTCTCTTTCCACTCTGCAGTTGGATCTGAGTCTGCAACCACACCAGCACCCGCTTGAGAATGTAAAACTCCATTCCGAATCACCCCAGTCCGTATCGCAATTGCAACGTCCATATCGCCCGAGAAAGAGAGATAGCCCACAGCACCACCATAGACGCCGCGTTTAACGACCTCCATCTCGTCAATAATTTCCATCGCCCGAATCTTTGGGGCACCAGATAAAGTACCGGCTGGGAAGGTGGCGCGTAGTACATCCATATTGCTCATATTGTCGAGCAATTGACCTTCAACAGAGCTAACAATGTGTTGTACATGAGAATATTTTTCAATTGACATCGAGTCAGTCACTTGGACAGAGCCTGTTTTGGCAATGCGACCCACATCATTACGAGCCAGATCGATCAACAT
>CAITHY010000100.1 GCA_903892315.1 uncultured beta proteobacterium | reverse complement strand
TAAGCAGATTAATAGTATCTTGACTCAAGAAGATATTAAAAAGACGTTTAATGAGCAGGGGGTAGTGCCTGATGGTGGAACAGCCAACCAATTTGATGTGTTTATTCGAAAACAAATGGAAATCTGGAAAAAAGTTGTTGCTCAGGCAGGAATTATTCCAGAGTGATATTTATTCTCTATATCTTATAGGTTGCATTGATGAAAAAATTTACCCAACTTCGAACATGGCTATCCCACCTTGCTGATACCAATCGATTGGTTGTTACCAAGAAGAATGTCTTGCTCAAGCACGAGCTAGCAGCCATTGCTAAAAAGCTAGATGGAAAAAGTAGTGTCTTTTTCCCCAGCCCAGATGGACACTCAATGCCGGTAGTTTCTGGTTTTATGTCTTCGCGTTCATGGATTGCTGAGGCAATGGGTGTGAGCGAAGCTGACTTGCTAAATGCTTATCGTTTGGCGGCCGATAATCCCCTGCCTTGTAATTTACTTAAAGAGGGCCCTTGCCAGGAGGTTGTGCATCGGGATTTTGATGTGAGAACTTTATTGCCGGTTCCTACACACAGCGAGCATGATAGCGGACCGTACATCACCGCTGGTTTAGTAATTGCAAAAAACCCCAAGACTGGCGTCCAAAATGTCTCAATCAACCGTATTCAGGTAAATTCAAAAGATCGTATGGCAGTGCTGATTTTGCCCAGACATCTACATGCCTTTCAACAGGCCGCCGAAGAGTTGAATCAGCCATTGCCAGTTGCAGTGGTTATTGGTGTAGACCCATTGACGCTTCTTGCCTCTCAGGCGATTGCGCCGATTGATTCGGATGAGCTAGAAATTGCCGGCGCCCTCCATGGGCAACCTTTAGATGTAGTGAAATGCTTAAGCAATGATGTTCTGGTGCCAGCAAATGCAGAAATTGTGATTGAGGGCCATATTCCGCCTAAGGTACGTGAGCTTGAAGGCCCCTTCGGCGAGTATCCCAAATACTATAGTTCTCAAGAGAGGCGCCAGGTAATTGTGGTGGATGCATTGACTCATAGAAAAGATCCAATATTTCACACCATTGTTCCTGCAGAGCTAGAACATCTTTTGCTTGGATCTATTCCTAGAGAGGCAACAATTTTGTCCCATTTGCGGAGAAGCTTTCCTGGCGTTTTAGATGTGCATTTATCACTCGGTGGTGTCGGTAGATATCACCTTTATGTGCAGATCAAAAAGACGCACGAGGGCTTGCCTAAGAATGTAATATCAGGTGCCTTTAGTTCTCACTATGATGTAAAGCATGTTGTGGTGGTGGATGAGGATGTCGATGTCCATGACCCGGCTCAGGTTGAATGGGCTATAGCTACTAGATTTCAGGCTAAACGTGGCTTAGTTGTTATCCATGATGCCCAAGGATCTGTTTTGGATCCCTCTACGACTGTTGGATTGCCTGTCGATGAGGATGGAGTTATCCCAGCTCAATTTCAGGGTATGAGTTCAAAGATGGGGCTAGACGCAACTAAACCACTTGCTTATGAGGGGCACGTATTTACCAAGGTTAAGGTTCCTGGGGAGGATGCGGTAAATTTAGACGCTGTGCTTGATCCTCAGTTCCCAATTGCCTCATATCTGAAATCAAATTAATTAATAGGACGCATTGTGAATAAACGTTTAATTGTTGCCATTACAGGTGCATCGGGAACGATTTATGGAATTCGTATTCTGGAGGCGCTGAAGAATCTTGGCATTGAATCTCATCTGGTAATGAGTGATTCAGCGAAGTTGACTATGGCGGCGGAAACAGATTACAAGCCAGCCCAAATTGAAGCTATGGCTGATGTTGTTCATTCAGCGAAAAATGTTGGTGCCTCCATCTCTTCGGGCTCATTTAAGAGTCTTGGCATGGTTGTTGCGCCATGCTCAATTAGAACGTTGTCAGAGATTGCTAGTGGCGTGACTAGTAGTTTGGTTTCTAGGGCTGCTGATGTGGTGCTGAAAGAGCGCCGCCGCTTGGTGCTGCTGGTAAGGGAGACGCCTCTACATGCGGGCCATTTACGCTCTATGTCTCAGGTTACCGAATGTGGTGCAATTGTGATGCCTCCAGTACCTGCCTTTTATGCCAAGCCAGAGTCTATTGAGGATATGGTCAATCACACGGTTGGAAGGTGCCTAGACCTTTTCGATCTAGATAATACGCTGGTAACTCGCTGGAATGGAATGGATGGTGGTAAATGAACTTATATGTTTACTTTAAATTTGTTGTCTCTGATCATCCTCTAATCTTAAGTCGCCTTACAGAAATGCATAGGCAGTTGTCGCGTGAGTTTCCGGGTTTGGTTTGTGAGTTACTCAAAAGACCATTGCCAGATCAAGATGGTAAGGAGACTTGGATGGAGGTATACCGAGGAGGGGCGGCGGAGAAATCTGAGTTCAATGAGCGACTTTCAGAATTAGCTTTAAAGAATGAATTGCCTCAGCCAAGAAGAAATGAAGTCTTCATTCCGATCGAGTAGGGTGCTCTGAAAAGGAAAAGACCCGACTGTTCGGGGCTTTTGCGTTCGAAAGAGTTTTCTTGATTGGGCTCTCAAGTGAGACCTACCTAGATTACTTTTTCTTAGTAGCTTTGCTGGCTGTATCGGCAGTCTTCAATACTGTTTCAGTGGCAGCGCTAAGGTTGGTTTGCGCAACTTCTACCGCATGCTTCACAGCCTTTTGGCTAGTTTCAAATACATTGTTTGCAGAAGCAATTGCTTGCTTCATTGCTTGCATAGCCGCATCTGATCCAGCTGGTGCATTTTTTGTCCACTCTTCTACCAAAGAGTTGATTTTCTTTTGGCCAGCTTGAAATTCTTTTTCAGCAGATTGTGTGAAGCTGTTTTGCGTCTCATGTGCCAACTCATATAAATGACGGCTGTAGGCCATAATTTTTTCTGCCATTGGTTGCACTGCTTCAGCTTGATGGGCTAGTAGCTGTTGAATGTCCTTTACTTCCAGCGCTTTCTTGGCGCTATTCATGCTATCGCTCAAGCTCTGTTTGGCAATATGCATATTAAGTTCAACTAACTTTTCAATGCTTTGCAATGCTTGATTGGTTAATCCACTCAAGGTTTCTAAGTTTGCTTTTTGTGCTGCTGCAATTTGTTCTGGAGTTAAGTTCATCTGCATCTCTTTCCGTTTAACTGTTTTGTGTATTTTGTGCTGAGGCTTTTGCCTAATGTACTCTCTTTGCATCATTGTATGGCATAGATGTTGCGCTGCAGCATAGGTGGCTAGCCATGTAGATGAATAGTTCAAATGAAAAAAGAGCCTAAAATTAGGGGATTAAGTAAAAAATCTCAATATTTTCAGTAAGTTACCCATGAAGCTTTCGCTTGATAACGCCATTGCACCGATCTTTGTCCTCATTTGGAGTACCGGCTTTGTGATTGCGCGTATGGCAATGCCATATGTAGAGCCAGCCACCTTTCTATTTTGGCGTTTTGCAGGGGTTCTAGCGGCTATGGCAGCGCTCAGCCTCGTCTGGAGAATCACCTGGCCCAGTTGGTCTCAAATCAAGCACATTGCTATTGCAGGGATCTTGCTGCAGTTTGGTTATTTGATGGGGGTTTGGGTTGCGGTTAGATTGGGTATGACTGCTGGATTGGTGGCTCTGATAGTTGGGCTGCAGCCTATTTTGACTGCTTGGTTCGCCGCATGGGTTTCCGAGAAAGTGACAGCCAAGCAATGGATCGGTTTGGTGTTTGGGTTTATGGGGGTAGCTTTAGTTGTAGCTGCAAAAGTGGGGTTATTGAGTATTCCGCTTATAAGTTATTTTCTGGCATTTGCTGCATTACTCTCGATTACCTTTGGAACGATATATCAGAAGAAATTCTGCCCCATATTTGATCTGCGTGCCGGATCTACGATTCAATTTGGCGTTTCTGCCATCCTTTCTTTCCTTTGCATGTTTTTCTTTGAAACTGGAGTGATGGTTTGGAATGCGTCAGTCATTGGTGCCCTGCTATGGGCGATATTCCCCATATCAATCGGATCCATCAGCTTGCTATTTATGATGATTCGCAAAGGAGCAGCCACTAAGGTGACTAGCTTGCTCTACCTAACGCCACCAACAACTGCTGCTATGGCCTGGCTCTTATTTGATGAGCCATTTACATTGTTGATGGCAGTAGGTTTGTGTTTGACGATGACTGGTGTTGTATTGGTGAATGCCCGTCAGACCAATACAGTAGCGACGATTGCCGAGTAGGGCAGTCATTTAGTGGAATAAATTATCTAGATTAGGGCGAATAAAACCGCTTTGTCTTCAGAAATTAATTATCATTCCGTATGTTGAAAGTTTTGGAAGGTATTTTGGGATGCGTTTGAATCGATTTTGGCCCCTCGCCATTGCATTACTCTTTGTGCTTGGAGTATTGAGCAATGCGCCTGTACAAGCTTCAACAAAAGATAAGCAGAAACAAGCAAAGTCAACAAAAGTAGTGACTAAGTCACCTAAAAGAGCCAAGACTGTTCGCGTTACCGTTACCAGATCCTTCGCACCCGTAGTTGCAGGGCCTCCATCATTGGCTACTGCATTAGGTTTACGTGGTCAACGCGATGAGCTCAATCTTAAATCTACCGTAGTGATGGTGGTCAATCAAGATACGAAGGAAGTCTATTACGAAAAAAATCCTTCTGTCAGTTTGCCGATTGCCTCCATCACTAAACTCATGACAGCCATGGTGACGCTCGATGCCAAATTGCCAATGGATGATGTCATTGTCATTAATGCTGAAGACGCGCATATTTATCGGCACTCTCGTTTAGCTGAAGGCACCGCACTGACTCGTGAGGATGCGCTACATTTAGCCTTGATGTCCTCTGAGAACCGTGCGGCATACACTTTAGCCAGAAACTACCCTGGTGGCCTACCAGCGTTTGTTGCCGCTATGAACCGTAAGGCAAAAGAGTTGGGTATGGAGCATTCTCATTTTGAGGATCCAACTGGACTGACTAGCGAGAACGTTGCCTCAGCAGAAGATCTCACGCGCATGCTCAATGCTGCCTATCAATACAAAACGATTCGTGAGTTCTCAACCTGGCCAGACTTAACCATGGTGATCGCAAATCGCCCACAAAAGTTTTTGAACACAAACCGTTTAGTGCGCTCTGGGGATATGGATATCGGACTGCAGAAGACTGGCTTCATTAACGCTGCAGGTCGGTGTTTAGTGATGCAGGCGAGAGTCAACAACACGCCATTGCTGTTGGTCTTCTTGGATTCTGTAGGAACGCAATCGCGTTTTGCGGATGCAGTGCGGGTACGTGATTGGTATGAGCGCATGCCTTCTGGTGCGCAACCCATTCGTCGCTTGATGTAACTGATGAATTAAGCTGCTGAGCCTGGCTCGGCAGACTTGGGCTTAAAGCCCATGCCCTTGGATATCTGTAGGGCAGTTTCTTGTAAGGCGCGTAGCCAATCTGCTTGTATACGATCCGTTGGGGCGCTCAAAGAGAGGCCGGCAACCAGCTTTCCAGTGTCATCCAAAATAGCCGCAGCTAAACAGCTCACACCCAACTCCAGCTCTTCATCATCGCGTGCGCTACCCACTTTACGAACATGATTGAGTTCAGTTTCGAGTTTGCCTAATTCGGTAATGCTGTTGCGAGTATGGCCAGATAAACCGGTGCGGGTAACGTAGGCACGCACCTGTCCAGGATCATCGCTCGCTAGGAAAAGTTTGCCAACCGAAGTGAGATGCAGAGGGGCTCGACCACCAATGGCGCGTACTACCTGCATGCCAGAGCGCTCACTATATGCGCGATCAACGTAGACGATTTCATCGCCTTGACGCACCGATAGGTTAACGGTTTCACCAGTGAGCTTATGAAGAGTGCGCATTGGTAGTTGCGCAGCCTCACGCACGGATAAGCGTGCCTTCACTAAATTACCCAGCTCTAATAGTTTTAAGCCAAGGCGATAGGTGCCACCATCGCCACGCTCAACCAATCGGCAGGCAACAAGGTCATTCAAAATTCGGTGGGCGGTGGAGGGATGAAGGCCCGTGCTTTCCGCTAGGTTCTTCAGGCTACTAGATTCTTCTTGCTCTGCGAGAGCGTCTAGCAAATTCATCATGCGCTCCACTACCTGGATGGCGGTCTTGCCAACCTCGCCGGTAGATTTGGGGGTTTTGATGACTTTGCTGGTATTCATTGCTTTATTGTAGCGATTTCGAATGAAATTGCATATTATGAAATCTCATTTTATAAAGCCAACACTCAAAAATCGCCCTGTTTTGCTGCAAAAAGGGGGCTTAAGGCTGCCTTAAGGCAGCAACACACTCATTGACCAAGTCTGGACCTCGATAAATCAGGCCGCTATAAAGTTGGACTAAGCTGGCGCCTGCCATCATCTTTTCACGGGCATCCGCACCGCTCATGATGCCGCCTACACCAATAATGGGTAGCTGATTACCCAGTCTCCCTTGTAAAGCTTTGATGACAATATTGGATGCATTACGCACAGGGGCACCTGATAAGCCGCCAGCCTCTTCGCTAAACTCCATTCCCTTGACCACATCTCGGGAAATGGTGGTGTTGGTGGCAATGACTGCATCAATACCAAACTCCAGTAAAAGATCGGCAATGAGATTGATATCACTATGATCAAGATCGGGTGCAATTTTCAAAAAGAGTGGTTTACGAACGCCATAGCGATCGCTTAAGCGTTTTCTAGCTTCAGCCAGGCTGCCCAATAATTCACGGAGCATTTCTTCGCCTTGTAAGGCGCGCAGATTTTTGGTGTTTGGAGAAGAGATGTTGACGGTGATGTAGGTGGAGATTTCATAAACGGCTTCCATCGCGAGGACGTAATCGCGAGAAGCCTCTTCAATCGGCGTGCTGGCGTTCTTGCCAATATTTAAACCCAGTACGCCACCACTTTGCCAAAAATGTGAGCGACGCACTCTAGCTACACAGGCATCCACACCATCATTATTAAAGCCCATGCGATTGATGATAGCCTGCGCTTCGGGCAAGCGAAACATGCGCGGCTTAGCATTGCCAGGCTGTGGACGTGGTGTGACTGTGCCAATTTCTAAAAATCCAAACCCCAATGCAGCGAGCGCATCGATATGTTTGCCATCCTTATCTAAGCCCGCAGCTAATCCAACCGGATTCGGAAAGTCAATGCCACAGAGTGTTTGTGGATCGTTCATTGGTTTGCTAATCAAGCGCTCTAATAAACCCCAGCGCTGCGCGCGATCCAGATTGCTTAAGGTGAGGTCATGCGCCTTTTCTGGGTCTAGGCAAAATAGCCAGGGGCGGAGAAGAGAGTAACGGTCGATCATGGGTAGATATTATGACTCAGAGAGTGGCTGCCAGTGATCGTCAATCAAGCCTTCCATTGGTTGATATTTCACTTTATACGACATCTTGTCACTTTCCTTGATGTAGTAGCCAAGGTAAAGGTAAGGCAAGCCTAATATGCGAGCTTGTTCAATCTGCCACAGAATACTGTAGCTGCCATAACTTGTCGCAGGGCTTGTGCTGTCATAAAAGGTATAAACAGAGGAGATGCCCTGTTCCAAAATATCGATCATGCTAACCATGCGCAGTCGACCGGGATGCGGATCATGTGGGCCATCCCGAAACTCCACAATGCGAGAGTTCACTCGGCTTTGTAACAAGAACTGCATGTATTGGTCTTGATCATCGCTATCCATATCGCCACCCGCGTGCCGCTCGGCTTGATAGCGTTGGTAGAGTTGGTAATGCTCCTCTTGGTAACCTAGATTGAGAACAGAGGCCTGTAGAGCGGAATGTTTTTTCTGGGCGCGGCGTTGGCTGCGGGAGGGTACAAATTGGTTTACCAAAATACGGGTAGAAATGCAGGCTTTGCATTCATCGCAATATGGGCGATAGGTATACAAACCGCTGCGTCGAAATCCAGCATTGAGTAAATCGTTATACACATCTGCATGAATCAGATGAGATGGCGTGGCCACTTGTGAACGAGCTGTCTTATTAGGCAGGTAGCTACAAGCATAAGGAGCAGTTGCATAGAACTGCAGCGTGGTTAGGGGAAGTTCTTTGAGCTGAGTCATAACCAGTGATGCAAGATTGCTTTATCAAAAGTCCAAGATTTCTCAATCTTAGTTTGATTTATGGATATTTGCAGTTGCTCTAAAAAGACCTTCCTGGGCATTGGGGCAGCGCCTAAAGATAGCAGGTGGGCTGTTTCTTGCTGACAGTCGATCATTTGGACTTCATTCATCAAGCACCATGCACTTAGGGCTGCTAAAGCAATTTTGGATGCATTCGTCTTGCGACTAAACATCGATTCACCAAACACCATCCCCCCAAAGGCAACGCAATAGAGTCCCCCAGTAAGTTGGCCATCCTCTATTACAGCAATGCTATGAGCATTGCCTGCTTCGTGTAGAGCGGTGTAGGCGTGAATAATTTCATGGGTAATCCAAGTACCATCCTGATCTTTGCGAGTGCTTGTGGCACATGAGCGTATGACCGCACCAAAATCATCATCTACCAATATCTGTGATTGCGTGTTTTGACAAAAGAGTCGAATATTCTTTTGCAAAGATTCACTGCATTTAAACGCGCCGGGCTTTAATACCATGCGGGGATCCGGTGACCACCAGAGAATAGGTTGGTTATCCGAGTACCAGGGAAAAATACCTTGTTGATAGGCGCGAGCTAGTTGCTCTGGGTATATCTGCTCACTGACAGCAATGAGTCCAGGAACGCTGGGGTCGGGATCGACCTCGAGTAGTGGATTTGGGAAAGGGTCGTTGGGCCCTAGCCAAGCTATCTGACCCATACCGACTCAAATTCGTTCAGATGGCAAAACATCACGACTACGCACCTGAAATTCCCTACCAACGTCTAAGTTGCCGGCAGCGCGGTCTGCAAAGAACCATTCGAGGGTTTGCTTCACGGTAGGGAAGGATAATTCACTCCAAGGAATCTCATGCTCGTGGAAGAGCGCCACTTCCAAGCTTTCTTCACCGGCAGAAAATTCTGGCGTTGCCATCGTAGCCAAATAAAAGAGGTGTACCTGTTCTGCGTGGGGCACATTCAGCAAAGAATAGAGTGGCCCAATTTCCACAACGGCACCAGCTTCCTCAAGAGTTTCGCGTGCAGCACCGTGACTGGTACTCTCGCCTAACTCCATAAAGCCCGCAGGTAAAGTCCAAAAGCCATGACGAGGTTCTATGGCGCGACGACATAAGAGAACTTGCTTGCCGAACACCGGAATGCTGCCAACTACGTTGCGCGGATTTTGATAATGAATGCTGCCACAGACTTCACAGACATGACGTTCACGAGAGTCATCTGCTGGAATCTTGATGGTTAATACAGAGGCGCAGTGAGAGCAATACTTCATACCGACTTTCTAAAAATGGGCCTTGATGGCGCCGCGTAGTGCATTGCTAAGCATAATCTCATCCGCCATTGAAACATCATTAATAGTCAGGTTAGCTTCACGGGCATTTAGCGCGGGGTCTGCAAGCAGGGCAGAACGCATTACCCCAGGTAAAAGGCCGGCTGACACCGGTGGCGTAAGCCATTCAGAACTATTGTGAGGTTTGACAAAAATGCTAGTCCTTCCGCCCTCAGTAACCAAGCCTTGTTCGTTTATAAACAGAGCGTCAAATCCACCTAGCTTCACAGCTTCTTGCCAAGCCTGATCATAGAGAGATCGATTGCTGACTTTATGACGCAGCAAAGCATCTCCAGAAAACATCCTTGTATCACCCGGCAGAATATCTTTAGCCCAAAATATTTTGACGGGTTCATTGATCAAATCCATTGCAGCAGTGGTCACTAATAACTCACCAGTGGTTGAGAGATTAAGTCTTAATCGATAGGACAAGCCTTGATCAAGCGATACACAAGTGCTCAAAATTAAATTCTTGGCAGCCTCAAGTTGAAAAGGAATTCTTAGAGCTGCTGCAGATGCAGATAGGCGTTGCAGGTGCGCATTGAATCTCTGCGGCTCACCATTGAGAACGGAAATGGTTTCAAATAAACCGCTAGCGCTCGGAAGATCCATGAGGAACGCAGATTTAATACGACACTCTTGCCACTCCTGGGCTGCATCGGAGTCATTGGTTATTCCAGCGCCAACCCCTAGAGTGAAGCTCGAAGCATGAGAGTCCTGATCTTGTCTAATTTCCACAGTTCGGATGGGAACGCTAAAGGCAAAGTTCTCATTGGGGTCAAGCCAGCCTAAAGCACCGCAATAATAGCCACGGTCTTCGGCTTCCAGCTCTTGAATAATCTCCATGCTGCGTTTTTTTGGAGCCCCGGTTACGGATCCACATGGAAATACGGCCTTGAAAATATCAAATAGAGAAACTTCAGGCTTGATCTGACCTTGTACGGTGGAAGTCATTTGCAACACATCGCCATGCCTAGCCACTTCAAATAGATTTGGCACAAGTACAGTACCCGGAAGGGAGATGCGACTCAGATCATTACGCAGCAGATCAACGATCATGACATTCTCGGCTTGATTCTTTGGGTCATCTGTTAAGGCGCTCGCAACCGTAGAAAGGGCGCTGGCAGTACCCTTCATTGGCATGGCTTTGATGGTAGCGTCATCTCGAGCAATAAAGAGTTCAGGTGATTGCGACAGTAAAAAGTTTCCCTCATGCTCAATATAGGCACCAAAACGTCCAGGCTGGCGATCTCTTAAGCGGCCATACAAGGCCAGTGGTGGACCATAAGTCTTGCCTGTGATTCGGTAGGTGTGATTAATCTGGTAACTATCACCGCTACGGATGTATTCCTGTATCGCTGCAATATCAGCATTAAATTGTTCCTCGCTCAAGGATTGCTGAACATCCATGACTCCAGCACTTGCTTGAGAGGGATCCAGTGAGGCTAGTTTTTGAGCAATACAGTGATCAACATCCTGCTTTGATAGTTTTTTGAATCCCGCAAAAGACCAAGCCTCGATCAGTGGGCGGGGATGGTCAGGCTGATTGACTCGCTCAGGTAGATTATGAATTTGTCTGCCTAGCTCATAAGCAAAGGCGGCAACAATATATTCGCCCTGAGCAAGAGAGGCGGATATTTCGGTGAGACACTCTTGGGTAGCGGCTAAATCTAGCGCATGATCACCGCTTGGAAGAACGCACCAGTAGCGCAGTGCATTTTCATATTGGCGGCTAGTGGGTAAGGCCGCAGTGCTTTGCGCATCATCGAGCAAAATCATCGCGGCTTACCTAGCAACTACTATTTACTTCAGAATCGTTGCAGATTCGATAGTGACAGTCTTGGTAGGAACGTCAGACATTCTGCCCATGCGTGGGGCTGGAGCAACCATCGTTGGCACTTTGCGAATGGCATCGATGGTTTGTGTGCCAGAGATCACTTTGCCAAACACGGTATAGCCATTACCCATCGCATTAGGGAAGTCCAATGCCGCATTGTCTTTCACATTGATAAAGAACTGGGAAGTTGCAGAATCAGGATCGGATGTGCGAGCCATTGCTATCGTATAAACATTATTTTTTAGGCCATTTTGCGCTTCAGAAACCACTGGAGCATCAGTTGGCTTTTGTACCAAGTCTGGCGTAAAGCCGCCACCCTGAATCATGAAGCCATCAATCACGCGATGAAAGATGGTGCCGTTATAAAAACCACTCTTGACGTAGTTCAAAAAGTTGGCAGTACTCTTAGGCGCTTTCACATCATCTAATTCAACGACAAAGTTACCCATCGTTGTTTTGAATTCGACCTTCGGTCCCGCAACTGCTGCTTGGGTAGCAAAACAAGAAACAGCAACCACAACGGTAGCAAGTAGCTTACGCATAAGAACTCCTTTAATAAGATAAAAATAGCTTGTGTTGGATTGTATTGCCCAAGAGCCCTGAAGGGCTAAATGATCCTTCAGCCCAGACCGTTAGGAACGTTTCCGGCATAAGCATAGGAGGCTTCTGTAAACATGCCGGGTCTTGCAAGGTAATCCAGTGTCCAGTCAATGGTGTCAACACCCCAAAAACAATGTTGATTCACGATCAGGGCGGGGACCCCAAAGGCTCCATCAGCTTTTGCTTGATTGGTATTGCTAATCAGTCTTGCTTTCACCTCTGGGTTTTCAGGTTTGGGTGTGTCTACGGGAAGTCCTAGGTAGTTACAAAAGTCTGGCCAAGATAGATTGGGATCTTTACCTTCCACCCAAATATAATCAAAAGCACGTTCAACCATAGTCCAGTCGGCCTTCTGCTCCACCAGAAGGCGTTGCGCAGCAACGGTCATAAATGGATGATGTTCTGGAAAGCGAAAAGGGATACCCAGCTTCTCTGCCTGCCATACACAGAACTGATAAGTATGCGGTCGTTTGACTGCAACTTCTCCTGGACCCTGATTTTCAGTGGCTCTGAGTAGGCCACCCAATAAAATCGGAATAGGTCTAATCTCTAGCTTGCTTTCAAGACGCTGCCGTTGTTTGATATAAAGATAAGCAAACGGTGAAACAATGTCGTAGTAAAAAGTCGCTGCAATCTTTGTACTCATAGCGCCTTATTTCTTCTTGTGTTCTTCATCAAGCTTTCTTAAGAATGCCAGTTTTTCTTTAATCTGTAACTCTAGGCCACGCTCAACGGGCTCATACCAATGCGGCTCTTTCATCCCGTCGGGTAAATAATTTTCACCAGCAGCATAGCCATGAGGTTCGTCATGGGCGTAGCGATACTCTTTGCCATGACCGAGCTCTTTCATCAGCTTGGTAGGTGCATTGCGTAAATGAGTGGGAACAGCTTTAGATTGGTCGTTAGCTACATAAGCGCGAGCAGCATTAAAAGCGTTGTAACTTGCATTACTTTTAGAGGCTACAGCTAGATACACCACCGCTTGCCCAAGAGCTAGCTCACCCTCAGGGGAGCCCAGTCTTTCATAGGTCTGAGCCGCATCGTTAGCTAACTGCATTGCTCTTGGGTCGGCCAGGCCAATATCTTCCCAGGCCATCCGAATGATACGTCTGGCTAAGTAACGAGGGTCGGCACCACCATCGAGCATGCGACAAAACCAGTACAGGGCTGCATCGGGATTGGATCCACGAACGGATTTATGGAGTGCTGAGATTTGATCGTAGAAGTGATCACCCCCTTTATCAAAACGCCGCGCCTGAGCGCTGAGCGCGTTTTCAATCAATTGCTGATCCACAACCTTCACTTCGGCATTTGGTGTGAGCACCGCGTTACGCACTTGTTCAACCAAGTTAAGGAGACGCCGTGCATCACCATCGGCATTAGAAATGAGGGTATCGATGGCTGCGGATTCAAACTGCACAGTGGGCATTGCATGTTGATGAGCACGTTCAAAGAGTAATTTCAACTCTTCGGGGGTGAGAGACTTTAAAACGTAAACTTGAGCGCGCGACAGGAGTGCTGAGTTCACTTCAAATGAGGGGTTCTCGGTAGTGGCGCCAATAAAGGTGAACAAACCTGACTCTACATGGGGTAGCAGGGCGTCTTGCTGGCTTTTATTAAAGCGATGGATCTCGTCAACAAACAAAATCGTTTGTTTGCTGTACTGAGCCATGTTTTGTTGGGCTTGTTCAATCGATTCCCGGATTTCTTTGACGCCTGCCAGCACTGCAGAGATCGCAATGAACTCGCGATCAAATGCATTGGCGGAGAGACGTGCCAGAGTCGTTTTACCAATACCTGGAGGTCCCCACAAAATCATCGAGTGTGGCTTGCCGGAGGCAAATGCTAGATTAAGTGGTTTACCGTTTGCTAATAAATGAGCTTGCCCAATCACTTCTTCAATCGTTTTTGGACGCAGTGCTTCTGCTAAGGGTGGAGGCGGTGCGCTATCAAAAAGACTGCTCATTGCATCATGCTTGAATAAAGAGAATGACTAAGGATGCCCAGGTGAGACATGCAGCAGCAACATAAGTTAAGCGAGTGCGCATCGTCATAAATGCAGAGCGCGCAGCATCATCAGCAAAATAATATTGGTAGGTGTTCTGATCAATATTGCGCTGAATAATCAGGGTGGAAGCTAATATCAGCAAGCCTACTGGGATATAAATATGGAGTGCTAACCATGCAACCAAAGCGGGGATCACACCCCAGATCCATGCGTTACGGTCTTCCCAGCGGTCACCAGCAGGTGCTTTGCCTAGATGATGTAAGTTGGCACCCCAATGCAATGCCCCCATAAAGGAGGTAATGACTGCGCCATAACCCGCTATAGATTCTGCGCTTAAATAATTAATTGGTGTCGGCGCTAATTGCACCATGAGGGCAAGTCCAATAAAAGGAATGAGACCGGCATAGCCAAGTTTACGTACTAAGGGTGGAATGGGATTCACGATAGGAATGGATAGGTTTTAGAAATGGGTAAAAATAAATCAAATTATTTGTCGTAGTTGTAGACGCCGCGACCGGTTTTGCGACCGAGGTATCCAGCGGCAACCATTTCACGAAGCAGTGGGCATGGGCGGTATTTGGAGTCACTGAAGTTTTCAAAATACACTTCCATCACAGCTAAGCAAGTATCCAATCCAATGAGGTCCGCTAAAGCTAGCGGTCCAATCGGTTGATTGCAACCTAACTTCATGCCAGCATCAATATCTTCTGGGCTAGCAAGACCTTCTGATAAAACAAAGAAAGCCTCATTAATCATTGGTAGCAAGATACGATTTACTACAAAGCCTGGTGAGTTTTTAACGGTGATCGGTTCTTTGCCAATACGCTTAGCCATCTCAATAATGGCCGCATGAGTCGCATCACTGGTTTGCAGGCCGCGAATCACTTCCACCAAAGCCATTAGGGGTGGCGGGTTAAAGAAGTGCATCCCAATAAAACGAGCAGGGTTGGAGTCAAGTGCTGCAAGTTTAGTGATCGACAGGGAGGAAGTATTGGTGGCAATGATGGTGTCTTTACCAACAATCTCATCTACTTGCTTCAGAATCTTTTCTTTGATTGCTTGGTTTTCGGTTGCTGCTTCAATCACTAAGCCTAAACCCTTGAAGTCGGCATAAGAAGTGCTTCCTTTAATGTGCTTGAGAGCGGCATCTTTAGCTTCAACCGTTAACGCCTCTTTTTTAACTAATCGATCCAAGCTCTTGCTGATTTGCTCAAGGCCACGTTGCACCGCTGCCGCATGAATATCCACCATCACAACATCCAGACCAGCTACGGCACATACTTGTGCAATCCCATTGCCCATCGTGCCGGCACCTATGACGCCTATTGATTGAATACTCATCTTATTTCCTCTTTTGATACTGGGTGGAGCCAAACAACTGCTCTCTAGCCTTGTCATCATGCAAGGGTTTGCGTAATGCCGTTAGTACTTCGCAGCCACGTATGACTGCTGGACGTGCGCCAATCTTTTCAAACCACTTTTTGAAATGCGGGTAATCATTGATTTCAATGCCTTGATTTTTCCAATTACGAGTCCATGGATAAATCGCGATATCAGCAATGGAATAGCTTTTGCCTGCAATATATGGATTATCTTTCAGTTGACCGTCCAATACCCCATAGATGCGCTTGGCCTCATTGGTGTAGCGATTAATAGCGTATTCAATTTTCTCAGGCGCGTAGAGTCGGAAGTGGTGGTTTTGCCCAAGCATAGGGCCAAGACCGCCCATTTGGAACATCAGCCACTGCAGCACCTCGAACTTACCGCGAGTGCTTTGGGGTAGGAACTTACCAGTCTTGCTGGCTAAATAGAGAAGAATGGCGCCAGACTCAAAGACATTGATGGATTTGCCGTCTGGACCAATCGGGTCAACTATCGCTGGAATCTTGTTGTTGGGGCTAATCTTGAGGAACTCTGGGGCAAATTGATCGCCGGCACCAATATCAATCGGGTGGGCAATCCAGTCCCGACCCAGGTGGTAACCACACTCTTCAAGCATGATGTGGACCTTATGGCCATTTGGGGTTGGCCAACTATAAACATCAATCATCTTCTTTGATTTTGGATTTATCATTTTTTTTCCTCTATAAATTTTGTAAGCGCTGTAACGCAGTGGCGAGTGTTTGCTCTTGCTTTGCAAAACAAAACCGAATGACACCAGACTCATTAGGTTCATCATAAAAGGCGGACACTGGAATAGCAGCTACTCCGACTTCAGTGGTAAGCCATTGGCAAAAATCAGCTTCATTTAGTTTGGCTTCAGGAATGCCTAGGGCCGAGTAATCGGCGCATTGAAAATAGCTGCCGGGCGTAGGGAGTAATTTGAATTTGGTTTGCTGCAATCCCGCCCTAAAAAAATCTCGCTTGGCTTGATAAAAAGCGGATAGATTTAAATAATGTTTTTCATCTGCCAGATAAGTAGCTAAGCCATATTGCATAGGTGTATTGACAGCAAATACGTTGAACTGATGCACCTTGCGGAATTCTTTTGTCAGTAGCGGTGGTGCGGCTACATAACCTATCTTCCAGCCAGTGACATGATAAGTTTTGCCAAAGCTAGAAACTAGAAAACACCTAGCTGCTAGCTCCGGATGAGAGGCGATGCTATGGTGCTGGGCGCCGTCATAGACCATATGTTCATAGACTTCATCGCTCAGAATTAAGGCGGAAGTATTGCGAACTAAGGCTGCTAGACGGTCAAGGTCTGATTTATCCCAAACCATGCCAGTCGGGTTATGGGGAGTGTTTATTAAGATGAGTCGCGTTTTTGGATTGATTGCCTTTGCCAATAAATCCCACGGAATTTGATATGAGGCAACTTGCCCTAATTCATCGCGTATAACCTGCAATGAAATAGCAATGGTTTTTCCTCCGGCCAAATTTATTGCAGGGCGGTAGCAGTCAAAAGCAGGCTCAATGATGATGACTTCATCAGCAGGACCAACACAAGAAAGTATGGCTGTAAAAATGGCTTGGGTGCCACCTGCAGTAATCGTGACTTCAGTGTCGGGGTTGTAGTGATGACTATATAAACTTTCAATCTTCCTACTGATGCCATTGCGAAGCTCTGCAACTCCAGCCATAGGAGGATATTGATTGTGATTTGCCAGCATGGCGGCATTCACGTCAGCAATCAGTTTTCTGTCGCATGGAAAGTCCGGAAAGCCCTGCCCAAGATTAATCGCTTGATACTCTGTAGCCAGAGCGGACATGACGGTAAAGATCGTGGTTCCGACCTGGGGAAGGCGGCTTGGAAAAGAAGGGGTCACTAGCGGATTCATGAGGATAGGGGTGGTGGTCGTTCTTTTAAAGCGGATATATCCGGTAGTCGCTAGAATGGTAAAAATACATAAACAAATTGTGCCATGCTGATCGTTCTTTCACCTGCTAAATCCCTGGATTACAAGACCCCCGCCAAGGTCAAGGCGCCTACCTTGCCCGAGTTTGTCTCAGAATCAGCCAAGCTCATTGCTGATCTTAAGAAGCTGGCACCGCAAGATATCGCCAAATTGATGGGTTTATCCGATCAGTTAGCCACATTGAATGTCGGTCGCTATCGGGATTGGTCCAAGAAATTCACGGAAGAAAACAGTAAGCCGGCAATCTACGCCTTTGATGGGGACGTCTACGATGGTTTTGACGTCAAAACGCTGAATGCTAAAGCGGTAGAGTTTGCCCAGGGCCACATACGAATTTTGTCCGGTCTTTATGGCGTGTTGAAGCCTCTGGACCTCATGCAGCCTTATCGCTTAGAAATGGGTACTGCATTCAAAAACGCCCGGGGCAAGGATCTCTATGCCTTTTGGGGGGGTCGCGTAACCGATTCTATTAAGCAGGTTCTACAGCAGCAAAAAAAGCCAGTGCTGCTTAACTTGGCTTCAGAAGAGTATTTCAAGGTCCTCCAGCCTAAAGAATTGGATTGCCAGGTTATCTCCCCAGTGTTTCAGGATGCCAAGGATGGCAAGTACAAGATTATTTCTTTCTATGCTAAGCGTGCTCGTGGCTTAATGGCTAGATATGTTGTGGAGAATCGCATTACCGATCCCGCTGATTTAAAAGGCTTTAATTTAGACGGCTATAAGTTCTATGCTGCTGAATCAAAAGTAGATAAGCCGATATTTAGAAGGGTAGAAAGAAAATAATGGCTGTGCATCGCACTAAAGCATCGCAACGCAATTCCCCTGAAGTGGAGAAGATGGTGGCTGACGCCATTTCTTTGGCGGCATCTGGTAGCCAAATTGAGGATCGCTTTTGGGAAGAGCGCCTGAACGTGCGCTTAATGCGCTTACTCAAAAGTCAAAATCAAAATGTGATTGATGCTGCCTTAGACCAAACCTTTCGCATCAATACAGTAGCCTTTGAAGTGCTTGCCGACATTGCAGAAACGTTAGCTGAGTCATTGAGGGTTGAGCATGAAGGGCAGGATTGGGATGTCTTGCTCTTAGCAATGCCTATTGTTGCCCATACCCGTTACCAAATTCCTTCGGGACCATTGCCGGTCAATATTATTGAGTCAACTGCTCAGGCCTTACATAGCGCCATTGCTTCAACAGATACGCGCATAGCGATTGTTCCTTGGCTTTATAGCATCGATCAAATGCCGCATTCGCATTGTCAAACCCGTATCTTGACCGAGGCTCTAGCAACCGCTGCGATCTCTGGAAAAGAGGTCAAGCTAGAGCTGCGCGATATGTCAGAAACCATTGCCGTCTTAGCGGATCCACGTTTTATTATTGCCGCCTTAACTGCGCCGAGCGGATCACCTATTTTCCGTTGGCAGGCTGAGCCACCCGCTCGGCAGGAGCGGGGCGTGAGTTTGATTGGTTGGCAAACTGCCATGCAAGAGCCGATTGCATCGTTATTGCCTGGTTGCGAGTTTGAACTGCTCTTACCAGAGGCATATTTCACAAACTGCCGTTTAGCGGATAAGCATGTGAGACCTTTGAGTATTCGTGCAGCAGTCAATTTCCTGGAAAGCACTTTGGGCATTCTGCCGGCTGGCTTATCTTGTGTAGTCGGCGCTTTTGGTGAGGAGCAAGCCGATGAGTACCGAATTTCTTTCAGTGTAAAAGGTTCGTCTGAGGTGATGTATGGAGTGATCTGGCCACTGTATGACCGAGAAAGTGTGGCAAGCGATGCTTTGAATGACCTCTCGGATGATGAGAGTCCGATTAAGAAGATTTGCGATGCCTTGCATGATGCGGGAGTGGAGGATGTATTCCGTCATGCGATGCTATTTGATCCCGAGCTCTGTGATGACTGTGGTGCGCCTTTATTTCCAGATCGCTCAGGTGAGGCAGTGCATGCTGAAATGCCAGATGATGCGCCATCACAGCAGCCTTTGTTTCACTAGATAAAACAAAGAAGTAAAAGAAAAATATATAAAGAAACAAAAGAAACGCTGAGCAATAAAAAAGCCGAGAAATCTCGGCTTTTTTATTTGCTGCAGTGTGAGAAATTAATTCTGCACAAATGGTTCTGCGCCAGCAAACAAGTGTGGCAACTTACCTTGTTTCATCTCTGCTGTTTGGCAGAAATCGGCAAGACGTACACCTGCTTTAATGTTGAACAACATTGCCTTGTTACCCAACACCACCAGGTCGAAGCCAGAGTTGGTATTTTTGTAACGAAGGCTTCCCGGCAATGAAGTTTGGCGATCCAAATCATACGTCTTGGATTCCCAGGTTAAACGGATCTTTTCAGTTGAGCCAGCAGTTTTGAACTGCTTGCTTTCTTGACAGGTCCAAGTAAATGCCTCTTCATCAGCAAATGCATTTGTGGCACCTAAAAGGCTAGCAACAGCAAAGCTAATGGCGAGAAGGTTTTTCTTCATCTGGATTCCCTATGAGAGCAAGTGCTTAACGCCAGCCTGCTCTTCGAGTAATTCATTTAAGGTGTGGGTCATGCGCTCGCGGGAGAATGCATCGATCTCTAAACCTTCGATCATTTTGTATTCGCCATTTTCGCAAACTACTGGGAAGCCATAAATGACTTCAGCAGGAATATCGTATTCGCCTTTAGAAGGAATACCCATTGTTACCCACTTACCGTTAGTACCGAGAACCCAATCGTGAATATGATCAATCGCTGCATTTGCTGCAGAGGCTGCAGAAGAAAGGCCACGCGCTTCAATGATGGCTGCGCCACGCTTACCAACAGTCGGAATAAATACATCTTTGTTCCAGGCAGCATCGTTGATAGAGTCTTTTACTGACTTACCATCGATCGTTGCGAAGCGATAGTCTGGGTACATTGTTGGGCTGTGATTACCCCATACAACTAATTTCTCAATATCAGCAACTGGTTTATTCAACTTGCTAGCTAATTGTGAGAGCGCGCGGTTGTGATCAAGGCGTAACATGGCTGTGAAGTTTTTCGCAGGAATATCTGGGGCGGATTTCATAGCGATGTAAGCATTAGTGTTTGCTGGGTTGCCAACCACCAATACTTTGACAGTCTTTTTAGCAACGGCATTTAGTGCTTTGCCTTGAGCTGTGAAAATTTGAGCATTCGCGGAGAGTAAATCTTTACGCTCCATACCCGGGCCGCGCGGACGTGCGCCAACCAAGAGAGCAACGTCGATGTCTTTAAATGCAGTCATTGGGTCAGAGTGCGCTGTCATGCCTGCCAAAAGTGGGAATGCGCAGTCTTCCAATTCCATCATGACGCCGGTTAAGGCTTTTTGAGCTTTTTCATCAGGAATTTCAAGTAATTGCAAAATGACGGGCTGATCTTTGCCCAAAAGGTCGCCATTGGCGATACGGAATAAAAGGGAATATCCGATTTGACCGGCTGCACCGGTTACAGCGACACGCATTGGGGCTTTTGCCATTTACTTAGAACTCCAGAAGAAGGTTAAGAGGTTAATTAATGAAAACTTTTCTATTATCCATTCAAGTGTAGGGACTTTAGCTTTACACTGTCAATGATGTCTTATATAAGACTAGAATTACTTCGAATTTTATCCAATTGACACGGCCTGGAGTTAATTTGTCTGATGTAAATTTGCCTACCGCCTCATTTAGCCCTCTGTACGAACAGATTAAGGCGATGATTTTGGCTAGTTTGCAAGCCTCGGAATGGCTTCCGGGGATGGCTATTCCGAGTGAGATGGAGCTCGCTGCCCGTTATGCCGTGAGTCAAGGCACCGTGCGCAAAGCCATTGATGAGCTGGCAGCCCAAAATTTACTGGTTCGCCGCCAGGGTAAGGGCACCTTTGTTGCCACCCACCAAGAAGATGACTGGCAATATCGTTTTTTACGCTTAGCCCCCGATTCTGGTGAGAAATTTCACCTGATCAACCAATTTTTGACCTGTGAAAAGACCAAAGCCAGCGCTTACGTGGCTGAATTGCTTAAGTTAAAGGCAGGCGACCCGATTATTCATATTGACCGTATTCAGAGCTTTGCGGGCAAACCTATTGTTTTTGAAGAGATTTTTCTACCAGGTGCGCGTTTTAAGGGTCTAGATCTTGAGGTGCTTAATGAATGGCATGGCCCGATGTATGCCTTTTATGAGGGTCAGTACGCCACCCATATGGTCCGTGCGGAAGAAAAAATCAAGGCTGTAGCCGCTGATGAGGCTCTAGCCAAGCATCTGCATTTAGCAGAAGGTGCGCCACTCCTTTCTGTAGAGCGGGTGGCATTTACCTACGGGAATAAGCCAGTAGAAATTCGTCACGCGAGATACGACACTTCAGAGCAGCATTACGAAAACAAATTGAACTAAGGGCATTGCCGAACATATCCGTTAAAACCCCCTATTAAACCCCTATAAACCCACAGAAATCCCCACCAGCCCTAAGGTTTCCAATAGAATATGTTGCGATACAACAAAACCACAATGAACCTCCACCTAAAGAGATAGAGATTACCCATGGTTGATTCACAGCAAAATGTAAAAAAAGATAGACCGGTATACCGAAATATTGGTCTTGCCCAGTTGATTAAATACCGCCTTCCTTGGG
This sequence comes from uncultured beta proteobacterium, assembly GCA_903892315.1. Next base: position 2,580 of record CAITHY010000100.1, on the reverse strand, counting down.
CTGGTAAAGTGTCAATTCTCCACCGCATTAGTGGGGCGGCGATGTTCCTCTTGTTGCCATTGATTTTGTATCTCTTCGATCAGAGCCTTGCATCTGAGTTGAGCTACCAAAAATTCCAAGCGTTCACTGGCAATATTTTGGTCAAGATTATTTGCCTCGGTTTGATCTGGTCTTTCTTGCACCACTTCTGTGCTGGTATCCGTTACCTTTTACTCGATTTAGAAATCGGCGTAGAGAAGTCTGAAGCAAATCGTTCGGCCATTTTTGTTTTGTTCCTTGGTTTAGCTTTGACTGCTGTAGTGGGTCTCAAATTGTTCGGCGTGTACTAAACGCACATTATTTAAGGAAATTTCATGCCTATTTATCAAATTGGACCTAAGCGCTTAGTTGTAGGCGCTCATTACGGCCTTAAAGAATGGATCATTCAGCGCGTAACTGCGATTGTGATGGTGGTTTTCACAGTTGTTTTATTGGTTGATTACTGCATCACTGGCAGTGCTACTTACGAAGGTTGGTCTGCCTTGTTCAGCAACCAATTCATGAAGTTATTAACGCTGTTGGCGTTCATCAGCTTGTTCTATCACGCCTGGATTGGCATTCGTGATATCTGGATGGACTACATCAAGCCGGTCAGCATTCGACTAACACTCCAAGTGTTAACTGTTTTGTATCTCGTAGCCTGTGCGGCCTACGCCGTTCAAATTTTGTGGAAAGTGTAATTCGATGACTGCAATTAAAAAATCATTGCCACGCCGCCGTTTTGATGCGGTGATCATTGGGGCAGGTGGTTCCGGTATGCGCGCTTCATTACAGTTGGCTGAAGCCGGCTTGAATGTTGCTGTACTTACTAAGGTATTCCCAACACGTTCACATACGGTTGCTGCACAAGGTGGTATCGGTGCCTCATTGGGCAACATGAGTGAAGATAATTGGCACTATCACTTTTATGACACCATCAAAGGATCTGACTGGTTAGGCGACCAGGACGTGATCGAGTTCATGTGTCGTGAGGCTCCAAAAGTCGTTTATGAGTTAGAGCACTTTGGTATGCCGTTTGACCGTAACCCAGACGGCACGATTTATCAGCGCCCATTCGGTGGTCACACAGCAAACTATGGCGAGAAGCCTGTGCAACGTGCTTGCGCTGCAGCTGACCGTACTGGCCACGCTATGTTGCACACTTTGTATCAACGTAACGTGCGCGCTAAAACAAACTTCTTTGTTGAGTGGTTGGCGCTCGATTTGATTCGTGATGATGCAGGTGATGTAGTTGGCGTTACTGCTCTTGAAATGGAAACCGGTCAGGTCTATATTTTGGAAGCCAAGATTGTGATGTTGGCAACCGGTGGTGCAGGCCGTATTTGGGATGCATCTACAAACGCATTTATTAACACTGGCGATGGTATGGGTCTAGCTGCTCGCGCAGGTATTCCATTGGAAGATATGGAGTTCTGGCAATTCCACCCAACTGGCGTAGCTGGTGCCGGTGTGTTGTTGACGGAAGGTTGCCGCGGTGAAGGCGGTATCTTGCGCAACAAAGATGGTGAGCGTTTCATGGAACGTTATGCGCCAACCTATAAGGATTTGGCGCCACGCGATTTCGTATCCCGCTGTATGGACCAAGAAATTAAAGAAGGGCGCGGTTGCGGCCCCAAGGGTGACTATGTTGTGCTCGATTTGACACACATTGGCGCCGAGACCATCATGAAACGTCTACCTTCGGTTTATGAGATTGGTATTAACTTTGCGAACGTGGATGTTACTAAAGAACCGATTCCTGTAGTGCCAACGATTCACTATCAGATGGGCGGTATTCCAACGAACATCAATGGTCAAGTGGTTGTTCCAGCAAACGGTATTCATAATGAAATCGTGAATGGCTTGTACGCCATTGGCGAGTGTTCATGCGTATCCGTCCACGGCGCGAACCGCTTAGGCACCAACTCATTGCTCGACCTCTTGGTGTTCGGTCGTGCGGCTGGTAACCATATTGTTGGTTTGAATCTGAAGGATCGCGAATTTAAACCGTTGCCTGCAAATGCCGGTGAGCAAACCTTGGTTCGTATTGCTGCCTTGGATAATTCGACTTCTGGTGAATACGCTCAAGATGTTGCCAACGATATTCGTAAATGCATGCAGAAATATGCTGGTGTGTTCCGCAATCAAGAGTTGATGGATGAAGGTGTTCGTCAAATGGCTAAATTGACAGAGCGCGCTAAGCACTTATGGGTTAAAGACAAATCGGAGATTTTCAATACAGCACGTATTGAGGCTCTAGAAGTGGCTAACTTAGTCGAAACTGCAAATGCAACCATGATTTCTGCTGCAGCTCGTAAAGAGAGTCGTGGTGCACATTCGCATGATGACCACCAAGAGCGCGATGATGACAATTGGATGAAGCATACCCTTTGGTACAGCGAGGGAAATAGGCTTTCTTATAAGCCAGTTGTCTTGAAGCCTCTCACTGTTGAGTCCTTCCCTCCTAAAGAACGTACTTTCTAAGCAAAAGAGATAGAAGATGAGTGATATCCGTATATTCGAAATTTACCGCTACGATCCAGATGTCGATGCTGCTCCACG
>CAITHY010000099.1 GCA_903892315.1 uncultured beta proteobacterium | reverse complement strand
GTGCTGGCGTGGCGCCTTTTGGTGCTGTTGGTTCTGGTTCAGGTGTATTTGCAGGGACCTCCCCGGTAGGCGGAAGTGTCGGTATTGGTGCTGGATCTGCTGGGTCTGGGGTGGGGGCGACTTCTGCGGCAGCGGCCAATAGTGCGGTAGCTGCGGCTGGCTCAACTGCTACCTTGGGTACTTCGGCTGCTGCTGTTGCCGCCGCTGGTACAGCGACCGGTATTGGTGCTACAGCAGCTGGCTTAGCTGCGGTTGGCGGTCTTAGCATAGCTGGTGCGCTTGGCGCCGCCGCTCTTGCTGGGGTTCTGGTTGCTGCGGCTAGTAGTAAATCAGGAGGCGGTACAACGGGAACGGTTGCGCCTAAGTAATCCAAGTGTATTGAACATCAACCCTCTTTGTATGTGCGCCCACATTCTGGGTACAAGCACTACAATAAGAGCGCTAACTGTACCGACCTTTATGTCGGTTTTTTTATGCGTTTTCCAGTAGACGTCAGTGCTTTTAGGTAAAACTGTTTTTTCATGCATCACAATTTACTCACGCGGATAGATTATTTTCTCAGCAGAATCTTTATAGCCTGTTTTCTGTTGCTAGGTATCAGCGCGTGCACCGGTAGTCAAGGCGCTATCTATGAATCTCTCAAGCTCACTTTTACTAACCCGAATACGGTTATTGATTCTTATCCTTTAGATCCTCGCTTTACTTATCTGCGCGCTGATGTGAATGGCAATCCCGCTTTACTGGTTTTAGGTTACGTAGATCCGCAAGCAAATGGATTAACAGAGGTGTGGTATTCCTCTTCGCGTGAGACGGTCCGCATTCAAAATGGACGCTTATCGAGTACGCATGGCTTAGACATTAATTGGACTGAAGTGAAGTTGCTTGATGCACCGCCCATCTCGGCCGCGCTTGATCCGAAAAATATTGAAGCGGCAGAACTGGCAACAACAAAAATATATCGAAATCTAAAAAATCCTTTGAGCTACACACGGATTCGCACAGTGATGCCAGGGTATCGCGCGCAAATTGAGGAAGTCGTTTTAATGAAGGCGCTTTCAGAAGCGCCTAGCGATGCTCCTAAGCGTTTAAAGGAAGGGCCATACAGCACTAATTTACGCTGGGTTGAAGAGCGTGTGTCTCCCAAGTACCGCGTGATGGATAATCCTGGACTCGCCCCTGTTACCGCAATCTATGCGATTGATGTCAGTACGCCAGCAATGCGCCCCATATTTGGTCGGCAATGCCTCATGCCTTCTTATTGCCTTTCATGGCAAGTGTGGCCATGGCCTCCAGTAGCTCGGGCTAAATCATGAAACGCAGAGTGATTGTTCGACAGAGGGCACTCCTGCGCGAGCAAGAGTTCAATGTATTTCAGCGTCTATTAGCAAGCACACTGAGTGCGTGTATTTTTGCTTCCACTTTAATTGTTCAACATGCGCAAGCTCAAATGGTTGTGAGTGATCAAAGTGCAGGCTCGGAAGCGATTCCTCAGGGTAAAACAAAAACAAAGAAATTCATCAACTATCCTGGGCTTGGCGCTGGGGCGGGATTGACTGCTGGAGTCAGTCTAGGAGCGGGTCCTGGTACGGGATCTGTTTTGAGTGGAACCCCTTCGGCAAGATCTTCTAATGCCCCTCTTAGTTTGCCTACTGCAAATCCAACATCATCTGTAGTGAATTCTGAAAAGCGCCCCTCTTCAGTAAGTAAAGCCAACTCATCTTTGCAAGATCATCTGGGAGTAGTTGATGCAAGCGCGGGAGCTACTGCAGGACTCACTCTAGGAGAAAGTGCTGGCGCAAGTGCAGGTCCTGCATTGGTTTGGGGCCCAGGTCCTGGCCCAGGTGTTCGGACGGTAATGATTATGCCTGCACGCAGTACCCCTGCAGAAGATGGCCCACTGAAAACAGTTCAAGATACGGCGCCAGTTAAATCGGTTACCTTAAACGAGCAATCTCCCAAGACCGATTCTCAGGAAACGGTGGTGCTGGTACAGAGCAAGCAGGCTAATGCAAAAGCAAACGCTGCGTCAAAAGCGAAAGCCAATAAAAAATTGGCTTCAAACCCTCCAGGGGAGCCTCCTCTTACACCACCGATTACTGCTGTAGTTATTGATGAGTCGACAGCGGTTGCAGGAATGCGTTTAAGTGAGTGGTTAATCCAAGATCAACGACGTAAGCAATCAACTGATCAAGCGTCCGCTAGCGGAGTCGAGCAACCTAAAGTAGCAAAAGGTCCCGATGTCCCAGAAAAACCAGATCCTTATTTGTTAGGTATGGCGTGGATAGTCCCTTCAGAAGTACCGACTCAAACAAAGCAAAAAGATGTGCTCTTGGAAACCTTAAAGAAGATGCGTTCGCCTAGTGGTGAGCCTTCATTTGATAAGTCGCGCGAGGTTTTACGAAATTTAATTGAGAGCATGCCGGTAACAGGGCGTGCGTTATTGCCTAGCACTAGCGCCCGTTATTTAGAAATTAATCCACAGCTTGATCCGATCTTGCAGGCTGGTGAAGAAATTCGCATTCCTCTAACGCCGGAGAGTATTACGGTGATTCGCAGCGATGGATTACTGTGTAAAGTGCGCTATCAACCGAATGTGGAAACGCGTCAATACTATCGCGCTTGCCGTGCGCAAACGGTGGTTGCTGACTGGGCGTGGGTGATTGAACCGGATGGAAAAATTCGCGTAGTTCCAACGGCCAGTTGGAATGAAGCCAAGCAAGATTTACCGGCACCAGGCGCTTGGATTTGGGCGCCACCACGGGGATCAGGATGGTCTGATCGAGATGCACGAGCTTTTTCTGAGCAGCTTGCTGCATTTTTATCTACGCAAGAAATTTCTGGCGATGCCTTGAGTCCCGATAATGAGGCCAATTTAAGACGCCCACCCATTATGTCGGTCGACGATCGCTATATGACATCGCGGAATCTTCCTTTAACCCGAAGTATTTGGGGTGAAGTGGGTTTACTGGAAACGCCGACTGCGCGCATCGCGCCGGCTGGAACTGCAGCTCTTGGAGTGAGTAATGCTAATCCCTATGGGCAACTCAATTTTTTCTTAACACCAGTAGATTTTGCCGAATTTGGTTTTCGCTATACCAATATCAATGGCATTCCTTATGGAGTTTATGCAGGAGATCAAACCTACAAAGATAAAAGTTTTGATATTAAGTTTCGCCTCTGGAAAGAAAGTGCCTATATCCCTGAGATCGCAGTAGGTGGACGCGATATTTTAGGCACTGGATTATTTTCTGGTGAATATCTTGTGGCCAATAAGCGCGTGAGTGATTTTGATTTCAGCTTGGGCATGGGTTGGGGTTATCTAGGTTCGCGCAACAACATTCCCAATCCGTTTAAAAAGATTTCTTCCGCCTATGCTACGAGACCGCCACCAGTAGTGGGTGAGGGCGGCACTTTGAGTGGAAACTATTTTTATGGCAATACCGCGATTATGGGTGGTTTGCAATATCACACACCGATTGATGGACTGATCTTAAAAGCAGAATTAGACGGTAACAATTACCAGCATGAACCTTTTGGTGTGGCGCTACCTACCAAAACGCCTTTGAATTTTGGAGCTGTATATAGCATGGGGAACTTTGACTTCACGGCTGGCTTGCGTGGAGGTAATACCTTCATGCTAGGCGTTACTTTGCATGATCGATTAGATCTACTTACCGCCCCTAAGTCAGCTGAGGCCAGAGCAGTACCGGTTGATCTCAAGTCGATAGCCTATCAAGTGCCTTCACGCGCGGATAACAATCCAAGCTCAGTAGTCACGACCTCGTTTAATGCTGCAGGAGATCCAACGCTTGCCCCCAACTTGCGGGTTGACTTAATGAATTTGAGTAGTGCTAACGCTAGTACAAAGTCTGGAGCAAAGTTAGGTACTAGTGCAAATACTGCCACTACGGTGAGCTCGAATTCAAAACCACTAAACCCATCGACTCGCACAGTAGCAAGCAACACCGCAGTGATCAGCAGTGTTGCACCAACGCAAACTTTACTCGACTTGCAAACGCTGACTGGTTGGCAGGTTAATGACATTAAGGTTGCTGGCAATACTTGGATTGTGCAATTTAATGATGCGACTGGCGTGTATATCCGAGAGCGAATTGACAAAGGTGTGGGTGTATTACACCGCGATGCCCCGGCCAATATTCAAGACTTCCAGCTGGAGTTTTTTAATAAAGGCTTGATGGTCTCTGACTACAAGGTAGATCGAGTGCAATGGATGTTAAGTCAAACGCAATGGCTGCCTCCATCACAGAAAAAAACGATTATGGAGCCCTTAACATCGGAGGCTACAGCAAAATTACCTCCGGGCAGTGTTTGGGGTCGACTAGACCATAAGCCCTACGATGGTGAATTGGGTTTAGGTTATTTCCAGGTGATTGGTGGTCCTGATACGCCATTGTTATTCGCTGTTTCTGCTACTGCAGATGGCACTTATAACTTTGATAAAAACACTTGGCTGACTGGTACAGTGAGCGCGCGTTTAATTGATAACTTTGGTAAATTTAATTACACAGGCCCCACCAATTTGCCACCAGTCAGAACCGATATTCGTCAATACATGACAACTTCGGTAGCAACGATGCCCAACTTACAAGCAACGCGCACATTCCAGTTGGGAGGCGATCATTTTGCGAGTGCCTATGCTGGCTATTTAGAGATGATGTTCGCTGGTGCTGGCGGAGAATACTTATATCGCCCAAGCAATAGTCGCTTTGCAATTGGTATCGATGCCAACCGCGTCAGGCAGCGTCAATTTAACCAGTGGACTTCCTTGCAAAGCTATTCAGTTAATACAGGCCATATCACGAGCTATTGGGATACGGGTTTTGAGGATATCTTGGTGAAATTTAGTGTGGGTCAATATTTAGCGGGCGACCGTGGCGGCACTCTTGACTTGTCACGCGTATTTCAAAATGGTGTGAAGATTGGAGCCTATGTCACTCGTACAAACGTGAGTTATTCACAATTCGGTGAGGGAAGTTTTGATAAGGGCGTCTATATTGCCGTACCATTTGATGCTTTCTTTGCAAGACATACTGATTCGGTTGCCAACTTGTTATGGACACCGCTGATTCGAGATGGCGGCGCGATGTTATATCGTAAGTATCCTTTGTATAACCTGACCGGTACACGCGATGGCCGTGCCTTAACCACAGGTCAGTGGCAGTTAGCTGAATAATTTAAAGAGTAACCACAAATGAATATATTACTTACTGGTGGCACGGGATATATCGCGAGTCATACCGCCATTGTTTTAGAGCAAGCGGGTCATCAAGTTGTGCTCTATGACAACAATTCGAATAGCAAGCCCGAAGTAGCAGAGCGGATCGCTCAAATTTTAGAACACTCAGTTTCTTCCATTATTGGCGATGTCCGAGATACCGACACGTTAACTCAAGTACTTCAGATGCATCGCATTGATGCGGTCATTCATTTCGCAGGACTCAAGGCAGTGGGAGAATCATCTTCAATGCCGATTGAGTATTACTCCGCCAATGTGCAAGGCGCGATTAGTCTCTTGCAAGCAATGGCAAGGGCGCAGATATATCAGTTGGTATTTTCCAGTAGTGCCTGCGTGTATGGTGATCCACAATATTTACCGATTGACGAGTCGCATCCAACTGTCCCCACCAATCCTTACGGCAGAAATAAATTGCAGATTGAACAGTTACTGCAAGATGTTGCACAGAGTGATTCCAAAGGGAGTGCCAAATGGAAGATTGCGAGCTTGCGCTACTTTAATCCTGTAGGCGCTCATGATTCCGGTCTAATCGGCGAAGACCCTAGTGGTATTCCGAATAATTTGATGCCGTTTGTTGCACAAGTTGCCGTTGGCAAACTCCCTCAACTTACTGTCTTTGGTGATGACTATGCGACACCCGATGGAACTGGGGTGCGCGATTACATACACGTGATGGATTTAGCTGAAGGCCATTTGGCAGCTCTGGAGTATTTGCAAAAACACGCTGGACTTAGCACTGTGAATCTGGGCACTGGGACGGGATACAGTGTCTTAGAAATGGTGCAGGCGTTTGAGCTCGCTAGCGGCCGTCCCATTCCCTATCAAATAGCGGGCAGACGTCCTGGAGATATCGCGAGTTGTTATGCCAAAGCGGATAAAGCCTTAATCGATTTTCACTGGCAAACGAAGCGGTCGCTGGCGCAGATGTGTGAAAGCGCCTGGGCTTGGCAAGTAACCTGCAATCGCTTAAGCAATTCATAGAGGCTGCTTTGATCGATTTCATCAACCTATTTTGGCGGCGGGTTGCATTTTATTTAATCCTACTATTTTTTACTGTCCTTTTTTTAGTACCCGCCCAGCTGTTACCTGAAGAGTCGATTTTTCATTGGTGGGATAAAGCACAACATACAGCGGTATTTATCGTATTGGCAGCCTTTGGCGCTGTCTCGTATCCTCAACATGGGCGTAAGGTCTTTGCGGGATTACTCTTTTATGGTGCCTTCATTGAGGTGGTCCAATCCCTCACCAGTTGGCGCCAAGGTGATCTCTATGATTGGTATGCTGATGCCTGCGGTATAGCGGTAGTTTGGCTCATTTACGTCTTACTAAATCGTGCTCAAGCCCGAAGCTTCGAAAAGCGGTAAATTCCAATTTCTACAATCTGTGGTTTAGGCCTGAGGGGCAGCCC
>CAITHY010000098.1 GCA_903892315.1 uncultured beta proteobacterium | reverse complement strand
GTTTTCCCCAGAAAACCTCGTTATGGCTATTGAGGAGGACAATGCCAACATTGGCTCTATACCCTTCACGGTCAAGCATGATCGTGCCCCAAATCCTTTAAAATCAATGATTTGATTATATCCATTCATGAAAGCATCACAGTCATTTCTCGCCACGCTAAAAGAAGCTCCCTCTGACGCTGAGGTGGTTTCGCACAAACTTATGGTGCGTGCAGGCCTCATTCGCAAGCTCACCGCTGGCGTTTACAACTATTTGCCTTTGGGATTGAGATCGATTCGCAAGGTAGAAAACATCATTCGAGAGGAAATGAATCGCGCCGGTGCAATTGAGTTGTTGATGCCGATGATTCAGCCTGCGGAGTTATGGCAAGAGACTGGCCGCTGGGAAAAGATGGGGCCAGAGTTGTTGCGCATTAAAGATCGCCATGATCGCGACTTTTTAATTCAACCGACGTCTGAAGAGGTAATCACTGATTTGGCTCGCAATGAGATTAAGAGCTACAAACAGTTGCCGATTAATTTTTATCAAATCCAAACCAAGTTCCGCGATGAGCGTCGCCCACGTTTTGGAATTATGCGTGGTCGTGAGTTCAGCATGAAGGATGCATATTCGTTTGATCGCGATGCTGAAGGGCTGAAAAAATCCTATCAAATTATGTTTGACGCATATACCCGTATCTTTAAGCGTATGGGCCTTAAGTTCCGTGCCGTGACTGCTGATAATGGCGCCATTGGCGGATCTGGTAGCCAAGAGTTTCATGTGATCGCGGATACCGGTGAAGATGCCATTGTGTATTGCCCTAGATCTGATTACGCTGCTAATTTAGAAGCTGCGGAATCCATTACTTTGATTGCAGCCCGCGCTGCCGCAACCCAAGTAATGCAAAAAGTTTCCACTCCAGAAAAAACCAATTGTGCTGACGTGGCAAAGTTTTTGAACCTGCCACTCGAGAAAACAGTCAAATCACTTTTATTTGCTGCTGATCAAGAAAAGGGTCCGGCCAAATTATTTATGTTGTTAGTCCGTGGTGATCATGAGCTAAATGAAGTAAAGGCTAGCAAGATACCTGGTATGGCTGAGTCACGTTTTGCTACTGAAGCAGAAATTAAGCAGGCATGCAATGCACCTGCTGGCTACTTGGGGCCTGTAGGTGTTAGCGCTGATATCACAGTAGTCGCCGATCGTACGGTCGCCAATATGGCAGATTTTGTTTGCGGTGCCAATGATGCTGGCCATCACCTGACTGGCGTGAACTGGGTGCGTGACTTGCCAGAGCCATTGGTTTTAGATATTCGTAATGCGGTGGTTGGGGATCCTTCTCCAGATGGCAAGGGCGTAGTAGATATTTGTCGCGGCATTGAAGTGGGGCATGTATTCCAACTGGGTACGCGCTACTCCGAAGCAATGGGTTGCGCCTATTTGGACCAACAAGGTAAAGCACAGCCTATGGTAATGGGTTGCTATGGCATTGGCGTTACTCGTTTGCTTGGCGCTGCAATTGAGCAGGGTCATGATGAACATGGAATTATTTGGCCGATTTCCATGGCACCATTTGAAGTAGTTATTTGCCCAATGAACTACGACAGATCTGAGGCCGTTAAGACAGTCGCCGATCAACTACATGATGAGCTCTTGGCCGCTGGTATCGATGTAATTCTTGACGACCGTGGCGAGCGCCCGGGCGCAATGTTTGCCGATTGGGAATTAATTGGCGTGCCATTTCGCATTGTGATTGGTGATCGCGGACTGACTGATGCTCAAGTGGAATTCAAAGGGCGCACTGATACAGAGTCCCAAAATATTCCTTTGGCTGAGATTAAGCAAAGGGTGATTGCTGCAGTTGAGACAGCTAAGAAATTAGTTTCTTAGCCAATCACTTTTTATTTTTTAAAGAGACCGCCAATTCCTTTGGCGGCTCCTTTAGCCGCCATCGTTGCCATGGCGCGCGTCATCTTGCCACCTTTGAATT
>CAITHY010000097.1 GCA_903892315.1 uncultured beta proteobacterium | reverse complement strand
TCCACATAACAAAAACTACGGGTTTGCTGACCATCACCATAAATGGTGATGTCCTTGCCTTGTAGTGCTTGCACAATAAAGTTACTCACAACGCGACCATCATTGGGGTTCATGCGAGGGCCATAGGTATTAAAAATACGAACCACCTTGATATCCAGATTGTGCTGACGGTTGTAGTCAAAGAACAGAGTTTCAGCGCAGCGCTTACCTTCGTCATAGCATGAGCGAATACCAATCGGATTGACCTTTCCCCAGTACTCTTCTGGCTGAGGATGCACTTCTGGATCACCATACACTTCGCTAGTGGAGGCTTGCAGGATGCGTGCCCTGGTTCTCTTAGCCAGGCCAAGCATATTGATGGCACCATGCACACTGGTCTTGGTGGTCTGCACGGGATCGTATTGATAGTGCACCGGGGATGCTGGGCAGGCCAAGTTGTAGATCTGATTGGTTTCTACATAAAGCGGGAACGTCACATCATGACGCATGAGCTCCAAATGCGGATTTGGGAGCAAATGCTCTAGGTTTTGTTTGGAGCCGGTGAAGTAGTTATCTACCACTAAGACATCATTACCCTCTTTGAGGAGTTTTTCTGTCAGGTGGGAACCTAAAAAGCCTGCGCCGCCAGTGATGAGGATTTTATTCATTGAATGCTTTCTGACAAACAATTAAGGGCGTGCTACTTTTTTCGTCTCAAAAGACAGGGCACTTAACCAACGCTGCCAGCTCTCATCATTAACAGGCAGATAAGACAAAAGTTGCGCCTGGGCCTTGAGTAGCGAGCTCAGTGCATTAACTTGGTCGACTCTTCTTCTGGTTAATACGACTTCGGCATTAGCAACATCTGACCAACTCTTTAGACCAGCGGTAACGCCCATGCGATAAGCATTGACGACTTCCTGGCCAGAGGAGACCATTTCTTGAACTGCTTTTGCGCGATCGACCTGAGCCTCTTGAGTGGCCCAATAAGTTTGAACACCCGTATTTAATTTCAGCTCGGCTGCTTTAATATCAGCTGAGGCAGACTCCAAGTAGGCAGCTGCTTGACGCTCTTGCCCTACATACAAACCACCCGAATAAAAAGGAATGGTTACTTGCACGGCAACTTGAGAAGAGATCACCCCCAAGCCAATCTGATTGATATTGGCGTTTTGTGTTTGCTGGTACGAGCCGTATAGATCGACCGTAGGGTAACTTCCATAGCGCGCCTGCTTTAACTGAAAGCGACGCACTTCTTCAAGCAATTTAGGCGCCAAAATCTCAGGCGCTACCGTATTGACTTTTTCTGCAAACGCAGTTTCATTACCCGCCAGAAGTCGATATTTGTTGGTAAAGTTTAAGTGGCTTTTGAGGATGGTAGGCATATCAATACCAGTCAAGATGGCAAAACTTTTTTGACGCGCTGCTAAATTGAGCTTAGCCTCTACTGCATTGCTATGGGTAAATGCCAGCTGCGCTTTGGCCTCTAAAGCCGAGTCCTTCGTGCCAATGCCAGCTTCATACGACTTTTGCGCCTGCAGGGCTACTTGCTCCATCGAAATCTCTGCTTGTGTTTGAATATCGAGAGTTTCTTGGGCAGTAATTAAATCAAACCAGGCGGTACTCACACGCAGCCAGAGATCACCATAAGCACTAGCTAGCTTGACGATGCCATATTCGTTTTGCAGTTGACTAGCGTCTAGACCAGCCCAATCGGCCATGCGAAAAAGGGCTTGCTTTAAATAGACCTGAGAACTAGGCGTACTGTTAACAAATTTTTGCCCATACACGTTGCCGTAGACGTCAACCTGGTTGGAGGTTTGATTCGTGCGGCCATAGCTACCTACACCTTGAACCGAGGGCAAGAGTTTTGAGCGTGCTATCTGGATACCCGCTTGAGCAGCATTACTATTGGCGAGCGCTCCTTGCACGGTAGGATCAATCTGCTCAGCACTAGCAATGGCTTCTTTGAGTGTGAGCGCTTGGACTGAGCCACTCATCACTGTGAATGCGCACGCGATGGCTAATAAACGCTTTTGCATTAACGCTCCTGCAAAGAAAGTGCCGCGCGATCGGTAAACGGCTTGAGCAAGTAACTCATGAAGTTACGACGGCCAGTTTTAATGATCACGTCAGTTGGCATACCCGGATAAATCTGCTGGTCCCCTAGCTTGGCAAGCTCATCGGGATCGATGCGCACTTTAGCCAAGTAATAACCATCGCCCATCACCTGGCGCATTGTCGCCTGATCGGTCACGGGAATCTTATCGGCTGAAACCCATTCCACGGTGCCGTAGACCACCGGTGTCGTGCGTTGATTAAGCGCCGAGAAACGCACCTGCGCTTTTAAGCCCTTGTGTATACGATCAATCAGTTGCGGCATGATCTTTGCCTCCACAATGAGCGTTTCCTCACTGGGCACAATTTCCATCAATCGCGCGCCAGGACTGACCACCCCACCTTTAGCAATCGCTAAGCCCATCACAGTGCCTTCGACTGGTGAGCGAATTTCAGTACGGTCTAACTCTTCTTGGGCCATCTTGGCTTTAAGCTGAGCCTCATCACGCTGGCGCACATACTCTTGGTAATTCATCAAAGGAAAATACCCCTGATCGACCATCGGTTTAGTGGCATTAATCTGACGCGTAAATTGGGCGACTTGCTCTTGAAAAATTTGGAGTTGTGAGCGCGCATTGGTTGGTACGAGCTGCACCAACAGTTGACCTTCAGTCACAACCTCACCCTCTTTAACTAAAACTTCTTGAGCGATACCGCCCGTCATATGTTGAATGGGGCGACGATGAAATTCGACCACCACGCTACCTTGACTCGTCGCACCTTCATCTAAAGGAGCTAACCAAGCCCACAGCAAAAAACTACCAAAGGCCACACCCACAATCCAAAACGCGGCGCGAATCGCAGGCCCCGTATCGGTGGAAAGCACAATCTTTTCATCACCCGATTGAATGGTTTCTTCAGCAGGTGCTTGACTATGCTTGCCGCCAAACAACATTGCGCGTAATTTTTTAATCATATTTTCAATGCTCATCTTGGTACTCATGTTGATACTCACTTAATTAGTTGGTGCTGCTGGTACTTGGTTAGACCAACCCAATACAGCCTCTTTAGGACCATATGCTTCAACCTGACCATCTTTAAGCGCCACAATGTAATCGACAACCGATAGCACGCTTGGGGTATGGGCAACGACAAAGATGGTGGCACCTTTTTGCTTAAAGGCATTAATCGCACGGAACAAAAACTGCTCACCATCATGATCTAAATTCGAATTGGGCTCATCTAACAAAATCACTTTAGGATTATCAAATAACGCTCTTGCCAAACCCAGACGTTGGCGCTGACCACCAGAAAGAAATCCCTTGGCGTAAGTAATCGGCGTGTCATAACCAAAAGGCAGCGCTAAAATCGCATCATGCAAACCCACCAAGGTAGAGGCTGCAACCACCTTATCCATATCAACCACGCCAAAACGCGCAATGTTATCGGCCACGTTCCCCGCAAACAATTCAATATCTTGCGGCAAGTAACCCATATGAGGACCCAAGAGCTCGCGGTCATAGTCCAAAATGTCATGGCCATCAAGCGTGACCTTGCCTTCAATCTGCGGCCAAATACCTAAGAGGCAGCGCGATAGTGTGGACTTACCCGAACCCGATGGCCCCAAAATTGCGGTCACACTGCTGGGAATAAATTTCAAATTCAAGCCTTTGAGAATGGGGCCTTCGTGCGCATCAGCATAGGCAAAAAGATTTTCACAAGCCATCTGCCCCACAGGCGGCAATGGGAAGTCGCAGACTTCGCGCACTGGATTATTTTTCAGCAAAGAAGATAAACGCTTAAATGAGGTCTTAGCAATCACCCACTGCTCCCAAGCACCCACAATCATGTCAATCGGTCCCACGCCGCGCATCACCAATAAATTGGCCGCCACCATGGCACTGGGACGTAACTCATCAATAGCAACTAACCAGGCGCCAATGGCGAGCACTAATGAGCCTTGGGCTTGGCGTACAAATTTGTTCGCAGCAGCTAAGTACGCAGCTGTTTTAGATGAGTCATCGCCTAACTGCACAATTTTCGCGTGACGCTTCATCCACTGACGAAAGAGTGGGCCAATCATCCCCATCGACTCCACCAGCTCAGGGTTTTTCATCTTAGCGACCATGATGCCGTGCTCTTTGACCTTTTCGATCATTGCCACTTCAACGTTATCCTCCATGAAGTGCTGACTTAAAAACGTCATTGCCAGTAGCATCACGCCAAAAATGAGCGCCGTCCAACCAAGCACAGGGTGCAATAAGAAACAGACCCAGATGTAAATCGGACTCCAGGGAATATCAAAAATTGCCATGACGCCAGTGCCGGTCATAAAAGCGCGAATCCCATTTAAATCAGTTAAGGTTTCTAGCGCATTAATGGGCGAGGCTTTCAGGCGCTCTCGATAGGTTGCTTGGAATACGCGGCGATTTAAGAGATCATCAAAACGCACGCCAACGCGTACCAAAATGCGGGTACGCAACCACTCAGAGATGGCCATCACAGCGAATAAAAAGACAATCACAATCGATAAGGTAATCAACGTGATTTCGTTTTGACTGACCATCACCCGATCGTAGACTTGCAACATATAGAACGTGGGGGCGAGCATTAATACATTGGAGATTAAGCTTAGTAAACCAATGACAAGCAATTCCTTGCGGAACAAAATAATGACCTGGCCGAGCTCTTCCTTGAGCCAAGCGGGATTTGTAAATTTAGACAGTTTTGAATTCATATTCTGAAGACTCATGAGGCACTTGGCGCCGTAAGTGCTGGAGCAGCAGGAGCGGCCTGAGCATCACCAGCAGTAGGAGGCCGCAAAGAAGCGAGCACCTCATCTTTGGTGCCGAACAGCTGAATCGTCCCCGAGCGCATCACCATTAAGTAGTCAGCCTCATCGACCAAGCTCTGACGGTGGGTCACAATAATTTGGGTTGCGCCACGCGCTTTCATATGACGAATTGCATCAATGAGG
>CAITHY010000096.1 GCA_903892315.1 uncultured beta proteobacterium | reverse complement strand
TTGATACCTTGCTCATGCAGGGCTTTAGCAAAGGGGACGATGCCATTTTTATCGGAGACGGAGAGAAGTGCTGTACGGATCATTGAGGAATAGTCGTGAGATTAAATATGAATAGAAGAATGCTGGGGATATTGATAGGCTTACTTGAGCAGTTGATGCTCAACCAATTTTTTATGAAGCGTATTGCGGTTGATGCCAAGGTATTGGGCCGCTAAAGATTGGTTTTGCTTGGCATGTTGCATGACTAATTCCAGCATTGGCTTTTCAACTACAGCTAATACCATTTGGTAAAGATCAGTCGGCGGTGTGCCTTTGAGGTCATCGAGATAGCCTTGTAACTGAGTCTCAATACATTCGGTAATAGGGTGTTTAGTGGTCATAACAATCAATCAATACAGAATCTAAAAAAGAAAATAACAATACAAAAAAATTAAGCGGCCTCTAAAAATAGCAAGCGGTCAGAGTGGGATTTCATTTCATCAAAATAATCATTCACCATCTGCAATTGCGTCGTGCAATCATCGGCGGTATTCATGCGCTGACGAAATGCGTGTGAATCACGCAAACCTTTGCAGTACCAGCCAATATGCTTACGGGCAGTACGCAGGCCAATATGCTCACCGTAGAATTCGTAGTGGTCTAAAAGGTGCGCATTCATAATGCTTTGAATCTCATTGATCTCGGGGGTGGGGAGCTTGCCACCAGTCTCAAGATAGTGGTTGATTTCACGAAAGATCCAAGGACGCCCTTGCGCTGCGCGACCAATCATGATGGCATCAGCCCCAGTGGTCTGGAGTACAAACGTTGCTTTTTCTGGGTTAGTAATATCGCCGTTAGCAACAACTGGTATTGCCACACTATTTTTGACAGCAGTAATCGTTTCGTATTCTGCTTCACCGTGATACAGATCGGCTTTAGTACGGCCATGAACTGTGAGCATCGAGATGCCAGATTTTTCCGCGAGTTTGGCGATATCGATCGCATTTTTATGTTCACGATCCCAGCCAGTACGAATCTTTAATGTCACTGGAATGGCATCAGGGCCAATGCCTACAGCTTGCACAATCGCCTCTAATATTTTTTGTACGAGTGGTTCGTCACGCATTAAGGCCGAACCTGCAGCAACGTTACATACTTTTTTTGCTGGGCATCCCATATTGATATCGATAATCTGCGCGCCATGATCTCGATTGAGTTTGGCAGCCGCTGCCATCATCGCTGGATCAGCGCCAGCAATTTGTACGGCGATCGGTTTGAACTCACCGACATGATTGGCGCGACGCTGAGTCTTCTCGCTCTTCCAGAGTAATGCATTGGAGGCGACCATTTCTGAGACGGCATAACCAGCACCCAGCTTTTTACAAAGCTGTCTAAATGGACGATCCGTTACCCCAGCCATAGGGGCTACAAATAGTCGATTTGCGAGGAGGTGAGGGCCAATCTGCATGAATGGGGTTTTGGGCGCTAAATGTCGGTTTAGTTCTGCGTGGAAAGGCTGTCACTTTAGCACAGTTGAGCCTAAATCTGCCTAAAAAATAGGCAGATTGCATGATGT
>CAITHY010000095.1 GCA_903892315.1 uncultured beta proteobacterium | reverse complement strand
GCAGCAATATAAGCAGTCTGCGGTTACTTTAAATTTGGCTGAGCTGATGAATGCAATGAGCAGTAAATACCCATATCACTTAATGTGGGCCAGAGCGCCCAAGCGTCATCAAATGATCATCGATGCCATTCGCCAAGAACAAATGCGTGAAGTGATGGATTTGGAGAAAAGTAATCGCTATGCGGTGAGCTTTCAAAATCGGATTTTTAAAGGAATCCAGATGATGGGAGCCTTGGCTCAACACGAGGTGATGGCTGCGCAGATGAACAATAATCTAGTTAGCGACGGCGCTCAGATCGTAGATGAGGAGGATCCAAAAGAGTGATTCTAAAAACGGCCTGTTTGCAAAACAAACAGGCCGTTTTTTACCAATGATAAGGATTGAAGCGAATTTCTAGCATGGTATGTATACATTGCAACTAGTTTTTTATCGGGGGCATACGTTATAGTTATCGCTAATATTTCCTACATTTAAGTAAATCAATTGATTGTTAAACCGATTCTATCGGCATAGAAAATTCATTAGTACCATCTTTAATTACACTGGCAACATACAAGCTTATAACGTATCGGTCAAGTATTGGTGCTGCTGGTGGCAGCAACTTGTTCAGCTCGTATAGGCTCCTCATCATCTTTGGGCAATGGCATATAGCGATACGCTGCTCTGGAGAGCCCCACTAATTCACAAGCTAAGCGCTCTGATGTTGAGTATTTCTGCAGCAACACCTGAGAACCGTACCCACTTCTTTACAGGCCTGGGCTAGGGTTTTGCCATTGGTGGTTAAAACATCGATTTGACGCAATCAGGTGACGATTTGTTCGGGTTTAAGACGTTGGCCTTTTGCCATATTTAGCACTCCTTTAAGGTGAGAGATTATCAAAAATCCTCTCTTTGGGGGTGGTACTACAAATCAGGTCAGTTCAGTGCCATAACCGAGTAATGCTGCTGCGGCCATGGACTCCTTGGCACGAACGGATAGGTCGCCATGAAGATAATCTTCTGTCAGGATGACGACCTGAACAACCGCATCTTGTCGCAAATGTACCGCAATAGCGCCAGCATGAGCACCCGCTTGCTAGGGATTTCTCGCATCGCAGCATAAGGAACGAGGTCCGACTTAACCATTGAATCCAAAAATGTTCAATGATATCTGGCCAAAAGCGCCAGCAGCAGCGCACCCATACAGGCCATCCCGTAAATCCCAAGCAGCGTTCGGGTGACTGAATGGCTGAAACGTGTATTTGAGGGGCCTGATCCCATAGATGCATAAGCCAGCATGATGGCTGGAACGATGAAATACCTGCCTTGAGCGCCTTCAATGCGAGGCGAATCTGCGGGTGTCCAAGTCGTCAACATAGCTAGGAACACCAAACCAATGGAGCTCAGTGCCAAAAAGGCCAGTAGCCAACGACATGAACTGCTCCATCCGGCTTTGGGGCCAAACCGATTGAATGTCCATAAACTGCAAAGCCCCAATCCTGCCCAAATGATGGCGTAAGCTTTTTCAGGCAAGACCACGTTGAGCCAACCCAAAATCCCGATAAATGACCGCTGATAGAAATCAAATGTCGCTCGATGGCTAAGGCTGGCCCAGACCATGGCTGTAAATTCCTGGGGATGCGAGATGTATTGCCATAACGCAGCACCTGAACTTGCTGCATATTGAATGCGATCATCCTGGGTGGACGTGATCACAAAAAAAAGCCAAGCCAGAACTGTAAAGCTCAGAAAGAGCCCCCCCAGAAACACCCGCCAACTGCGGTGTCTCCATGCCACAAAGTAAGGTAAAGCCAACATGGGCAACAAGTGCGCTCGCGTGGTTGTGAGTAAAAAAATGGCGATCGCCATCCCCATCAGCAAGCGGGGAGATGCCCTGGTTTGCGAAACGCATATGCGAACAAAGAAGCTCAAGGTTAATACAGCCAAGCTGGTTGTGAGTCCTTCGATGGTGGGCGTTAGCCACTGAAAAACCGTCATGGGTAACAACAACAATGCCCAAGCCAGCGGGGGAGGACGCCACATCCGGATCGCCGCAACCAGCAATAAGACGCAAGCGATCGATGTGTAGGCTCGACAAAACCAGTAGCTTTGATGAACACTCAGATCAAGCCACCTGCCGGTCAACAAACCAAGTGCTTGAGGACCGTAAACCAAAGGAAAGTAATACCCAGCCCCGGGCATTTTTTCGAATTGCGAAGTGTGTTGCCATTCGATTCGAGAAACCTCGTCTTGCTCAATTTTCGACAGTCGTCGATGCTGATCCAGCACCAAGGGCCAATGTGCATCTTTGAAGGCAATGAGCCCAAGGTCGATGTCTCCACCTTGCTGAACGAAGTGCCAAGGATCTTGCTGGCGCTGGCCTTGTTCAGTCGCCTGCAACAGCCAATGGTTGCTTGAAAGCAAGTAAGCCCGATAAAGGTGCTGGTACTCATCTGGAGACTGAATAGGTGGAATTAGGATGGAGACCCAAACCCACACAGACAGGCAAAAACCTGCGGCCAAACCATAAAAAATATTTTTCTTGAAGGCAGGGCGCATGGTTTTATTTTCTTTGTGCTGGATTGGATTGACAAGCTTCAAGCGCCCCGGCGCCAGACAATGTTTTCCATAGCTGTTCATGGCCACTGCGAGAATAAATGCATGGAGGCCGTTGATCGGAAAAGCCGAGCGGGCCCTGGATGGAAAGCACAAACCCCGTCAGCAGTTGCTTGTCTTCTTGCGTTGACGCTACGCGATCCCAACGTTCCTGATCGGCAATGAAGTTGATCTTCAATGGGGCCTGATCTCCATATTGGACGATTAAAAGTTCTCGATCGTCGCCACGACCCTCCCAAGCTGCCCAACCAGTCAGAAGTTGAGTATTCCCGTTGTTTTCAATGCGGTCAACCCGGCCACCTTCAGTGCCCTGTCTGCTGGGGCGTTGTGATGAAAGGATCACTGTGGGTTGCTTGCGAAAAAGGAATGCGGGCACACCCACTACGTCATTTTGCAAGAGCTTGACCCGATCAGACGGGATCAGCCGGATGTGTGCGTAGCGATTGAACACAGCTTTCGTCGGGGCATCAAGTGCCCCCAACTTCGCCTGCCAGACATCCCATTTAGGCGTCACATTCAAATGAGCAACGGCTTTGAAACCCATGCCATTGAGTGTGGCGCCTCCGAGACCATCACTCTGAACATTCAGAACACCCTTGTCATCCACTTGCTGCCTTAAAGTCTGAGACAAAGGGTGCCGTGGTTCTTCAAAAATGGCCCAGGCGGATTGAATCGGGTTGAACCGTCCAAAAACTAAAATTTGAACAATCGCACAAGTACAGATCAATGTGGTCGACGCATCCCAGTCGCGTTTGGACGCCAGCCACAAAGCGAAGCAGACGGCCAAAGGGGCGATCAACTCAGTCAGATGCTGCTCAGGACCTGAAAGTGGCTGTGTCAAAAATCCGTAAGCCAGCCACCCAGAAACGACCACTGCCGTGTAAAGCAAACTGCGCTTGACCCATTGATTCTGAGCGATTCCCAAGCGTGATGAGGCATGCCACACATTCAGCAGGATCAGCAAGCCCGCCGCATAGACCATGCGCTCAGGCGGCACCCTGTTGAGCAGCGTGATGGCCCCCAACCAGGCAGGAACCGGCGCCAGCATCCACGCCATTACAATGCCCAAGCCCAGCAACAATGACCTTTGCGCTTTATCTGCCCATAGCTTGCGGATGCCTGCTGCAGACCAATTCGTGAAGCATGCGGCAGCCAGTGTCCAATAAAAACCGGCAACCCCCACACCTGTGACATTGGTATAACTCACATTGGCATTGAATTCATGGTCAAAAAGCGCAGATGGCCAAAATTGCGTCAAGAACAAATGCCAAGGGTAATAACCAGCCACAGAGGTGCGCTGCCCCGGATAACTTGTCGTCACTGTTTGCAACAAGTAGTCCCACAAATAGAAAACTGCAGTCCCGCAAGCGGCAACTGTCGCCAGCCCAAAAAGCAGCATGGCTTTGCGTTGTAGTAATTCCGGTCGATACGCCCATAAAAAACAAGCCGCCACCAAGGCTAGACTGATGAACAGAGGGGGGTAGAAATTGCCAATTAACCAGCACGAAGCGATCCAGTAAAAAAGCAAAGCCCTGATTTCGAGCCGCCAAGAGGCGAACATCACCACCACCAGCCAAGGGTAGAAAGCAAAAAGCGAGGTGTTCGAGTTCCAGAAAAATTGCACAAAACCAGTGAAATAAAGTGAAACTGAAAACAAAAATGCCTGAGGCGGTGTGGCGCCCGTCAAGCGCATTAAATGGGCATAGCCGAAGATGAATAAAACAAACATCATCCAGTAATGCCAAGAGAATGCGATCGCAGCAGGCGCCAAGCCATACAACCAAAAACTCGGCTTGAATAACAGACCCCAATCATGCAAAGGCAACGAATAGTTGCTGCGCAAATCTTCGCCGTAGTATGAAGTTCTGTTGTATCTTTCGAATTGATTGCGCACAGTGGCTTGGGTCAAGGGCGTTGTCACGCTCCACTCATCGCTGCGAATGGGGCGAGCTTGACCCCAAACGAGCCCTGTGTCCTGGGCGCCAGACACTTGCAAAACGTGGGCATAAGAAGAGGGCGACCAAGCCTGACCCACATATACGCAGCCCATCAGCACTAAGGCAAATGCGACCCACAGGTTGAACCTGAGCCAACCAGATGCCAAGCGACTTACAGGGACTTGATCCATGCTGCAAGCTTCCCCTGAGTTTTTTCCCATGTGGAAAATGCCCGTTTCTCGTAGTACAAGGCCCCAGGATGTGGGCGCTGCAAAATCCGCTCTCGCTGCACTCGCTGAGCTTGCTGCACACCCTTGAAGAGTAAGTGTGCCGCAACAAAAGGAAAAAGACCCAACCAGGTTTTGGCCTGTGATGGGTACTTGAGGCATTGCATCAAGTACCTCAGGCGTTGTTGCCACTGCAATGTGCGGCACTCGACAGGCCCATTTTCTGTCAAGGGATGCATCACCTTGAACCAAGGCCCTGAACAGTCCCAGCCGTTGTAAAAAGGAAATTGCTGCACACGCTCAAGAATTCCGGCGCGGGTAGCTATTTCAACCACAGCGCCATGCAGCGCATCGTGGTCGGGATGACCACCTTCCCAAGCAGGAATCCAAATTTTTTCCGGATGTTCGGAGGTCAATTTGTCTTGCAAGCTGCAACCCAAGGCATTCAAATGTTCCTGCACCTCGCCATCCATGATGCCAAGGGTCATGCCCTCAAAAGAAACATTTTCAGGGCGCACACCAAGCCGAGTGAGCACGTTCAATGATTCTGCGTTGCGACGACCGTTCAATGCAGCATTGGGTGCCTGAGTGAAATAGCTGCAGCGCACATCGAGCCCCTGCGACAACGCCTCCTCAATCCAATACAGCGCTGCTACCTCATCATCCTGATGAGGTAGCAAAAACCATGCGGCGCGCATTTCAATAGGCATCAAAGTCAAGGAACGAGAGGCTGATCCCATCACCATCCAAAGTATGCACAGAGCCCGAAAGCGAACGGTAAATGAAATTCAGTGGCGAGGGGCGCATCACATCGAGCACATTGACATAAGTCGAACTGCGGCGCGTCCCGTCGGGCAACAGACCCAAATAAAGGTGGGGGACTGCAGTGGAAAGACGCAACATCTGACTTGGCATATCTGGCAGGTCAGATCTGCATTCCGCATAAGCGGGCAAGGCCCAACCTTTCGCTTTGGCGAAGAACTGTGCGTAATCAGATCTGCGTTGCATGTAAACAGTGTTTTTCGGATTGGCCATCCGCCAGCTCAAATTGGCGTTGTTCCATTGACGGCTAAAAATCGTCCTGGACATGACGCTGTTCCAGTCGACACCGAGAGTCCCCCAGCCGATCTGTGCATCAAGAGGTTTGATCAACTTGAACCCCAGTTTTTGCACAAAGCCCGGCGTGCTGTTGGCATTGGCTATGCCATAGACAGCATCAATGCCCATGGCCGCGGCTGCGTTATAAGTTGCATTGGCCAAGCGGGTGAAAACCCCTTTGCCCTGATGCGCAGGGTGCGTTGCCGTATTGAGCGAAAGCATGGCCCGCACTACAGCCCCATGGATCTCTACACAAGTGGGGATGCACACGTAATGAGCCACAAGGGTATCGCCCGCCCAGGCGTTGAACCCAATGGCCAGTCCATCCGGGTTCGCGTTGTAGAGCCAATCGAGATAAGCCACGGTAAAGCGAGCGTTTTTCGGAAAGGCCTTCTCAAACAAGCAAACATATTGCGCCAATGCAGCGCTGTCATGTCGCATGGCCTGGATCTGGATCATTTGAAAATCCACCGCCGACTCAAAACAAAACCATTGACTGCCACCAGCGGCAATGACACCAACTTCCCAGCCATGAGGCTGTCAAGCCAGTGGGTCAACGAGCCACGCAGGTCAGTGTCGGCCAAGGTAGCGGGCATAGTTTTTGTTGAGGCATTCAATGATGAGCTGTTTAATTTCTAATTCAAGTTCTTGCATGGTTTTTAAGCATATCTCTGAAATAGTCTTCTAAATATCTGGTTAACACCCCAGATTCGATGGATAAATCCCCATCGCAATTAATTACCTTAGCTATTTCAATTTCTTCACAAACTAAGATCGTAAACACTGGTTTTTTCTGCAGGACTTTGTACCACTTAACTCCTTTTTGCAGAACTGGTTCGGGGTAAATATCAAAATTGGTGTGATATTAAGCTTTCCTCGGACTGCAATATTTGAAGTCCCACGCTTAAACGTTAATGCGTTTACATCTCTTGTTCTAGTGCCCTCTGGAAAAACAATTAAATTTTAACCACTTTTAACGGATCTTTTTGAACTGCTGTCAATTTAGGCCCACAACCAAAGAGAGTTTTTCTATATTAAATCATTACAGCAAACTAGGTTGATTTTGTATTATTTGGGGCACTTGGGTTTGGGGTGCAGGTGGCCTGTAACCTAAAGCACTATGGGGCCTGACATGGCTGCCCCTAAAGGGATTCCCTTTGGTCATTTGCTTAACCCATTCTCCAACGATGATCTGGGCTTCTTTTAGGCTTGGATTCAACCGGTCAACGCAACAGATTGGGCAAAACGTTCTGCCGGTGTTTGATAGTTTAGTGTTTTTCTAGGGCGTTCATTCAGTTTCCTGGCTCAATATAAGCAGTTTTGACCTCAATGCCAGATAACCAACTACGCAGCTCTTTAGCAATAAATTCTGGGCCATAGTACATGCAGAATGGTAGTCAGCCGCAGCAATTTAAGCCATGCTTGTGATTGCGAGATCATAACAAGGAGTATTGCTATGGCTGACCACTTAAACGATAAACCCTATGGGGGCATGGATTGCAATCGATATTGCCAAGGACTTTAATGCCGTGTTAAGCGATACTAAAGAAGGTAAACGACAGCATTTTCGGATGGGTAGCTCGCAGGCGCATACAACTGCCATCGTTAAACCAGAGTCTGCCTCTAGGAGGCTGCTTTTGTGGGATCTTCAGACCTTCCTCTCGCCAGATACGAGCGACCTTTGCGGTAGTCGCTTGTCCCCAGCCAGCGTTTCGCATCATCCCGGCAATAAAGCGATAACCATACCGGCCATAGGTGCTGGCCATACGGATGACTTCGGCTCTAAGCGGCTCCTCATCATCTTTGGGCAATGGCATATAGCGATACGCTGCTCTGGAGAGCCCACTAATTCACATGCTAAGCGCTCTGATGTTGAGTATTTCTGCAGCGACACCTGAGCAGCTGTTTTGCGTTTAGTCCCACAGGGACTTCCGCTGGTCGCAGGCTTAGAAGTTTCCCTTGATGACTTCCTGGAGCATCACTTCTCGTAGCGATAAGTCCGCTACGAGCTTTTTGAGTTGGGTGTTTTCCACTTCCAGATATCTTTGTACTTCTTTGCTTGATTGACTTTGACCGAAGGGAATCCCTTTAGGGACATGCCACCATAGAGCTTACGCCACCGGTAGTAGCTTTGCTCAACCGTACCCACTTCTTTACAGGCCTGGGCTAGGGTTTTGCCATTGGTAGTTAATACATCGACTTGACGCAATCAGGTGACGATTTGTTCGGGTTTGAGACGTTGACCTTTAGCCATATTTAGTACTCCTTTAAGGTGAGAGATTATCAAAAATCCTCTCTTTGGGGGTGGAATGCACTGTAACCAGAGCCTTTGGATAGGTACTTACCATCCCGTATTCCTGTGGGGGCTGCAGCATGTTGCTCTTTGTACAAATTGCCCTAGAGCCCCTAAAATAGAGTCATTATTCTAATTAGTACGACTAAGCGCCAAAAGACCAACGATGCCTAGCTGGGTTAACCAAATTAACGATGCGACGATTTTGTCGGACATGCGCATTGCCTCAGCCATGGGAGTGGTCAGTGAGCAATCGATGGCTAAACTCTTTTCCGATTTAGCCGCCAAATTATCGGCAAGCAACAGCACCTTATCCGCGAGCCAAATGGCAGATTTAAAGTTGATCGCTAGCGATTTAAGTGTGGATGAGTCAGTCTCTAGTTACGTGACTTACATTACTGGCGCGTTAGTTGATGGCAACTTGGCCAATGCCAATTGGCGCGGCGGCTCAGCCACCGCAAGTTACTTGGGAGATTTACATATAGGCTCAAACTCCACTCAACTATATGAGCTCATTGGTAAATGGTTTTTAGGCACCGATTTACCCAGCGTCAGTAATATTTCCGAGGTCAATACCAGTAGCGTGCGATACACCGCGACTAGCGGCACCGTGTTTGGGGTTGCTGGTCCGCAAATGAGCGAGATTAATCAAGGCTTGATTGGTGATTGTTATTTATGCGCCGCGCTCTCTGAATTAGCGGCGTATAACCCTGGCGTACTGCAATCGATGATTGTGAGTAATGGCAACGATACCTATGGCGTGCGCTTTTATGTGAACGGGAGCGCGCAGTATGTCACCGTCAACAATCAATTGCCCAATGGCGGAACGCTCTTTCAGAATGGGCCAAGCTTGTGGGGCGCATTAATAGAAAAGGCATACGCTCAACTTCAAGCAGGCGGTGATTTGACGGGAGGATCGACAGGGTATTATGGCAATTCTTACGCTACTATCGGAAACGGTGGATATCCTTGGTACACCTTGGAAGAGCTTACCGGGGCTACACAAATTGTTAACTTAACCCCCAATTACTCTCATACCTCCTGGTCAATTAACTATCTTTCTCAAAGTCTTTACAACTACTCCAGTTTTACTAGTATTTCAAATGCAACCATTCTTGACATGCTCTTGACGGCAATCACCAATGGTAATGATGTCCTGTTAGCTTCATACACCACAACATATGATGCTAAGGGCTATATTAATTTGGAAGCTAGTCATGCGTTTTCGATCTATGGTTATGACGCGCTTACCGGTTTATTAGAGCTGCGCAATCCCTGGGGAACATCGACCAAGCAAAATTGGGCTACTACCTTTGAGGTTAGCCTTTCAACCTTGCTTGCTGCTGGTGATGTGATCACGATTGATAATTTGAGTGGCAATGGCAATCCAACGGCGCCAATCAATAGTGTGGCTGCCAATGCCAGTAGTCTGGCCGGT
>CAITHY010000094.1 GCA_903892315.1 uncultured beta proteobacterium | reverse complement strand
GCTTCGGGCTAGACGCCAGCAAACACCGGCATCACCATAGTTATCGACGATTTGGCAGAAAATATCCCAACGCATGAGTAATTCGCTTTTCGAAACCCTTCAGCAGGATGTTAAACGGCTACCCGGATTGCCGGGGGTATACCGCTTTTTTGATGAAGCGGGACATATTCTGTATGTAGGCAAAGCTCGCAACCTCAAAAAGCGTGTCTCTAGTTATTTTCAGCGTACCCAGTTGTCACCGCGTATTGAGCTGATGGTGGGCAAAATTGCCCGCTATGAGACAACGGTAACACGGACTGAAACTGAAGCCCTCATTCTAGAGAACAATCTCATTAAAGAGTTGGCCCCACCATTCAACATCCTCTTTCGTGATGATAAGTCTTATCCCTATGTGATGTTAACGGGACACCAGTTTCCAAGGCTGGCCTCATATCGCGGCAAGGTGGATAAGCGTAATCATTACTTTGGCCCATTTCCTAATAGCTGGGCAGTGCGCAATAGCGTGCAGATTCTGCAAAAAGTATTTCGTCTGAGAACTTGTGAAGATTCAGTGTTTAAGAATCGTAGTCGTCCATGTCTACTGCATCAGATTCATCGCTGCAGCGCTCCTTGTGTTGGCCGTCTGAGCGCCCTGCAGTATGGGCAAGATGTTGCTCAAGCTACCCGTTTTTTAGAGGGTGATCATAGCCGAGTTTTGTCCGAGCTTGAAAAGGAAATGCATCAGCATAGCGAGGCGATGGAGTTTGAGATGGCTGCGGTGTTACGTGATCGCATTGCAGACTTATCTAGCGTATTGCAACAGCAATCAATGGATACCGTTGCTGAAGGCGAGGGGGATGTCGATGTTATTGCAGTGGCGCAAATGGAGGGCATGGTTTGCGTGAACTTGGCAATGATTCGTGGTGGTCGTCACTTGGGTGATAGAGCCTATTTCCCTAAAGGTTTGCGCTCCACCTCTGGTGAGTTGCCGTCCCCCGCGGAGATATTGGAAGCCTTTATTACTCAGCATTATTTAGAAGAACATGTGGATGCAACTGCTGCCAATTTAATTCCACCAGTGCTGGTTTTAAATCACGCCCTGCAATCAGCAAGTGACGACCTTACTCAACACAATGAATCACCACCAGAAGATTTGCACGAATTGCTAAATGCACAAGCTGGTAGAAAAATTACCTTCTTGCATCAACCGCAAGGACAAAGACGTCACTGGCTTGGGATGGCAGAAGGCAATGCCAAAATTGCTTTGACCAAGCGTTTGGTTGAGACAGGCGGGCAGTTGGCTAGGGCGCGTGCCTTAGCTGACATATTGAGTCTTGAATTAGAAAGTCTTGAGCAGTTGCGCATCGAATGCTTCGATATTAGCCATACCTCTGGTGAAGCAACCCAGGCATCTTGTGTGGTGTATGCCAAGAATGTAATGCAGTCGAGCGAGTATCGACGTTTCAATATTAATGACATCACACCGGGCGATGATTACGCAGCTATGCGACAAGTCTTGCAGAGACGCTATGCTAACTTTCAAGAACTTCCTGTAGAAAAGATTCCTCAAGTAATTTTGATTGACGGCGGTAAAGGTCAGGTAGAGATGGCAAGACAAGTTCTTTCTGAATTCGGAATGGATGTCAGCTTGATAGTTGGTGTTGCTAAGGGAGAGGGTCGCAAGGTGGGGCTGGAAACGCTTATTTTTGCGGATGGACGTAAGTCATTGGAGTTGGGTATTGATAGTGCGGCATTACTATTGGTAGCCCAGATACGAGATGAGGCTCACCGTTTCGCCATTACTGGGATGCGCGCTAAACGGGCTAAGGCCAGGACAATATCCCGCCTAGAGGAGATCGAAGGCATTGGTGCTAAGCGTCGCCAAAAGTTGTTGGCTCGTTTTGGTGGCCTAAAAGGTGTCGCCAATGCCAGTATTGAAGAGATTGCTAGTGTAGAGGGAGTTTCTATAACGCTCGCTGAGCAGATATATCGTCAGCTTCACTAGGAGCATTGACCGTTCTTGGTTTATGCTTATCCAATGCCTTTTAATTTACCAATCGCCCTGACCTGGTTGCGTGTTGCAGCGATTCCACTGTTAGTAGCCATTTTTTATCTTCCCAATTCCTGGTTCACTCCATTTGACAAGAATCTGATCGCAGCAATCATTTTTATCTCTGCTGCCATTACCGATTGGTTGGATGGTTTCTTGGCCCGCCGCTTAAAACAAGAATCTGCATTTGGTCAGTTCTTAGATCCCGTGGCAGACAAGCTGATTGTTGCTGCCGCATTATTGGTTTTGTTGAATATGGATCGCGTCCAAGTTTGGGTTGCACTCATCATTATTGGTCGTGAAATCACAATCTCCGCTCTGAGAGAGTGGATGGCTTTATTGGGAGCGGGAAAAAGTGTGGCAGTGCATATGGTTGGTAAGCTCAAAACAACCGCTCAGCTGGTTGCCATTCCCTTTTTATTGCTCAATGACACCTTATTTGGTTGGTTAAATTGTGCGCAATTGGGCACTTGGTTAATTTGGATTGCCTCTTTTTTAACGCTTTGGTCAATGTTCTATTACATGAAAAAGGCCTTACCTCAGCTCGCTGGAAAAATAGACTAAGCGTTACAAACCCCAGCCAGTTAGGTCTTTCCGGGTAAACCCATTCCCTTTCTTCGGAGGTTTTACAAGGAATAATGCTTTCTTCGCGATTGTTTGTTAAACTATCGCCCTGTTATGCGGGAATAGCTCAGCTGGTAGAGCGATACCTTGCCAAGGTATAGGTCGGGAGTTCGAACCTCCTTTCCCGCTCCAAGTTCGATGGGAAGCCCTCAAAAGCTTCCCATTTTTGATTCAAGAGTATGGCGCG
>CAITHY010000093.1 GCA_903892315.1 uncultured beta proteobacterium | reverse complement strand
CTACAGGAGCTTTAATGTGAGGATGAGATTCATAGCCGACGATTTCGAAGTCTTCAAACTCATAATCAAAGATTGAATCAGGCTTGCGCAAAATATTAAGCTTAGGTAAGGGGAAGAAGTTCCTCGATAACTGAAGTTCCACTTGTTCTAGATGGTTACTATATAAATGACAGTCACCACCCGTCCAAACAAAGTCACCCACTTCCAGGTTGCATTGTTGCGCCATCATATGCGTTAGCAATGCATAGCTGGCAATATTAAAGGGCACGCCCAAGAAGATATCCGCACTACGTTGGTAGAGCTGGCATGACAACTTGCCATCGGCCACATAAAACTGAAAGAAGGCGTGACAAGGTGCTAAAGCCATGCGAGGAATATCCGCTACGTTCCATGCGGAAACAATAATGCGACGCGAGTCTGGATTCTTCTTGATTGTCTCTACTACTTCTGAGATTTGATCAATGTGCTCACCATTTGGTGCAGGCCATGAGCGCCACTGGTAACCATAAATGGGGCCTAAATCACCGTCGGGTGCTGCCCATTCATTCCAGATGGATACGCCACGCTCCTTCAGCCAGTTATTATCTGTGCTGCCTTTGAGAAACCATAACAATTCATAAATGATTGACTTCAGGTGAAGCTTTTTGGTGGTCACCATAGGAAAGCCATCGGCCAAGTTAAAGCGCATTTGGTGTCCAAATACGGAGACTGTGCCAGTTCCAGTCCTATCGGACTTTTGAACCCCCTTGGCGAGGACTTCTTTCATGAGATCGTGATATTGACGCATATAGATTGGCTAAAAGTGGTTATGAATTAAAGAATTAAGGATAGCTTACTCGAATGTGGGCGACTTCACTCCCAAGGCCTTGTGAAGCTTGGGAGAGGTGGTTGTGTATTGGAGTTGGATCTGTTTTTCAGGGTTTAGATACTCAGCGGCAGCAAAGGCGGCAAGAGCTGCCTCATGGAATCCCGAGAGGATCAGCTTCTTCTTGCCTGGGTAAACATTGATGTCCCCAACTGCATAAATTCCGGGTGTACTGGTTTGAAACTTTCCGGTGTCAACACAGATTTGTTTGCGATCGATATTCAGACCCCATTCAGCAATCGGGCCTAATTTAGGTGAGAGTCCATAAAATACCAAAAGGTCATCAAGGGGAATATGCGCAGATTCGCCATCAATGTTGGTGAAGACTATTTCAGTGAGTCGATCCTCTTTTGCTGCAAAGCCCGTGACTTGTCCGATGAGAAGCTGCATCTGTTTATTTGCACAAAGCTCGCGCATTCTGGCAATCGATTTTGGCGCAGCTTTAAAGTCATCGCGACGATGGATTAAGGTAACGCTGGCTGCAATTTCAGAAAAATGGATTGCCCAATCCAGCGCTGCATCTCCACCTCCGCAAATCACAATCTGCTTATTGGCAAATTGCTCTGGATCTTTAACATGGTAAAAGACTTGTTTTCCCACAAAGGCATCAATGCCTTCAAGGTTGATGGTGCGTGGCTGAAAAGCCCCAACACCGCCAGCAATGAATACAGATCTACTTAGAAAGTGATTGTCTTGCGAGGTGCTAATGAGAAAGCGGCCATCGGCCTGGCATTCAAGCTTGCTAACCTCTTGACCCAGATGAAATTGGGCTTTAAAAGGTTCAATCTGTTTAAGTAAATTATTGGTGAGTTCGCGACCAGTACAGACAGGTATTGCAGGAATATCGTAGATGGGTTTATCTGGGTATAACTCAATGCATTGACCGCCTACCTCTGGTAACGAATCAATCACGTGCGCTTTAATTTCTAAGAGGCCTAATTCAAAAACCTGAAAGAGACCCACAGGACCGGCGCCAATGATGACGGCATCAGTTTCTATAGGTTTATTCGACACCAATTTCTTTGGCTAGAAAATTACTTTACTAGCTGATCAAGT
>CAITHY010000092.1 GCA_903892315.1 uncultured beta proteobacterium | reverse complement strand
CCAATTTTGCCCACCTCTAATGTTGATGCGCTTACGACACCTACAAACAATCCAATAACAAACCCGACAACTAAATGTTTCATCCCCATTTTTTTCTCCCACAATTATGTTGTTAGCGGTGAGTTAATACTCTGCTTGTGCGAATAAGAAAAACTTGTCCTAAGTCAATTTTGTTGGTGAGGGTGAGTAATACTTTAGTTCTAATGAGGATTTTTAGTATTAAAAAACGCTATGAGAATTTTTATTGTTGCGGCGCGTTAAAGAGTTTTTAATATTTACGAAGGATCAGACATCCTCGGCCCTGGTCGATTCCGCCCCGGGCCACCAAGAATCTCAATAGCCCACTCGTTGGGCTATTTTCTTTTGTGGCTTGATCGAGATGTCGTTTAAAACGACATTACAGCCTACTTTCTGTAATATCCAATTATGGAATTGGCGAATCAAATCTTTTTTGTTGTTTTCTCATTAATTGGTCTGGGATTATTTTTTGTTGCCCTCTATCAATATCAGGCAAATAAGAGCGATGGATTTAGCATCTACTACCCCTTAAGCTTGGGTATTTTTTCTCTATCCTCTTTTTGCTTTGGTATTGCTTTATGGACCGATAAGTTCTTTCTCACCATAGCAAATACTTCCTTTATTGTTTCCATTCTTTTGCTGGTATTTCTATACCACTCTTGGAATCAACGCCCGTTTACCAAGCTACAAACCTTTCTGTTATGGCTTATTCCGATTGCCATCTTCTTTTACTATGATCACTTGAGGGTATTCCCAGAGACTTTTAAACATCGTGTAGCCCTAATAACAATCACTCAAGAGTTACTTCTGGTGTGGCAGATATGGGAGCTGGTAAAGCACTACAAAGCAAACCAAACAAAGGTATTGAAGTGGCTCATTTTTTTATCGGCGTTTACTTTGATTGAAGAAATTTGTAGAACGCTTTGGGTCTTGATTGGAAGCACTCAAACCAATTTCTTTTTATATGCTCACGATGCTTTGGCTTTGACTCTCTTGTGGATTGGTTATGGCAGTACGATATTGGTCTATGTAACCCTTGGAAGTTTTTATTTAGAAAAACAGATTAAAAAAGAAAACCAAATCGCTAGCGCTTTAAAGAGCACTCAAGAAGAGAATGAAAAAATTACTGAGCTCTTAAAAGAAAAAGAGCGTCTTATCTATGGCTTGATGAAAGCCAATAAGACCGCGGCTACTGGTGCCTTATCCGCATCCATTGCCCACGAGCTTAATCAACCGCTTGGCGCCTCTAATCTCAATATCCAGTTTCTTAAGATGAAGCTGGAAAAAGGGGTTCTTAATCCCGAGTTGGGCAAAGAGATTCTGGATTCTTTAGAAGAGGACAATAAGAGGGCGGCAACAATTGTCAGATCTCTCAGGTCAATATTCACAGAAGGTGAATCCAATGCTCAAGAAGTCCGGTTGAGCGATTTGATAGCAAAAGTTTTAGATATTGTTAAGCCTGAGCTTAAGAACAAGAACATCCAAATTCAATTACGGATCGATGATGATTTAGTGATTAGAGTTAACTCGTCTGAAATTGAGCAAGTGATATTGAATTTGCTTAACAATGCCGCTCAGGCCTTGGCTAACTCGGGAACACTCCAACGGCGTATTGCTATAGAAGCAATTAAAACTGGCAATTCAGTTCAATTAAGTATTTCTGATAATGGGGCGGGTGTCTCGGAAGGCTTCAAATCTCAACTATTTGAGTTGCTAAGTACAACTAAGCAAACAGGTATGGGCCTAGGGCTATGGCTGTGTAAGCATATTGTTACTAGATATAGTGGTTCTATCCACTATGAAGACGCGGCTGGGGGCGGAGCTAAGTTTATCGTTGAGTTACCTTTAAATTAGCTGGGGAGCTAATTGACCCCAGTCTTCCTCAGGAAGACTATAGAGACCTATTCCTTCGGGGTCCTATGAACTTAGCAGAAATACAATCCTTTAAGCAAATTGGCAGACGCCTTCGCAGCGAGCGTGAAGGACGAGGGCTAACTTTGCCTGCGGTTGCTGGATTGTGCGGAATGAGTATTTCTGAATTAGTACGCATTGAAAACGGCGAATTATTGGGATTTAGGCAGGTACTTGAAGACGCCTTAACCAATGCTGAGGTATATGCCAAGGCTTTAGATGTTGAGTTAGGTGGCGTGGAGAGACAGCACTCTGGAATGGAAACAATAAACGCCAAAAATGATGATGTTTTTATCCCAGTCTTTTTAAGAAAAAATAATTATTTCGGTTTGTCCGCAAA
The DNA here is from genome assembly GCA_903892315.1 of uncultured beta proteobacterium. Next base: position 2,644 of record CAITHY010000092.1, on the reverse strand, counting down.
GCCTGTCTAAAACAGAGTCGGACATCCTCTATCCTGGTTCGATTCCGCCCCGGGCCACCAAGAAGCAAATAGCCCACTTGTTGGGCTATTTTCTTTTATGGCTTGGCTGGATTTGACGTCATTGGTCTCGGATAACTCTATCTAGAGCCATCCTTTAAAAGGACACATCAATTATTCATCCTTGTAGCGGTCCTGCGTCGATTCAAGCGACGGTCATCTAGGGTAATTGCTAAGGGTAATCTCAAACCACGCTTAATAATTGCCATTAAAGTCCTATGAGTACTTTGAGGTTAATAAAAATAAATTGGAGACAAAATGAGGCTTATCCAGATTCTGGTTGCAGCATTGCTCGCTATCAACATTTCAAATGCAATGGCAGAAAAAAATAACTCACCCACCGTCCAAGGCGCTGAGCACTGGGTTCAAAATGGCGATGTCAAAATATATGTATGGGAAAAGTTTGCTGGTAGCCCAAAAAATAAGCCTGTGATTGTTTTAGCTCACGGCTCTGCAACAGCAGGAAAAGAGTCATTTGATTTGCGGGTGCCGGGCAAGCCAGATATTAGCCTTATGGACGTCTTGGCCAAGCAAGGTTTTGACGTTTTTGCTCTTGATATCAGGGGCTTTGGAAGATCTACACATCCAGAGCAACATTTCACTACAGAGGATGCCGCCAGCGATCTAAATGCAACTGTTGATTTTGTAATGAAATCTAGAAATGTTCCTAAGGTTGAATTATTGGGTTGGTCGTATGGGACTCAATATGGTGGTTTATTTGTAATGGCGCATCCAGAAAAGGTAGATCGTTATGTTTCTTACGCACAGATGGGCATTGATAGTATCGATATTGGTAAACGTAGAGCCAATCTAAAAACATATCAAGACAAGGTTTACATTCAAATTCCTGAGGCTGGTTGGCATGGCCGCTTTTATTCTCTGACCCCCAAGGAGGATAACTTCCCAGAAGTCGTAGATGCTTATGCCAAGAGTGCCGCGGCTGTTGAGGTGAATACTGCTACGAGCCCACAATTGGATCTGGTAACAAAATTACCCATGCTTAATCCAACTCAAATTACAGTGCCCACCATGATCATTCATGGCCAATATGATGATGTGGCTGATACTAAACAGCTAATGCCATTTTTTGAGCAACTACCTAACGCCAATAAACGCTATGTGGTTGTTCCGAATGCCGGCCATATGATGATGTATCAAAAAGGCTACAGCATATTTCAGCAGGCTGTTTCTGACTACTTCAAGGAAAAATTCTAGAATTTAATGTCTGTAACCACAACAAATCTTATGCAAGATAAATGTAAGCTTATGAAGCAATTGCAATTAAATACAACAGGAGATATGTGATGTTATCTAGAATAATTGCTGTACTTTGTCTAGCCTGCGCTATTACCTTTGCACACGCAGAAATTGTCAAGGTGGATGACTATATTGATGGCGCCGACCCTGGCGTTAAGTTATTTGTTAGAAATAAATTTGCTGAGCCCAAGATTAAGGCAACTAACAATAATGTAGTTCTCTTTATCCATGGCGCAACTTTTCCTTCGACGCCAGACTTTGACTTGCAATTCCAAGACTACTCTTGGGCTGATTGGATGGTAAAGCATGGATATATTGTTTATATGTTTGATAAACGCAACTATGGTTTTTCAAGCAGAGAAAAAGCTATGGATGAGCCCGCTGGGAATAATCGGCCAGTTACTCGTTCCTATCAAGCCATTAGAGACATTAACTCAGTTGTGGACTTTATTCGTAAAAAAGAGGGCGTTGAGAAAATCGATCTAATTGGATGGTCATGGGGAGCAACAACTGCAGGTTTCTTTACGTCACTCAATAGTGAGAAAGTAAATAAATTAGTGCTCTATGCGCCAGCATACGCCTATCAAAATCATACAAATCTTGGTGCGGGAAGTGGTTTGCAAAATAAACGTAAACCTGATGAGTTTAATTATGCATTGGGAGCATATCGCTTCGGTACAAAAGCCGCCAATGACTCTAGATGGGATGGTGAAATACCCCTTGAGGACAAAAATAGTATTCGTGATCCTGTTGTGCGTGATGCCTTTGCTATTGAGGCCCTCAAAACTGATCCAACAAGCGAAAGCCGGAACCCGCCCAGCCTAAGGGCACCTAACGGCGTTCTTGAGGACAGCTTTATGCAGACTACTGGAAGGCCAATCTGGAATGCCTCTTCAATATATGTCCCAACGTTGGTGATTGCTGGTGAGTTTGATACTTGGTCATTCCCTCAAGATCGGGCCATGGTGATGCGTGATTTAACAAATGCGCCTTATAAAAAGAGCGTACAAATAAAGAACTCAAGCCACTTTATGCTTTTTGAAAAAACCCGATTTGAGTTTTTTAATGAAATAAATGACTTCTTAAAATCGAAAAACTTGTTTAATTAAAGTCAAGCATCCTCAGGCCCTGGTCGACTCCGCCCCGGGCCACCAAGAAACACCAAAACCACCTCCGGGTGGTTTTTTCGTTTGCGCTGACGGGTAAGATTCCGTTGTAATGAGGTCAAAAAAATGCCCGCATACAACAGCGGGCAAAGATGGTTACTGCGAGAAAACCGTTCTTAATTTGAGCAAGCTTGATTCAAGTAAGTAATCATTCCGTCTTTAGT
>CAITHY010000091.1 GCA_903892315.1 uncultured beta proteobacterium | reverse complement strand
TGGTTCTTGCAGAGGCTTTGCTTGGTAGAAGATCAGCTCGAAGATATTCAGTACTAATCGCATTAGCCTCACCCTCTTCAAGGGTTTCTCGATTATCATGGCGATCAATGGCCATGGAAAAGGTAAAGCCAATAATCAAGGCTAGCAATGTTAATGTTGCAGTTTGGATGACCCCAAGATCTTCTGAGGTTTCAGTATCTTTGGTGCGGTAGCGGCTTAGTACCGCGTTACCAAACCATACTGATAAAGCAAAGACTAGGAATGAAATTCCAAAGATAAGGGCCGGGTGGTTAAGAAGATAAGAAATTTAGAAGGTTCCTGGATAAAGAATATCTTTGGTTACATTTTGAATATCGCGATGACCTGTAAATGCCATGGTGATATCCATTTCATTATGAATAAGCTCTAAACACTTGGTAACGCCAGCTTCACCCATGGCACCCAAGCCATACAGGAAAGGGCGACCAATCATAGTGCCACGAGCACCCAAGGCCCAGGCTTTTAATACATCCTGACCTGATCGAATGCCGCCATCCATCCATACTTCAATATCTTTTCCGACAGCATCTACGATTCCTGGCAAAGCTTTGATACTTGAAATTGCGCCATCCAATTGACGACCGCCATGGTTGGAGACGATCAACGCATCTGCTCCAGAATTTGCTGCTAGGCGTGCATCACCTTCATCCAGAATGCCTTTAATAATGAGCTTGCCACCCCACAGTTTTTTAATCCACTCCACATCACCCCAGTTGAGACCTGGGTCAAACTGCTCTGCCGTCCAGGAGGACAGGGAAGACATATTGCCAACACCAGTAGCATGCCCAACGATATTGCGGAAGGTTCTACGTGGAGTCATTGCCATACCAAGGCACCAGCGCGGCTTAGTTGCCATATTGATCAGATTGGCGAGGGTCAATTTAGGCGGTGCTGATAAACCGTTCTTCAAATCTTTATGACGCTGCCCCAATATTTGTAAATCTAGAGTGAGAACTAATGCAGAGCATTTAGCAGCTTTAGCACGCTCAATCAGTCGCTCAATAAAGCCACGGTCTTTCATAACGTAGAGCTGAAACCAAAATGGTTTGGTGGTGCGTTCAGCAACATCTTCGATAGAGCAGATACTCATCGTAGATAGGCAGAAGGGAACACCAAATTTTTCAGCCGCTTTAGCTGCCAAGATTTCACCATCAGCGTGTTGCATACCAGTAAGACCGGTTGGGGCTAGTGCAACCGGCATTGCCACCTCTTGACCAACCATCGTAGTTTTGGTGGTGCGATTGGTCATGTCAACCGCTACGCGTTGGCGTAATTTAATCTTCTGAAAATCGGATTCATTTGCGCGATAGGTCGATTCGGTCCATGAGCCTGAATCTGCGTAGTCGTAAAACATCTTGGGGGTGCGCTTTTGGTGTAAAACTCTTAAGTCTTCGATATTGGTGATGATTGGCACAGTTAGTCCTTGTTCTATTGCTCTTTTAGATCAGCAGTTCTCTAATTAAGCTCTATCTTAGCAACACCGAGGA
>CAITHY010000090.1 GCA_903892315.1 uncultured beta proteobacterium | reverse complement strand
GGGCAGGGCCCATACCTGAGCCTGTTTCTTTGTACCAAGACTGACTGGAAGAAGGGGTGATGCCCGCACCTTTCCAGTAACGAAGTTCTGCAGCATGTGTACCGCTTTTATCTGCCCGTGACACAAAAGGAGCTTGCGCAATAGCAATTTTTTGGAGTGCCACTTGAATATCCTTACCACCAGCAATTTTTGCTGGATCTGCTTTAGGTCCAATGAGCACGAAATCGTTGTACATCACTTCGTAACGCTTAGTAGAAAAACCTTCTTCCACAAACTTCTCTTCAGCAGGTTTGTCATGAACAAACACCAGATCTGCATCACCGCGGCGGCCAATATCTAATGCTTGACCGGTTCCAACAGCCACAACCTTAACCTCAATACCAGTCTTCATCTTAAAGATGGGGAGCATGTAATTGAACAGGCCAGATTGCTCAGTGGAGGTAGTGGAGGAGACCACAATGCTTTTTTCTTGAGCAGATGCTATGGAGCCCTGCAAACAGGCAGAAAATAAGATGCTAATGGCTAAGGAGTTCAGTAATTTTCTCATACACTTCGAAATAGATTTGGTTAATTTGCATCATCGCATATAGGCATTTTAATTGCTCAATCACATTTGCTTCCGCTAGAATGGATTTCATGAGCACCATGCGCCTACTGGCTTTAGTTTCGGCATTCTTATTTTCCATTGGTACTGCCTTTGCGCAGATATCCACTATTGCCGTGGCTGCCAATATGAAAGATGCATTTAACGAGATTGCGATTGCCTTTAAGGCTGGTGGTAAGCCAGAGATAAAGGTGGTCTATGGCTCATCGGGTAACTTCGCCACACAAATTATGAATGGGGCGCCATTCAATTTATTCATTGCTGCTGATGAGCAATTTCCGCTCGAGCTTTTTAGAAATGGCAAAACAACGGATGATGGAGAAATTTATGCCATTGGTAAGTTAGCCATCATCACTAAAAATTCATCTGGCATTCGTTTGCTTGATAGCAAAGTAGATATAGCTAAGGCTATTGGTAAGGCGAATAAGGTAGCGATCGCAAAGCCTGAGCTTGCACCCTACGGTAGAGCCGCGGTTCAGTATTTAAAGGCAGAGGGGCTTTGGGATCTCGCTAAAGATAAGCTTGTTTATGCGGACAATATTGGGGCCGCTACAACTTATGTAGTGAGTGGCGCTGCGGATATTGGTTTTACTGCACTTTCTTTGGCGAAGTCGCCTGAGGTGATGAAACAAACGAGCTTCTTATTGGTTGATGCAAAATTATATGAACCCATTAAACAGCGCATGGTATTAATCAAGGGTGCACCTCAAGAGTCGGTGGATTTGTATCGCTTTATGCAGGGGCCTCAGGCCAAATCCATTCTGCAAAAATATGGATACACCACGCCTTAGTAGCTAATTACTTGGGTGCTCTCATGTACTTCAGCATCTCTTGTAAGGCTTCTTGCGGCGACTTCTCTAGTTGCTCTACTACAGCTTCATAGTCTTCGGCCGGCCGGTTCTGGCTTAGCTTAAATTTACCAACCAAACTACTGATCTCAATCTCGATACCAATAATGGCCTTGAG
>CAITHY010000089.1 GCA_903892315.1 uncultured beta proteobacterium | reverse complement strand
TAACCAATGATGGTGACTTTCTTGCCCTTAATGAGGGACAAATCAGCGTCTTTATCGTAAAAAACTTTCATGCTCTTTCCTTGTATTGAAAATGTAATTAATGCAGTAATCAGTTAAAAAAATTAAACCTTTAGGATGCGTTCACCGCGACCAATTCCAGAACCACCCGAACGGACAGTTTCTAGAATCGATGCACGATCGATCGAATCAATAAAGGCATCCAGCTTGGCACCATCACCGGTTAACTCGATGGTGTAACTCTTATCAGTCACATCAATGATGCGACCGCGGAAGATATCGGTAGTACGTTTGAGCTCTTCGCGCTCTTTACCTACAGCACGTACTTTAATCATCATGAGCTCACGCTCAATATGCGGACCTTCACTTAAATCAAATACCTTCACTACCTCAACCAAGCGGTTTAAGTGCTTAGTAATTTGCTCTATGACATCATCAGACCCAAAGGTCACGATCGTCATGCGGGATAAGGAAGGATCTTCAGTAGGCGCAACACTCAATGTGTCAATGTTGTAACCACGCGCAGAAAATAAACCCACTACACGCGATAAGGCGCCCGGCTCGTTCTCAATGAGTACAGAAATAATATGTCGCATTAGAGATCCTCGCTACCCAAAAGCATTTCAGTAATACCCTTACCTGCCTGGACCATAGGCCAAACGTTTTCTTCTGGGTCAGTCTGGAAATCCATAAACACGGTACGATCTTTTAGGCGAATTGCCTCTTTGAGCGCGCCCTCAACATCAGATTTTTTCTCAATACGCATACCAACGTGACCGTATGCCTCTGCCAACTTGACAAAGTCAGGTAAAGAATCCATGTATGAACTGGAATAGCGTTTGTTATAAGTCAGCTCTTGCCACTGGCGCACCATACCTAAGTAACGATTATTCAAAGAAACGATCTTCACAGGAGTGTTGTATTGCTTGCAGGTAGAGAGCTCCTGAATACACATCTGAATGGAGCCTTCGCCAGTGATGGCAAATACATCCTTCTCAGGAAACGCTTTCTTAATACCCATGGCATACGGCAAACCCACACCCATAGTACCCAGACCACCGGAGTTGATCCAACGACGCGGCTGATCAAACTTGTAAAACTGCGCAGCCCACATTTGATGCTGGCCAACATCAGAGGTAATAAATGCGTCACCACCAGTCAACTCCCACAACTTTTGAACCACGTACTGCGGCTTTACAATTTCCGATGCTTCGTCGTACTTCAGGCAATCTTTTTTGCGCCACTCATTAATCTGATCCCACCAAGCAGCAATTTTGTCGCCATTCTTGCGTGGTCCAGCAGTTTTCAATTGCGCAGTCATCTCAACCAATACCTCTTTGAGATTGCCAACAATTGGAACATCTACCTTCACGCGCTTAGAGATTACTGATGGATCGATATCGATATGAATGATCTTGCGTGGGTGACTTGCAAAATGTTGCGTATTACCAATCACACGGTCGTCAAAACGCGCGCCAATAGCAATCAACACATCACTGTGCTGCATTGCCATATTGGCTTCATAGGTGCCGTGCATACCAAGCATGCCTAAGAACTGAGGACTTGTTCCAGGGAACCCGCCCAAGCCCATCAGGGTATTGGTAACGGGATAACCCAAGAGATCAGCAAACTCTTTAAGCTCTGCAGCGGCATCCGACAGAATCACGCCACCACCGGTATAGATGTATGGACGCTCTGCCTCCTGCAATAACGCTACCGCTTTTCGAATCTGACCGCTATGCCCCTTAACAACCGGGTTGTATGAACGCATTTCCAGAGTCTCTGGATACACAAATGGTCCTTTAGCTGCGGATACGTCTTTTGGTATATCAATCAGCACAGGGCCAGGGCGACCTGTCTGAGCAATATGGAAAGCTTTTTTCAATACCAACGGAAGATCTTTTACATCCTTTACGAGGAAGTTGTGCTTTACCACTGGGCGCGTGATACCAACGGTATCCGCCTCCTGGAAAGCATCTTCACCAATCGCGTAGGTTGGAACGTTACCGCTGATGATCACCAATGGGATGGAGTCGGTATAAGCAGTTGCAATACCAGTCACCGCGTTTGTAACGCCTGGGCCTGAGGTCACCAATGCTACGCCAACCTTACCGGTTGCACGCGCATAACCATCGGCAGCATGTACTGCTGCTTGCTCATGGCGAACCAAAATATGTTCGAACTTGTCTTGTTTAAAAATTTCGTCGTAGATAAAGAGAACGGATCCGCCCGGGTAACCCCAGACAAATTCAACACCCTCTTTGTGCAGTGCATGCACGAGCATTTCCGCACCAATCATTTCTGGAGGAGCTTCTACGAGATTTGTATTTGCTGTGTCTTTGTTAGCTTTAGTAGCTAAAAATTCGGCGCTGCTTGTATTCATTTTCTTTCGTCCTTTGCAATTTTCGGCAAAAAATTGTTTGGTCTGCTCTATCTCCT
>CAITHY010000088.1 GCA_903892315.1 uncultured beta proteobacterium | reverse complement strand
CAACGTTTACGCCAACAACTACTGTATCGCCAGGAGCAAAGCTTGGCAAAACCTTGTTAGCACTTAAGCGAGCAATTTCTTCTTGCTCAATTTTTTCAATTAAATTCATTTTTAATCCTTAAACATCGTATTAGCGTTTAATCCCGAGACCTAAATCAACGGACCTAATAGAGGATGCAGTTAAAACAATTTCACTAAACCAAAAATTAAACTACCTATTCACTGCTGCACACTACTGAAAGTAATTACAGAGAGCGAAGAAATTGTTCATCTTCTCGGGTTAGTAACCCTTTGGCTCTGGCCGATTCAATTAAGTCCGGCCTTAACCTGAACGTCAGCTCTAAAGACTTCTGCCGACGCCAATCTGCTATTTTAGCGTGATGTCCGCCTAAAAGCACGTCCGGGACAGATAAATTTTCATATATTTCAGGGCGGGTGTAGTGCGGATAGTCCAAAAGACCGTTCATAAAGCTGTCCTGAGTGACAGATTCGTCATCCCCAAGTGCCCCTGGTATCAATCTAATGACCGCATCCATCATCGCCATAGCGGGGATTTCACCCCCAGAAAGCACAAAATCCCCAATAGAAAGCTGTAAATCGACGTTTCGATCGACAAAACGTTGGTCAATTGCCTCATATCGACCACAAATAAAGCTTAAATTACCGTAATCCAGAATATCAGCAGCGATTTTCTGAGAAAAACGCTCGCCCTGGGGTGCTAATAAGCAAATGGGGCCACTTTTGATGCCTGCTGCTTGGTGAGATGCCTTAATGCCGGCAACCGCATCCTCCAAGGGTTTGGCCATCATGACCATTCCAGGGCCACCGCCATAAGCACGGTCGTCCACCGTTTTACGAGGGTCCGAGCAAAAGTCTCGAGGATTCCAAAGATGAACGCTGGCTAACGATTGTTCACATGCGCGACCAGTAATGCCCCACTGCGTTAAGGCAGAGAACATTTCCGGAAACAAGGTAACAACATCAAAGCGCATAGCAGTAATTGTTTTTAAATTCTTATTGCCAGTCAGACTGCCAATCAAGGGTAATCGTTTTATTTGGCAGGTCGACGTTTTGCACTACCTCTTTTACAAATGGCACCAAATACACAATCGTTTTGGTTTCTGCATTGCCAATCGCAATCACACCGTGTGCGCCATTCTCGGTGACATCAATCACCTCACCAAGCACTTCGCCTTGCAAATTGATTGCTTTGCACCCAATTAGATCAACCCAATAATAGGAGTCACTATCTGTCTTTGGAAAAGCATCACGCGCCACCAAGATACGGGAACCTTTTAAGGCGAGCGCCTGATCGCGATCGCTCACACCCTCTAGTCCCATCACAACATTGCCGCTGTGCATCTTGGCGCTCTTCACTTTGTATTGCGTCAAGGAAGCTTGTTCTAGAGACACAGAAACGCCCGCCTCCCTACGAGGGATCAGGGATAACCAAACCGATTTAGAAGAGAGAAGTGCTACAGGCTCTGATGAGTGAGGTCTTACCTTCACCTGGCCTTGCAAACCTTGCGCCTCAGATATAGCGCCAAGTTCAATCAAATCATTGAGGGCAGGCGTACTCATTTGCAAGACACCTTATTCTCCCAAAATAGAACTACTAGAAATTCTGTCACTAAAAGCTTCATCACATCAACGAAGCTTTTAGTAATCGAATATTAAACAGCTGGATTGTTTTTGATTAAACGCACTACTGTTGGGGAAACCTGCGCGCCAACACCAGTCCAGTAAGTCAAACGATCTTGAGCAATACGCATTGCTTGCTCAGTCGCTGCCGCTTGTGGGTTGAAGTAACCAATGCGCTCGATAAAGTTCGAGTCACGACGGTTGCGTTTATCAGTAGCAACGATGCTGTAAAAAGGGCGCTTCTTAGAGCCGCCGCGTGCCAGTCGAATGACGACCATACTTATTCCTTAAAATCTAAAATGAAAACAGGTTGATTACAACCCAATGAAATTTCTACAAAAACCTTGGGCTCCAGCTCACCAAATAAAGATACGGTAGAGCGGAAAACCTCATATTCTAGACGAAAACCCCTACTTCTTCCACCTATTTACGCATCTAAGGCAGTAGAATAGAGTGCGTACTTAGACAAAAAATACATTAAAAACAATAACTTAGGTAAATATGGTCCTTAAATCCAGACTTTTAGACTTCCTTAGAAAGCCTTCAAAAGGACTCTTTCTGACACTTTCTTGCCTAAGTCTTGGACTTTTCAGTGGCTGCGCGAATGTCATCCCTCCTTGTGGAGCCAAAATAAGTCCACCCAGCAGCGAACTCAAAAATACCAAGTGGGAGCTCACTCGCTGGAACCTACCACCCAATAGCAACGGAGAGGTGCGTACCCGCCCAATACCTCAGGGCGATGCCGGCAACCCTATCCAGATCATTTTTGATGCCAATGGGCAGCATCTCAGTGGCTCAGCAGGATGCAATCGATTTACCGCAAGCCTTGATGAAGACGCCCGCGGCTTTTCTCTCAAGCAAATCGCTAGCACTAAGATGGCCTGTAGCCCTCAGCGCATGGAATTAGAAAATGACTTCCTTTACGAGCTAAACGACTATCGCAGCATTGTGCGCAATGGCGATCAGTTGTTGATGATTGGTACAGATCGTGAAGTACTCAGCTTTAGCCAAAAACCAAACAACCTTAAATAAACGTTCAATTATTCATTTGCAATATCACTGAAAGATTCATGAAAAAGTCCAAACTCCTTTTTTGCGCACTCGGATTTCTCCTCCCTGGTAGTGGCCTCAATTGTTTTTATCTACAAGGACTGAAATCTTTTTGGGCATGGGTTCAATTATTTGCCCTGATCGGTGGCGCAGCAGGATGGGTCATTCTGAAAGACGCACACTTCCATTCAGCACCAGGATGGGTGCTCGTTACTTTTGGCTTTATTGCTATTGAAGCAAGCTGGTTAACCACCATCGCCTTTGGTCTTCGTCTAGATGAAAAATGGGATGCGCAATTTAATCCTGGAATTGAAGAACATCGACGCAGCCGCTCTGGCTGGCTAGAAATACTGACGGTGATTTTTTCTTTAGTATTGGGTGCTGGTGTGATGATGACTTTTTTAGCCATTTCGTTTGAGCAATTCTTTATCTCTCAAATCCATGAAGCAAAAAAGCTATCCCAATAATTGCAGATAGCTTTTCTTTTGCAAGAACCGCTCTTTGGAGCCGTTTTTTATTGTCCTTAGAACTGCTCAACTTCTAAGGCATTGGTAGAGTGACCACTCTCCACGATTGAAGTAGCAAGAGCTTGTGCTTGAGGCATGAGATTCTCAGCAAAGAAACGTGCTGTAGCAATCTTTGCATCATAGAATTTTGGATCGCCATCACGTAAACGTTCAGAAGCTAAAAGCGCTCTCGCCATTTGCCAGCCACCCAATACCAAGCCAGATAAACGCAAGTAAGCAAAGCTTCCAGCATAGACAGCCTTGATGTCAGTCTTTGCATTGGCTACAACGTAAGCAACCGCCTGCTCGAATGCGGCGCGCGCCAAAGTAAGTTGCTTGAGCACTGCCATAGCATCTTCGCTGCCACTGGCAGCCAAATCTTTTTCAGTAGCAGCAATTCTTTGCGATAGCTCTTTAGCGATCGCCCCACCATCACGCACTGTTTTTCTGCCAACCAAGTCATTCGCCTGTATTGCAGTAGTACCTTCGTAAATCGTTAAGATGCGGGCATCACGGTAATGTTGAGCAGCACCCGTTTCTTCAATAAAGCCCATACCACCATGAACCTGAACTCCCAAGCTAGCAACTTCAATCGACATCTCAGTAGAGAAGCCTTTAACAATGGGGACTAAAAATTCATAAATTGCTTGATTAGCTTTGCGAACCGCCTCATCCGGAGCTGCATGCTGTGCATCATAGGCAGAGGCTGCGTAGTAAGCTAACGCACGTGAAGCCTCTGTGTAGGCGCGCATAGTCATCAACATCCGCTTCACGTCGGGCTGATGAATAATCGCAACTGGGCCGGGCGAGCCCGCCAAATCACGGCTTTGTACACGATCCTTTGCGTACTGAACGGCCTTTTGATAAGCGCGCTCTGCTACCGCTACACCTTGCATACCCACTGCAAAGCGAGCTGCATTCATCATCACGAACATATATTCAAGGCCACGATTTTCTTCGCCCACTAAGTAGCCAATCGCACCGCCATGATCGCCAAATTGCAGAACGGCTGTTGGGCTAGCCTTAATACCCAGCTTATGTTCGATCGAAACGCAGTGAACATCATTGCGCTCGCCTAATGAACCATCTTTATTCACCATAAACTTCGGCACTACAAATAATGAAATGCCTTTCACGCCCTCTGGTGCATCAGGTGTTCTGGCTAACACTAAATGGATAATATTCTTAGCCATATCGTGCTCACCATAGGTGATGTAAATTTTGGTACCAAAAATCTTGTAAGTACCATCACCCTCTGGAACGGCGCGTGAGCGAACCATCGACAAATCAGAACCCGCCTGTGGCTCAGTGAGGTTCATCGTCCCAGTCCACTCACCAGAAATCATTCTCGGAACATATTGCTCTTGTAGCTCTGGGCTTGCGGCTGTCAGTAAGGCTTCAATGGCGCCATCCGTCAGCAACGGGCAAAGCGCAAAAGAAAGATTGGCGGCATTCACCATCTCTAAACAAGCGGTTGAAATGAGCTTGGGCAGGCCTTGGCCGCCAAACTCCGCTGGATGAATCACACCCTGCCAACCTGCGGCAGCATATTGCTCAAAAGCCTGCTTAAAACCCGGAGTGGTTGTCACAACGCCGTCTTTTATAAAACTTGGGTTTTGATCCCCAGCCCAATTGAGCGGCGCTATAACGTCTTGGTTAAATTTAGCAGATTCTTCCAAAATAGCAGGCGCTAAATCTACATCCGCACCCGCCTCAGCATAAGAGGGATAGGCAACGACATCTGATAGCCCAGCCAATTCATTCATTACAAACAACATGTCTTTCACCGGGGCTACATATGGCATTACAACTCCTCTTTGTTCGGTTTGATGCTCAATTCATTAGTGATTTGAATCAGCCAAGTGCCTTGGTTAACTCAGGCACAGCGGTATTCAAATCTGCAACCAAGCCGTAATCCGCAACACCAAAAATAGGCGCTTCTGGATCTTTATTAATAGCAACGATTACTTTGGAATCCTTCATACCTGCTAAGTGCTGAATAGCACCAGAGATACCAACGGCAATATAGAGCTGAGGAGCCACGATCTTGCCTGTTTGCCCAACTTGGTAATCATTAGGTACATAACCGGCATCGACTGCTGCACGTGATGCACCTAGTGCGGCGCCCAATTTATCTGCTAATGGCGTGATGAGCTCTTGATACTTCTCACCGGAACCTAAACCACGTCCGCCAGAAACAATAATCTTGGCAGCAGTCAATTCTGGACGATCAGACTTAGTGAGTTCGCGACCAACAAAGGAAGATTGAGCCTTGCTGTCAGCAACACTTACTTTCTCTAAGGCAGCAGAACCCCCTGTAGCAGACGCCGGATCAAATCCAGTACTACGAACAGTGATAACTTTTACGGGATCGCTTGACTGCACAGTAGCAATGGCATTGCCTGCATAAATGGGACGCTCAAAAGTATCTGGTGATACTACCTTTGTGATATCTGATAACTGAGCCACATCGAGCTTAGCAGCAACCCGTGGGAGGACATTCTTGCCATTCGCAGTAGCTGGCGCCAGGATATGGCTATAACCACTAGCGATCGACAAAATCTGCGCCGCCAAAGGCTCAGCCAATTGATCAGCCAAATTTGGGGCATCCATTTGAATGATTTTACGAACGCCAGCTATTTGCGCAGCAGCCTGGGCGGCAGCATCCGATCCATTACCAGCAACCAAAATATCGACTTCTGGAGAGCATTGCAAAGCGGCTGCCACAGCATTCAGTGTCGCCACTTTCAAAGATTGATTATCGTGTTCAGCAATAACAAGTGCGGCCATTTAGATCACCTTCGCTTCATTTTT
>CAITHY010000087.1 GCA_903892315.1 uncultured beta proteobacterium | reverse complement strand
GGTGCGCGTAAGCGTACACAGGCGTTTGAAGGTGTTGTGATTGCAAAGCGCAATCGCGGACTCAATTCCAGCTTTATCGTTCGTAAGATTTCATCTGGCGAAGGTGTAGAGCGTACATTCCAAACTTACACACCATTGATCGCTAGCATTGAAGTGAAGCGTCGCGGTGATGTACGTCGTGCCAAGTTGTACTACTTGCGCGATCGTTCAGGTAAGTCTGCACGTATTAAAGAGAAGCTTCCTGCACGTAAAGTAGCAGTAGCAACTCCAGCCGCATAATCAATGCTGGCTTGATTTAAAAAGGCGGCCTCGGTCGCCTTTTTTGTTGCCTTAGAATATGAATATGCCCAAGAACTCAACGCCTGAAGAGAATGCAATCAATGTTGCTGCGCCCCCAGGATTTGATGCGCAAGCGATTCCGATTCATGCGGTGTGTGCCGGTGAAAAAAAGGTAGCAATAGAATTTTTGGAGCCAGCAGGCTTAAGATCCAGGCTGAAGTCACCTCCCCAGTGGGAGCCAGAGATTACAGATGAAAATCGTCATGTGATTGCGGCTGACATTATTGCTAAGCGGCAAGCCGTTGGAAAAGTGACTAAAGCGGCAGTACTCATTCCACTTGTATTGAAGGAGGATGGCTTGTGGGTATTGCTGACGCAAAGAACCAATCATTTGCGCGATCATGCCGGGCAAATTAGCTTTCCCGGTGGTCGCATGGATCCCGAAGATCAAAGTCCAAATGACACTGCTTTACGTGAGAGTCAAGAAGAAATCGGCTTAGATCCTCAGCGAGTGGAGATTATTGGCCATTTGCCACAGTATTTAACGGTTTCTGGCTATAGCGTTACGCCAGTTGTAGGATTGGTCCAAGCTCAGGCAGAATATGTCTTAGATGAGTTTGAGGTGGCTGATGTCTTTGAGGTGCCCCTAAGTTTTTTGTTGGATCCCGCCAATCATCAGGTCAGATTGTGGCAAAGTGAGCAGGGTGGACGACGTTTTTATTCAATGCCTTATGAGAACCGCTTTATTTGGGGCGCCACTGCGGGAATGCTGCGTAACCTTTATCATTTATTAAAAGTATGACTTTCTTTTCTATCCTCTTCGCTCTTATTGCTGAGCAGTACCGCCCAGTGACCTCAAGCCATTGGATCGCACGCGTATGTGCTCGCTGGTTAGATTGGGTTGCCTCTGAGTTTGGCGGCAAAACAGAAGAAGGTGCAAGCCCTATCGGTGCTCGCATGGCCTGCTTGGTAGCCTTCATACTGCCAACCTTTTTAGTATTCATTGTGTACGTCACTTGCATGGTGACGTATCCAATCTTAGGCTTTCTTTGGAATATCGTCATCGCCTATCTGTTCTTCGGCTTCCGTCAGTTCAGCCATTCTTTTACTGCTGTGCATGAAGCAATTGAAGCGCATGACTTGCCTGCTGCTCGTGCCGCCTTGGGTGAGTGGTACGGCGCAGAATTAGATGCTTCCAATCTTTCTGAGACTGAAGTCATTTCATTGGCGCTGGAGCGGGCCATCATCGGTTCACACCATCATGTGTTTGGTGTGTTGTTCTGGTTTATGATGCCAATGGGTCCAGCAGGTGTTGTGCTCTATCGCTTGGCTGACATTGCTTCTCAACGTTGGTCAGAGCGTGGTGACTTTAACCTCAGTGAAGCTGCTCGTCATTTCTTTTACGTATTGGATTGGGTTCCTGCACGTATTACGGCAATGGGCTTTGCCATTGTTGGTAACTTCGAAGGCGCGGTATACGGCTGGCGCTATCTTACGCAAAAATGGTCAGACTCTTTATCTGCAGTTATCCTCGCAGCAGGTAGTGGCGCTTTAGGTGTTCGCCTTGGCGAGCCAATGAGCGAGCCTGATAGCGATGAAGCTTTACGTATGGCTGAGGCTGGCGAACCAGTGATCTATGAAGTAGGTCTGGAGCCCACCGAGCGTACGATGCGCTCTGCAGTCGGATTGGTATGGCGCCTGGTTATCGCTTGGATGGCTTTGTTGCTAATGCTGACCATCGCTCTTTGGCTTGGCTAATTCCCTGAATTTGTACATCAGCTGTTTTTGAGTCCGAATGCAGCTGTCTGAATAGCGCCAGTCTTTCTGGCGCTATTTCATTTTTATCTACTGCCTCACGTACTGCACAATCGGGTTCCGATAAATGCGCACAATTATGAAAGCGGCACTTACCTAGCAAGTCTTTAAATTCTCTGAAGGCGTGTTGCAATTCACTGACAGACATGTGGGCTAAACCAAATTCTTGAAAGCCTGGTGAATCAATGAGGGCGCCGAGCCTACCTGTCTCATCTCTACCCCAAGCTTCTGGTAACTCAAAGTAACGACAGGCGGTAGTTGTGTGTTTGCCGGTATCTAGGCGCACAGAATATTCTTGGGTCAGTGCCGCAGCATTGGGTATCCAGGCATTTAATAGACTAGATTTTCCCATGCCAGATTGACCTACAAAGACGGAGACCTTCCCTTGGAGAGCGCTCTGCAAAGCATCAATTGAGGTCGGATCAAATTTGGCGGAGACTTCACTGACTTGATAGCCCATGCGCGCATAGGGCGCGATGATTTTACGAGCATGCTCTAAATTATCTTTCAGGTCACACTTATTGAGCAAAATATGGAGACCAATTTGATTGGCCTCTGCAGCCACGACCGCTCTACCTAAAAGATCGGGTGAGAAAGCGGGTTGAGTAGCCAGCACAACCAGGATTTGATCCACATTTGATGCAATCAGTTTGCTCTTGAATGCATCTGAGCGGTAGAGGAGATTTTCTCGAGGTTCAATTTGGAGGATGCGTGCTTGATCAGCCGAAGTCATCTCAAGTAACATCCGATCACCCACAGCGCCAATATGTTGCTTAGCGGGGGTACTTACTTGTATCAATGGGCCATCAGGTGATTCATTGCCAGTAGGATCTGCGATTAAACGCTGCGCTAAATAATGCCTTCCGTAGGAGGCAATCAGAAGCGCATGTAATTGCTCCATCGTTATGAGCTAAACCGCTGTAAGTTAGCAATACGCAAGGGCGCAGGTGGATGTGAGCTATAGAAAGCGGTATAGATCGGATCAGGTGTGAGAGTGGAAGCATTGTCTTGATATAACTTCACCAGCGCAGCGATTAAATCTTTTGCAGAAGATTTTTCAGCAGCAAAGCCATCTGCTTCGTACTCATGCTTGCGGGATGCCAGACTGGATAGCGGTGTGAAGAAAAAACTGAACACCGGTGAGACCAGCATAAAGAGGGCTAATGCGAGACCGCCGTTATAGCCATTGAGATTAGGCATGACACCCAAGTCCGTATAGAACCAAACCTTAGTGCTGATCCAGCCCAAGAGAGCAAACATTGCAAAACTGAGAGCAAATGAGACCAAGAGACGTTTACGAATATGTTTGCATTTGAAGTGGCCTAGCTCATGTGCGAGAACTGCCTCTACTTCACCAGGATTGAGCTTTTCAATTAAGGTATCAAAAAATACAATGCGCTTGGCCTTTCCCATACCGGCAAAGAATGCATTGCCATGTGCACTCCGTTTGCTTCCATCCATTACAAACAGTCCTTGACTCGCAAAATCACAGCGTTTTAGTAGTGCTTCAATCTGTGTTTTTAAAGGACCATCTTCTAGAGCTTCAAACTTATTAAAGATTGGTGCGATAAAGGTTGGGAAGATCCACTGCATGAGTAGGCTAAATGCAGTCAATACTGCCCATGCCCATAACCACCATAAGTCACCAGCCTTCGACATTAAAGTCAGGATGACCCACAGTAGTGGAATGCCAATGGCTCCGCCCACTGCCATTCCCTTCACCATATCTGAGAAGAAGAGCTTTTTACCCATGCGATTAAAGCCAAAGCGTTCCTCTAGGTGGAACTGCTTGTACCAAGAGAAGGGCAGATCAATTGCGCCGGAGATGATCACGATGGAAACCAGTAGCGCAATTTGCTGAGCAATGCCTTCGCCTAAAAATTGCAGTAATGCCATGTTCAGAATCTGTAGACCACCCAATAAAGTGAAGCCAATTAAAATAATCGCGCTGATTCCATTTTCTAAGATGCCAAGACGTAATTTAGCAATGGTGTAGTCAGCTGCTTTTTGATGTTCGGCTAAAGTCACTTTTTCAGCGAAATCTGCGGGGACGGCATTGCGATGCTGCGCCACATGGCGAATTTGACGTTGGGAGAGCCAGTGGCGTAAGCCAAAGCTAGCAATAAAGGCAATTAGAAAAACAATTGTGAATGTCATGAGATCATTATAGATATGAGCGAGCAAATCAACATTACAGCCACACCAGCAACCAAGACAGCGCCAGCCAATGAGCACCTTATTTGGGTAGATATGGAGATGTCGGGCCTAAACCCGGAAACCGAACGGATTCTGGAAATTGCCATCATTGTGACGGATGCCCACCTCAATACCATCGCCACAGCACCGGTCTGGGTGGTGCATCAGGAAGATGCTGTTTTAGATGCCATGGATGCCTGGAATAAAGGGACGCATGGCCGCTCTGGTTTGATCGAAAAGGTAAAAGCATCCAGTTTGGACGAGGCAACGGTGGAGGCGGAATGCATTGCCTTCTTGAAAAAATATATTAAAGCGGGCATTGCTCCAATGTGCGGTAATACGATTGGACAAGACAGGCGCTTTATGGCGAAGTACATGCCAAAGTTAGAGGCTTACTTTCATTATCGAAATATTGATGTTTCTACCTTAAAAGAGCTTTGCAAGCGTTGGCATCCAGAGTTAGTGAAGGGCTTCACTAAGAACCAGGCTCACACAGCATTGGCGGACATTGAAGAGTCTATCGAAGAGCTGAAGTATTACCGCGAGAAGTTTATCGTGCCACTACCTCAGTAGTTATTTATAAAGATGCCAAAAGCAAAAGGTCCGCAATGCGGACCTTTTTTGTAGGCTGAAACGAATTAAGTTGCAGATTTCTTAATGGCACTTTTCGGTCTAAAGACTTTAATGACGGCATCATCAGTCTCGATATAAGGGCCACCGATCAAATCAATGCAATAAGGTACCGCAGCAAAGATGCCGGGAACAATCGATTTACCGTTTTCATCCTTGAGGCCTTCAAGTGTTTCTGCAATCGCCTTAGGTTGCCCGGGTAGGTTAATGACCAGGGCAGCATGCTCATCAATTTCTCGAAGGACGGCTGTCTGTCTGGATAGAATGGCGGTTGGCACAAAACTCAAGCTAATTTGTCGCATTTGCTCACCAAAACCAGGCATTTCGCGAGTGCCAGCTTCACGGGTGGCCTCGGGAGTGACATCTCTTTTGGAGGGGCCAGTACCGCCCGTAGTAAGCACCAGGTCGCAACCTAGTTCGTCTACTAGCTCAACGATGGTCTCGGTAATGGTCTCAGACTCATCGGCAATCAGGCGCTCATGAAAAACGCAGGGATTACTTATGGCCTTCATCAGCCAGGCCTGCAGGGCGGGAATGCCTTCATCCTGATAGACGCCTTTGCTGGCGCGATCGGAGATGGAAATGAGGCCAATTTTGACCTCATTGGGGCTGTTTCGTTTCAGGGCTTCTGTATGCTTCATGTTTCTATTCTAGCTATTATTAGGGTATGTTTACATACACATCCAACCAGTTTCAAGAAATCATCGATTTCATGCTCAAAGACGCCAAAAGAAGGGGCGCCTCAGATGCCGTAGCAGAGGTTTCAGAAGGTCAGGGCCTCTCCGTTACTGTTCGTAAGGGTGAGGTTGAGACTATTGAGCAAAGTCTGGATAAGCAAGTGGGGGTCACCGTCTTTTTGGGTCATCACCGCGGTAACGCCAGCACTAGTGATTTTTCTAAAGAGTCTTTAAAGGCAACGGTAGATGCTGCATATCACATTGCACAACACACCGCAGAAGATTTATGTGCAGGCCCGGCTGAGGCTGAGCTCTTAGAAAAAAATCCACTGGATTTAGATTTATTTCACCCATGGAATATTGATGCAGCCGGTGCCGTAGAAATCGCCCGTAGTGCTGAGGGCGCTGCATTTTCAGTGAGTAAGCACATTCAGAATAGTGATGGTGCATCTGTATCCGCACACCATGCGCATTTCATGATGGGAACATCACACGGATTTATGGGGGGCTATCCATTTTCTCGCCACTACATTTCATGTGCACCAATCGCTAGTGAAGGTGGCAAGAAAGCTCATATGCAGCGTGACGATTGGTACTCCAGCTCCCGCATTCCTGAGGAGTTAGCTGATCCTGCTGCCATTGGAACGTATGCGGCTCAGCGAGCCTTGTCGCGTCTCAAAGCGAGATCGTTGACGACTCGACGTTGTCCGGTGATCTTCGAGGCGCCTCTAGCTGCGGGTTTATTGGGTGGTCTAGTGCAGGCCGTTTCAGGCGGCGCCTTATATCGGCGCTCTAGCTTTCTCCTCGATAGCTTGGGTAAGCAGGTATTGCCCAAACACATCAGCTTATTTGAAGATCCACATCTGCAGTCAATGACGGGAAGTGCGCCATTTGATGAAGAGGGCGTCAAAACTTCTGCTAGAACGGTTGTGGATAAAGGAATACTCGAAGGCTATTTTTTGTCGACTTATTCAGCCCGTAAGTTGGGAATGAAAACCACAGGTAATGCTGGTGGATCACATCACCTGACATTACAAAGTAAGAAAACGCCTAAAGGAGGCTTGCCTGCATTATTAAAAGAGATGGGTACCGGTTTATTAGTAACGGAATTAATGGGGCAGGGCGTCAATTACGTGACAGGCGATTATTCACGAGGCGCATTTGGCTACTGGGTTGAGAATGGAGTTATTCAATACCCTGTTGAAGAGGTCACCATCGCTGGTAACCTACGCGATATGCTAATGGATATTCAGTTGATTGGCAGTGATACTCTCATTCGTGGCACCAAAGAAACGGGATCTATTTTGCTAGGCTCGATGACGGTTGGTGGAAAATAAACGCAGTAACTAAGGGCAGTAACTCAATACGGACTAACCATTTTTTAAAGAGGTAAGGACAATGCAAAGACGTTCATTTTTAAAGAAAGCCACTATCGGTGCCGGCGCTGTAGCCATAGCTACCCCGTCCATTGCACAAAGTTTGCCAACTCTGAATTGGCGTCTGGTTTCGAGCTTTCCTAAATCACTAGATACTCTGTTTGGTACGCCTGAGGTATTCGCCAATGCTTTGCGTAAAGCCACAGACGGTAAATTCAACGTCAAGGTGTTTGCCGCTGGGGAGGTGGTTCCAGCCCTTCAGGTATTGGATGCTGTGCAAAACGGTACCGTAGAGTGTGGACATACTGCAAGTTATTACTACCTTGGCAAAAACAGCGCTTTCATATTTGACACCGCCGCACCTTTTGGTTTAACTGCTCGTCAGCAATCTGCTTGGATGCTGCATGGCAATGGTATGAAGTTGATGCGCGAACTCTATGCCAGTTACAACATTGTGAATTTTTTAGGCGGTCAAACTGGTACGCAAATGGGTGGCTGGTTTCGCAAAGAAATTAAATCACCAGAAGACCTCAAGGGTCTGAAGTTCCGAATCGCTGGATTTGCAGGGCAAGTACTCGCAAAACTTGGCGTAGTGCCACAGCAGCTCCCTGCCGGTGAAATTTATTCCGCTTTGGAAAAGGGCACGATTGATGCTGCTGAATTCGTTGGGCCCTATGATGATGAAAAATTAGGCCTCGCAAAGGTAGCTAAGAATTACTACTATCCTGCCTTCTGGGAGGGTGCCGCCGGACTTTCTTTTTTGGTCAATAAAAAGCAGTGGGATGCTTTGCCGCCAGCCTACCAATCCGCATGGGAGGCTGCTTGTTTTGAGGCGCATACCGATATGTGCGCCAAGTACGATGCGCTCAATCCACCAGCACTACAACGCCTCCTGCAAAATGGTGCCGTACTGCGTAAGTTCAATACCTCGATTCTGGATGCATGCTTTAAGGCGAGTCAAGAAACATATGCGGAAGAGTCTGCAAAGAATCCGCAATTCAAAAAGATTTTTGAAGACTACCGCGCATTTAGGAATATGGAGGCGCAGTGGTTTAATGTGGCCGAGCAAGCATTTGCTCAATATAGTTTTAGCAAGAAGCTTTGAGCGTTAAGGCGGTCAGCAAAAGGGCTCTGTATGAGCCCTTTATCTTTTTAGACGCTAAACTGAAGTGATGAATCTATCGGCGATATGGTCTCGTATTAAGCGGCATCCCTTATCTAGGGTAGGGCCAGGATTGGTAACCGGTGTTGCGGATGATGATCCTAGTGGAATCGTTACTTACTCTCAAGCGGGCGCGCAATTTGGTTTGAATATGCTTTGGACAATGCCATTTGCTTATCCTTTGATGTCCACTATTCAAGTCTTATGCGCTCGTATCGGCAGAGTCACTGGCCGTGGTTTATCAGCCAATATGAAATTAGCTTTTCCGCCGGCCATACTGGTGGCTCTAGTGCTATTGCTGTTGATTGCCAATGTTCTCAATATCGCTGCGGATATTGCTGCAATGGGTGAAGTGGCGCAGTTGGTTACAGGTGTAAATTGGCACATCATGACAGGCGTCTTTGTATTATTGACTTTGGTTTTGCAGATACTGATTCCGTATCGCCACTATGTTTTCTTTCTCAAATGGTTATCTTTATCTTTGTTGGCGTATGGCGCCGTTCTCTTCACCGTGCATATTCCTTGGGGTGATGTGATCTGGAGTACCTTCTTTCCTCAGGTGACCTGGAGTGCAGATTCGGCTGCAGTAGTGGTCGGTATCTTCGGCACCACCATTAGCCCCTATTTATTTTTTTGGCAATCCTCTCAAGAAGTAGAGGATATGAACTTAAGCGGGCAACCCAGTCTGCTCGAACAAAAAAATCCGGAGACGGTCACTTCAGAGCTTAGAAGAATTCGCTGGGATACTTGGAGTGGCATGTTTTACTCTAATGTGGCGGCGTACTGCATTATTCTCGCTACTGCAGTGACTCTTCATGCTGCAGGTATGCGTGATATTAATACTGCTGCCCAAGCTGCATCAGCTCTGAGACCTCTTGCCGGGGAGTTTACTTTTCTACTTTTTGCTTTGGGAATCTTGGGGGTTGGGCTGATGGGGGTGCCTGTGCTTGCTGGTTCAGCTGCCTATGCTTTGTCTGAAGTATTTGGTTGGCGCTCGAGCTTGGAAGATAGTGCCGCTCAGGCAAGTCAGTTTTACGCCATCATTGCCTTAAGTGTGTTGATTGCCCTAGCGATTCAATACTCCCCCATTAGCCCGATGAAGGCCTTGTTTTGGAGCGCGGTGATCAATGGGATAGTGGCTGTGCCGCTCATGGTGGCAATTATGGTTTTGTCATCAAAACAGTCGGTGATGGGAGTTCATGTAGCCTCTTTGAGCATGAGGATCCTGGGATGGCTAGCTACAGGCTTTATGGCCGCAGCCGCAGCCTACTTATTCATAGCTTGGTAAGATCGCTGGATGCTTGATTTAATCTTTACCTCCTTAGCGCAATCTTTTCATGCGCACTCTTCGATTTTCTTTGTATGTGCGGTGATTAGCGTCATCATTGTTGGTATATCCAAAAGTGGCTTTGGCGCTGGGCTTGGCATTCTCTCTTTGCCCTTAATGGCAAGTCAGTCCAGTATTAATGAAGCCCTTGCTATCTTATTACCGCTCTTGATCGCCATCGATTTGGTTGGCTTAGACCGCTTTATTCGCAATACTAATTGGCGCATCCTTAAGCTCATCGTTCCGCCGGCAATTGTAGGGCTTTTACTGGGGATGATTTTCTTTACCGCCATTACGCCTCAGGTATTAACGCTTTCCATTGGTATTTTTACCTTACTCTTTCTGATTCAGAATCTCGCTATGTCACGGATGGATTTAAAGGAGACAAAGTCTTATCCATGGCTTGGGCGTGCGATGGGTTTGACCTCTGGATTCACTTCCTTTGTTGCCCATATTGGCGGGCCACCGATCACGGTTTACATGCTTAGAGAAAAACTCGTGCCGATGGTGTATACCTCGACCTTAGGAGTCTTTTTCGCGATCATCAATTTTGGGAAGCTAGGCCCTTATGCCTATTTGGGCTTACTCAATTTCCGGCAGCTGGCAACTTCAATCATCTTGTTACCTTGTGTACCAGTAGGGGTCTATTTTGGATTTTATCTAGCCAAAAGAATCTCAATGAAATGGTATTACCGAATAGTGAGATTCTTTTTGTTGATTGCCAGTATCAAATTGATAGCGGATGGACTTATTTAGTCACCAATACTTCTTGTAAGAAGCGCGAGATATCCATGAGCTCTTCATGATTGACGGAGTGTTCCATAGGATATTCGTTCCAGTCCACTTGGAAACCCATTTGTTCTAGCAGGGCATACGATGCTTGGGCGCGATCAAGAACAACCACTGGATCATAAGTGCCATGTGCCATAAAGATGGGTGTATTGGCATTGGCTGTATGCTTTTCAATATTGGCAGACATTGCTAAGGGTAGGTAGCCTGATAGGGCGATGATGCCAGCAAGCTTATGTGGAAAACGTAAACCAATATGCAGGGCCATTGCACATCCTTGGGAAAAACCAGCCAAAACAATCTTGTCATAGGCAATTCCGCACTCAGCCTCTTTTTCAATCAGCTGAACAATAGCTAATGCCGATTTTTGAATGCCTGCAGCATCTTCTTGATCCATGAGATTTCTGCCGATGATGTCATACCAGGCCGGCATGACGTAGCCGCCATTGACGGTAACCGGCATGCTCGGGGCGCTTGGAAAGACAAAGCGAATGCCAGGGCATCCAGCTAGCTGTAATTCAGGGATGATGGGCACAAAATCATTGCCATCAGCTCCAAGACCATGCAACCAGATCACGGCGGCTGTTGGATTCGGGCTAGTTTCTAATTCAATACAAGGGAGCATATTTATTTTTCTCTACAGTATGTTTAGTCCATGATTATTATCGGACGCAGGCTTCTTGATTGTAAGTTGATACCCGTAGGGGTCTAAAGATGGGTAGAATCTTCCTATTCCTCCATTGATTAGGTCACCCATGAACTCTAAAAAGCTTACCCACTTTATTCTTGGGGCAATGGTCTTGGGTGTCCTGGTTGGCTATCTTATTAACTTGTACGGTGTAGGAACAAGCTTCCCGGGTCGGTATGTTATTTACATCTCCATCCTGACAGATGTCTTTTTGCATTTGATCAAAATGATCATTGCGCCACTGGTATTTGCTACTTTGGTTGTGGGCATAGCCAAAATGGGTGATGCCTCGACAATTGGCAGAGTGGGTTTAAAAACCTTCTTTTGGTTTATTTCCATGTCACTGGTTTCTTTGTTGCTTGGTTTGGTAATGGTCAATATTCTGCAACCAGGCATTGGAGTGGAGTTAACTTTGCCAGAGATTGCGGCTAATACAGGATTAAATAAAGCTAGCTTAAATCTTCCGGACTTTGTGAGACATATCTTCCCCGTCAGCATCTTTGATGCTATGGCGAAAAACGAGATATTACAGATTGTGGTTTTTGCTGTGTTCTTTGGTGTTGGTGCAGCGGGCATGGGCGCGCGGGCGGATGAGTTTATTCGTAATCTGGATATGCTCTCTCACATCATGCTAAAGATTACGACTGCTGTGATGAAGCTTGCTCCTATTGCAGTCTTTTCGGCGGTGTCCTCTGTCATTGCTGAAAATGGCCTCAGCATATTAATAACTTATGGCAAATTTATGCTTAGCTTTTATGCGGCGATTTTCACCTTATGGATTGTCATCATTCTGATCAGCTCCTTGGTGTTAAAAAATCGCACTTGGACTTTGGTGAAGATGCTGCGTGAGCCAGCTCTGCTAGCGTTTACGACTGCGAGTTCTGAAGCGGCTTATCCAATGACCTTGGAAAGAGTAGAGCGCTTTGGCTGTAAAAACAAAATTGCTTCCTTTGTTTTACCGGTTGGGTATTCCTTTAATTTAGATGGGTCAATGATGTATTGCACGTTTGCCGCAATCTTTATTGCACAGGTTTACGGCATTCAAATGGAACTCAGCCAGCAGCTCTTAATGTTGCTAGTGTTAATGATCACTTCCAAAGGGATAGCCGGTGTACCGCGAGCCTCATTAGTCGTCATTGCCGCCACCCTATCTCAATTTAATTTGCCAGAAGCAGGCGTTCTATTGATCCTTGGGGTTGATCATTTCCTGGATATGGCACGTTCGGCCACCAATGTATTGGGCAATGGCTTGGCGACGGCCGTCATCTCTAAGTGGGAAGGTGAACTTGAGGGGTAGTGAAATACCTCCTAATCAATCCCACTGGAATAAAACTCGGGTGTAAGATGGTTTCATTGACTTGATCTAGTTAAGTAAAAAAGGGGCTTCAATGAAACCGTTTTATATCGACTACCCCCAAGAGAAGATAGAAGACCATCAACACGCTTATCGATGTCTTCATTGCAAAATCCCAACCACCATCATTTTTGGCTTACTAGAGAATCACGCTGAACATTGCGCTTATCGAATCCATCAAAGCAAATGGACTCAGCTGGCGGTAAAGCTCAGGCCTCACAAGACGCATTTCGATGAGCCTCATGTTGACGAGGTGGATTAATGAAAACATATCCTATTGCCCTGGAGCTAACGGTTTGGGAAGATTTAGGCCTTAATCAATATGAGCTTACGATCGACGAGGTCTCCAAGATTTCTATTAAGCGCACAGATGATGTGCTGCGAACCCGAGAGTTAATGGGTAACGAAGTGAGTACATTAGTTGCTGCTATCGAGTCCTTACGCGTTCCTGTAAGTGGGGAACCTAAAGAGAGCGAGGGCAATAAGGTGTCTACTAGTTATGAGCTGATTGTTGAGTCCGCCCATTTTTCTTTAGAGTTCAACTGGGAGGATGTTGATACCAGCGGTATCAATGCTAAAGCCTTTGAATCCGTTGCTGCACTGACGGCAGTAGTAGTGAGCCTAGATTTCGCTCACTGAAATCCAAACTTAAGCCTCCATTACAACAAACTCCCCTAGCGAAACCCTTTCTCTAAATTGCGAAAAGGAGAAAAGGGCTTTTATTTTCCGTGTATTGATCACCTCAATCTTCCCATCGGGGGTAAGGTTCGCAAGATAATCCCCTTCAGGAAACAAGGCCTCAGGGATGCTTTCAGTCTCAAGTATTTGGGCTGGTAATACCAGGCTCTTGGTAATTTTTATACGCATGCCATATCTTAAGTTTTAATAATTAGAATGATATTTGGCTTTGCACAACTTCAAAAATCTATGCACCAATGAGGTGTTTAATTAGAAACCGCTCGTTAGCCCATAAAAATAGGGCGTCTCCATATCCATGGGGGTTCGTATTGAGTAATCAGCACTTAAAAAGTGCACATTGCAGGACTAATGAGATCCCTTTAGCCTTGAACTCTTGCGAGTTCTTTCATAAAAAGCATTGGACTTACCGCTCACCCACCGAATAAATTTCTGCATTTCTGGGTGCTCTCTCAGGATCTGGGCATGATGGTATTGCTGGGCTAACTCTGATTCGGTAAACAAGGCGTGTATCTGTTTGTGGCAAATACGGTGCAAGTATTCAGTGCTCTTCCCGCCCTTAGATTTGGGGATGAGGTGGTGGGCATCCTTCTGGGAATCTGGGATGGGTCGATCACAGATAGGGCAAATACTTGTCTCCGGCATTTGTATGGCCGGAATCTCTTGAGAAATCAGTTTTTGGCGAATTTTTCCAATCATGGGCTCAAACCAGTTTATTGAATAAGTCTTAAACTTGCAGGGTGTCAAAACTAGTCCCTAAGACCCTCGCAGAACCCGATTTATCTCGCCTCATTGAAATGGCTTGGGAGGATCGCACGCCATTTGATGCGATTGAGCAAACCTTCGGCCTAGGTGAGCCTCAGGTAATAGCCATTATGCGAAAAGAGCTGAAACGTAGCTCCTTTGAACTCTGGCGCAAGCGGGTAACTGGACGAGCAACAAAACACAGCGCCTTACGAAGTGAAGATGTCACTCGAGCCTATTGCCCCACTCAATACAAAAATAAATGAAGCAGCAAATCCAGCAGCAAACCAAGGGGCCGAAGCGCTTAGTTCTGATTCTAGGGGATCAGCTCGATTTACAAAGTGCCGTATTGCAAAGCTTTGATCCCAAAGCGGATGAAATCATCATGGTTGAGTCGGCTAATGAAGCTCAGTATGTTTGGTCGCATAAAGCAAAAATAGCTTTGTTTCTCTCAGCGATGCGTCACTTTGCAGTAGAGCTGAAAAAGCTGGAATATCCGCTGACCTACATTCAAGGCTCGCCTCTACCGATTGTTGAGGTTCTCAAAGAGCATATTCTGCAAAAGAAGATAAAGCATTTAGTTTGCATCGAACCTGGAGAATGGCGTCTTAAGCAGTCGATTGAGGCATTAGCAAAAGAGCTCAACATTGAGCTGGTGATGCTTGAGGATGAGCATTTCTATTGCTCGCGCCAAGAGTTTGTAGAGTGGACTGCAAACAAGAAAGAACTCAGGTTGGAGTATTTCTACCGCTTGATGCGTAAGAAGCACCATGTGTTGATCGATGCAGATGGCAATCCTGAGGGTGGGCAGTGGAATTTTGATCAAGATAATCGCAAACCTTATCCCAAAAAAGGGCCCGGCATCATCGATGCTCCAGCGGCATTTGAAGTTGATGTGATTACACAAGAGGTGTTGGAATTTGTTGCAAAGACTTACCCGGACCACCCTGGATCTCTGGAGTCATTTAACTGGCCTGTTACTCGAGACCAAGCTCTTCAAGCCCTGAACTATTTCGTAGAATATCGTCTCAGAAACTTTGGCGTATATCAAGACGCCATGTGGACAGATACCCCATTTGGTTGGCATTCCATTTTGTCGAGCGCATTTAATCTAAAACTGCTAAATCCTCGTGAGGTAATTGATGCAGTCATTCTTGCCTGGAAAAAGTATGCTTTAGATCTATCGACGATCGAGGGCTTTATACGGCAAATATTGGGCTGGCGTGAATTTGTTCGAGGTATGTATTACCTTGATATGCCAAAAATGGCTCAGGATAACTACTATCAACATCAGCGCTCATTACCCAAGTGGTATTGGACTGGGCAGACTCAGATGGCCTGCATGGAAGATGCTATTGGTCAAACACTCCAATATGGATATGCGCACCATATTCAGCGTTTAATGGTGACAGGCAACTTTGCACTTTTAGCAGAAATATTGCCTCAGGAAGTGTGTGATTGGTATCTGGCAATTTATGTGGATGCGATTGAGTGGGTTGAGTTGCCCAATACAGCTGGAATGGCCTTATTTGCTAATGGCGGACGGTTTACTAGCAAGCCTTATATCGCTAGCGGTGCTTATATTAAGCGCATGAGTAATTATTGCGGCTCGTGTAAATACAAACCGGAGGTTCGTTATGGCGAAGAGGCATGCCCCATCACGAATTTGTATTGGAACTTCTTGATCAAACATCGCGCTCAATTTGAATCTAGCCCGCGCACTAAGTTAATGACAGCAAATCTGAAGAGAATTAGTGATGAAGATCAAAAAGAGATTGTGTTGCATGCTCGTAAGATTCTCAATCAGCTCGATTCACTTTAGAGATTATGATAAAAGCATCGCATAAAGGTAATAAGCGCTTTCTCCCAAGCAAGATTTGCATTGTCTGTAAAAAAGAAATGACTTGGAGAAAATCCTGGGCCAAAAATTGGGAATCGGTCAAATACTGCTCTGAAGCTTGTAGGAAGAAAAAGCTCCCCTAAAAAACCATCGGTCTATACATAAATACCTAAGAAAGTATTTAATATCAGATCGTCAACCCTCCTTCAGGCTGATCCGTTATGTAAGAAAGGGCTTAATGCCTTTATAAATGGAGGTCTATATGAGAAAGATACTAATCAGCCTGCTGACAGGAATCATGCTTGCAGGCATGGCTACGTCAGCCAGCGCTCATGGCGGTAGAGGTTGGTACGGTGGATATGGCGGTTGGCGTGGTGGCTGGGCACCTTTTGCGGTTGGTGCCGTTGCAGGGGTTGCGGTTGCCAATGCGTACTATCGGCCTCCCCGTGTTTATTACGCGCCACAATACGTTTACCTGCAACAGCCTGAAACTGCCGCCTATTGCCCTGAGAATGGTCTGTACTACCCGCAAACACAGGCCTGCCCAAGTGGTTGGCAACGAGTCACTTATTAATTGTTAATGCCCGTCTTGTATTCATACCGGCGTTGCCCATATGCCATGCGAGCCCGTATGGCATTGAAGTATGCAGGCATTCAGGTTGAACACCGCGAGATTGAATTGCGCAATAAGCCGCAATCGATGTTACAGATTTCTCCCAAGGGAACGGTCCCTGTTTTACGTATGGATGATCTCGTTTTAGATCAAAGCCTGGAGATTCTGCACTGGGCATTGATGCAGTCTGACCCTCATGGGTGGACAGATGTTGATGAGTCTATTGCCAATGCTTGGATTGAAAAAAATGATGGGCCATTTAAGATCCTGCTAGACCAATACAAATATCCTAATCGATTTCCGGAGTTAGATTCAGAGGGAGTTCTTGAGGACGCATTGCAACTCATGTTGATACCAATGGAGCGGGTGCTGCAACACTCCCAATACCTGTTGGGCAGTAGATTAACTTGGGTAGATATTGCCATCTTCCCATTTATTAGACAGTTTTCAATGGTTAATCCAGGCGGGTTTGAAAAGCTACCCATGCCTGCTGTCAAAAGATGGCTTGCTGAGCATCTTGAATCTGAATTATTTCATTCGGTGATGCATAAGCATCCAATATGGGTCGACTAGCTCTGAGGTAGCTCAAGTAGATGCTGGCTTAGTAGGCTGGTTGCTGGCGAGTGATTGATACCCGCCTTTGTCGCTACTAATAAGTTTCTTTTTGCCCATGAATCTTCTAGCTCAATGACCTTAAGGTCCATCGCCTTGATTTGTGCTGCACAAGCTTGGATGGGTAGTACCCCAACACCCAAATTGACTGCAATCATTTGGCACATGGCGTCATAGCTTCTAACCTGTATCCGCAAACTCATTTGCTTGCCCAGTTTCTCGGCGCTGCGAGAGGTGAGTTCAAGCAATGAACTTCCTCTATTGAGGCCTACGAAATCGTATTGCAGGGCCTCCTCGAAAGTAATACTTTTTCTTTTGCTAAGTGGATGGGTTTTACTGCAAGCAACGACAAGCTGGTCACTGCCCATAATGCGTGTATCTAGCCCAGTAGTTATAGGACCTTCAGCAAATACACCAATGTCTGCAATACCGTCCATGAGTGCTCTAACAATATCGCCGCTGAGTTGCTCTTCAACTTCAACTTGGATTTCTGGATAAGTCTTTAAGAAGCTCGCTAAGGCGGAGGGCAGGAACTCAGTTAAGGCGGACATATTGGCCCAAAGCCTAACGTGTCCCTTTGCTCCTTTGGAGTATTCACCTAATTCATTACTTAGTTGTTCAAAGCCCTGAAATAAGCGAAGGGCGTGCTGCATTACTGCATGACCGGCATGAGTCAGTGTGACGCCTTTAACCGATCGGTCGAGTAGCGCCATCCCTACCGTTTCTTCGAACTCAGAAATCCGCCTACTGGCAGCAGAAAGAGCTAAATGACACTCGCTGGCACCCTTGGTAATGCTGCCAGATTGGACAATAGAGCAGAATAGCTTGAGGGTAACAAAGTCAACTCGGGCGGGGTTTAGCGGCGATTTCATGGGCTTATTCTAACCATGCCTTCGCAAAATGAGAAGGTTATGCCACTAAATAGCAATTTTCAGCCATTATGAAGAAGGGTAAATTGACACAAATGCATATTTCAGGGGATGTGATGGAGCCGTTATCAAAGTTAAAAGTCGTAGAGATGGGACAGCTGATTGCCGGACCATTTGCTGCTAAAACCTTGGCGGATTTTGGGGCTGATGTCATCAAAATTGAACCACCTAAAGACGGTGATGCATTGCGTAAATGGCGTCTTCTAAAAGAGGGCACTTCAGTTTGGTGGCAAGTGCAATCACGCAATAAAAAATCCCTCTCCTTGGATTTAAGAAAACCAGAAGCCCAAGACATTGTCAGGACGCTAGTTAAAGAAGCAGATGTATTGATCGAAAACTTTCGCCCTGGAACCTTAGAGGGTTGGGGTCTTGACCCAGAAAAATTATTAGAACTCAATCCTAAGCTCATTGTTCTGCGTATTAGCGGTTATGGTCAAACTGGCCCGTACAGAGATAAACCAGGATTTGGTGTTGTTGCAGAAGCCATGGGTGGTTTGCGTCACCTTACTGCTGAGCCAGGACGAGTACCAGTTCGTGTAGGCATCAGCATCGGCGATACCTTAGCCTCATTACACGGTGTGATCGGCATCTTACTAGCACTACAGGAGCGGCATAACAGTGGCAAAGGTCAGATCATTGATATTGCATTGTATGAAGCAGTCTTTAATTGTATGGAAAGCCTCTTGCCTGAATACAGTGCTTTTGGTGAGGTGCGCCAAGCGGCGGGTAGCGCCTTGCCTGGCATTGCCCCAACCAATGCCTATCAGTGCGCAGATGGCGGTTATGTATTGGTTGCTGGTAATGGCGATAGCATATTCAAGCGCTTGATGACAGTCATTGGGCGCGATGACTTGGGTAATGACCCACAGCTAGAAAACAATGATGGTCGCGTCAAACGAGTGGCCGAGCTTGATCAAGCTATTGGTGAGTGGACTAAAACAGTCAGCACCACCAAGGCATTAGAGGCATTAGATTCCGTAGCAGTACCTGCCGGTCGAATTTACACCGTTGCTGATATTGCAAATGATCCGCACTACAAAGCTCGAGAAAATATTCAAACAATTCAGATGTCAGATGGCACGAAGTTAGATGTACCTGGTGTGATTCCGAAGTTATCTCGCACACCAGGGTCCATTAAGACGCTTGCCCCAGACATTGGTCAGAATACCGATGAAATCTTAAAGAGTATTGGTTTAAGTAATGATCAGATAGCCTCTTTAAAAGAACGCGGCATTGCTTTTACTAAATAAAACCTCAAAAATAGAATCAATCAAAAGAGCAATAGAAGACTATGACCCGAATTTATTTCAATGATGTCGTAATGCGCGATGGCTTTCAGATTGAGCCCAATTTTGTACCAACAGATGACAAGGTGAAGTTGGTTGATGAGCTTAGTGAATGTGGTTTTGCCAAAATTGAGGTGACCTCATTTACCTCGCCTAAGGCTATTCCGATGCTGCGAGATGCTGAGGAAGTCATGGGGCGAATTAAGCGGGCACCTGGGGTGGAGTACACCGTCTTGGTTCCAAATTTAAGGGGTGCAGAGCGTGCCTTGGAATCAAAGGCTGATGAATTTAATCTCGTGATGTCGACTTCAGAGACGCATAACTTGGCCAACCTGAGAATGGGTAGGGAGAAGAGTTTTGCTGGTCTAGCGGAGGTCATTACATTCGTAGATGGAAGAACACCCATTAATGTTTCCTTATCAACCTGCTTTGGCTGCCCCATGGAAGGGGAAGTGTCTCAAG
Source organism: uncultured beta proteobacterium (assembly GCA_903892315.1). The sequence goes on along the minus strand of CAITHY010000087.1, from coordinate 63,993 downwards.
CGGTGGTTGAGGGTTATGCAAGACGTTTTGCAGATCTCGGCGTAAGAGGCCTGACCATCTGCGATACCACTGGTATGGCAAATCCCGATCAAGTGAAGAGGATGTGTGACTCCTTGCAAAAGCTATTCTCTGGTCTACAGTTGACATTGCATTTCCACAACACCAGGGGAATGGGCTTAGCCAATGTATTGGCCGCAGTCCAGTCTGGCATTGTTCGCTTTGACGGATCGTTAGGAGGCTTGGGTGGTTGCCCATACGCACCTGGAGCAAGCGGTAATATTTCTAGTGAAGATGCCATTCATATGCTCGATGCAATGGGCTATGACACCGGCATGAATATTCCTAAGTTGATACAGCTGGCTAGGGAATTACCGAAGATTGTGGGACATGAGGTTCCTGGGCAGGTAGCAAAGGCCGGCACTACTAGTACATTGCATCCAGAGCCAAGTTATGTAGATGAATTACGCCGTGCGCAATAAGCAGGAAAACAATCATGATTGATCATTTAGACCACTTGGTGCTCACCACCGCAAAGGAAGCGGAATGCGTAGATTTTTATACTCGCGTTCTCGGAATGAAGTTGGAGTCGTTTATTGGCGGCACTCCTCCGGTAGAACGTAAAGCATTTAACTTTGGTAATCAAAAAATTAACTTACACATCCGAGGTAAGGAATTTGAACCAAAGGCAGATATTCCAACACCAGGTTCACTCGATCTTTGTTTTATAGCTGATCGCCCACTTCAAAAGGTGATCGATAAACTCAATTCAGAATCTTGGCCAATCATTGAGGGCCCAGTCATCCGTACTGGCGCTACACAAAAAATCAATTCTATCTATGTCCGCGATCCCGATCAAAATTTGATTGAGATATCTGAATTCATATAAATGCTCAATATTGGCTTTTCATAAGCCCATTAGTTTATAGATGGCGTAGATCACGCTAATGCAGCTACACCAACTTCAGTAATCATGACTTGGCTTACGGAGACCATTTCTTTTTGCACAACTGTTTGAGTCGGTAACTCATGAACACGCGTTAGCTCATGAAGTCGAGGGTGATTCATCATTCGGAATAAATTTACCATCTGACTTGACTCTTGTTTTGCAAACATTTGGCATTCCTTTCGTTGATGACTGGATGATGATTCATCATAAGAAGCTCAAAATCATTTGGATATAAAACTTTAGCTCTAAAGGTTTTATATCTAATCTAATACTTTGGCTCTAGGAGCACCTATTTTGAATAATTTATCAAGATTCTTGAATTAAGATCTCGCTAGCTAAACAGAGTTAGCTTTATTTAATTATTTACAAAGGGAAATTCAGTGAACAGATTTGGTATCAATTTAATCGTAGCGCTAGCTGCATTTTTAATGGGCTTAGCAAGTGCCTCGGCATTAAGCCAGATTGATTCTGACAGTTTTTTGACATCGATCGTTAAGACCGATGCTATGGGAAATGCTGTCACAAACCAGGACTAGTACTTTAGTTCTAGCACTATTGATTGCTTAATCTAGGTCAAGCATCATCCTGATAACAGCTTTTATAAATGAGTTCTAGTAGCTATTCAAAGTTCCATGACGGTTTTTTGAATATTGACAACCACCCCTCGGGGTGGTTTTTTTCATCAATCAGTTTGGCTTTAGAAGTGGTAGCCAATCCCAAAAATAATGTCATAACCAGTGGCATTAGCAGTGGAGTTCACTACCGATCCACTATCGGTAACTACAGTGACTGATTTGGCTCTATTCACAGCGTAATTTCCTTCGCCAAACGCGTAAATAGATCCGGTAATGAATTGCTTATATCCCAGTCCATAAACAGTGCCATTCACTCTGTTGGACTGCTGTGGATAGTTTCCTGGTGAGTTTGCGTTAAGGGTCGAGCCAGCATAACCAATCTTCGCGTATACCAAGCGGGTCTCATCAATGACGTACCCTGGAATTAAGGTAAAACTGAATACATTGGACACATCATAAGTGCCCGTTTTCACTACAGAGATATTGCCAATAGTGGTGACTAGGGTGGAACTAGCGGATCTGGAATGGCCTGGATACAGGGACGCGCCTACGCCAAGAAGGTAGTCCTTTCCAAGACTAAAGTTATAGCCAATTCCTATATTAGCGGCAGGCCCATTTGCATGATTAGCGGTTGAGGTGTTTGAGAATGAGCCTAAACCGGGAATGGTGGTTGTCCCGTTAGCATTTTTAGGGATATAACTTTCGTAGCCGAGCAATCCAATCTGTCCATATGCGCCCTCCCAAGGGCTGGCTTTAGATTGAGCATTTGCGTTTGTAAAACACAATAAGGAGGCCATGGATACAAACAGACCAAATTGAATTATTTTCATTGGATGCTCTCTATTTTTAGGGGGTATTTGTTAAGTAGTAATTTGATTGCGCTGACAATATCGCTATAGCCAATTGGCTTATAGAGCACTTCAATATCAAGCTCCTTGAAGAGTTGAATATGCTGCGGCGAGGTATCGGCGGTAATAATGATGGCTGGGATATCTACACTAAAACTATCCCTTAGCTGTTGAATGATCAAATCGCCGGTCGTGGTTTCAAGACGGTAATCACTCAAGATGCAGTCAATTTGATTGATATTTGCTAACTGCTTCATTAAGTCTTGACTGTTTTCAGATAATGAAAGAACCGCAAAGCCATTATGGGTTAAGGCCTGTTTGTAGGCTTCAAAAATTGTATGATCATCTTCGAATACAGCAATGGTTTTCGTTTCCCAAAGCGTCTCTTGTGGGTTTAAGTGATCATGCAAGGCATTGTGGGTGGAAGATTTCGATTCATCTTGCAAAGCTAGGGCTGAGTATTGAGTGTTTAGCGTGAATGTAGTTCCAACCCCTGGGCTTGATTGAACAGTGATCTCGGTATCGGATATTTTGCAAAGTCTTTTAACAATCGAAAGACCCAGTCCAAGACCATCATGCATATTTCTGGTGCTATCAACCCTAAAAAATTCATCAAAAATTCTATCAAGTAGGGCAGGTTCAATTCCGTAGCCGGTATCTTCGATCGAGACATGAAGACAATCATTTTTAGACGACAGTTTGACCAATATGGATCCAGAGGCCGTGTATTGAATGGCGTTAGAAATTAGATTTCCAAGTAGTTGCTGTAGAAGTAACTTGTCTCCATTAATCCCCAGGTTCATAAAATCAAATTGCAGAACTAAATTCTTATTTGTTGCAATGGGGGTGTAGGTGTTCGATAAAAATCCAACAAGCTCTATTAGTTCGAATGACTTTTCAAGATTGTCTGAACTATTTGCATCTAGCTTACTTAAATCTAGCAGTGACTTAAACATTGAGTTTAAGGTTTGAATACTTTTTCTAATTTGCAGGAAGTTGATTTTATCTTTTGGGTTCAGTTTATTTGGTTCAAGTAAATCAAGATAAATATTGACGGCATGAAGTGGCTGTCGTAAGTCATGGCTAGCGGTAGCAATAAATTTCGATTTAGCAACATTTGCAGCGATGGCTACATTGCGCTCAGATTCTAGTTCTTTATTGAGAGCCTGATTTTGTATTTGTAGACTAACTGTTTTTACCCAGGATTTAGAAAAATACGAGGCCATCTTGATTGCGTACAAAGAAAACGCAAATTCACCCATCAGAATCGGCCAAGGAAACATCAGCGGTGGAATGAGGGAGGTGATGAATTGCCCAATAAAGATCGGCGCAGCAAAGCACAAGAATGTCGACCGATGAATGGAATAACCATACAGCCCAACAAAAACTGCTGTTGAACTCATGAGCAGATATAGGCATTGCAGGTTAAAGGGCAATGTTGGTGTAACGATAAGCCATCCAAGACCCCAGCAGGCGGTCACTGAAAAAACACCGACATTCAAGTTCAGAATCTTGCGTTTCGTTGATTGGCTTTGATCTTTATTTTTAACAAAGACCATGTAGGCTCTGAATGCTACGCAGATGAGCATTAAGATTAGCCAAATTAAAATTGCAGTTAAATTGGCCTCCTCAAAAACCAAGATTCCAGTGAGTAAAGGGCCGATGATGGTGCCGGCAGTATTGGTTTTTGAGGCCGTCTCAAGAAATTGATATTTTTCTTCTAGTAATAACTCGTCACTATTTTGAATAGCGAATGCATTCATACTCTAGACCCATCCATTTTCTTTTGCCTTGATGACGGCCTGGGTTCGATTGAATACTTTAATTTTCTTAAAGATATCGCCCAAATGAATCTTGACCGTTTGCTCACTGATATTGAGGGAGTAAGCAATCATCTTATTGGAGTCACCATTGGAGATATGGGTCAGTATTTGTTTTTGTCGATCGGTAAGTTGCTCCAACTTGGCATTTTCTGGACTTATGTCCATTAATTTACAAAGGCTTTCATAGATATATGAAGTATCGCTACTCTTGGGAATAAAGATGCTACAACCTGCATCAATACATTCTTTTTCTAGACTTTCCTTTTCAAGGCCAGATATAGCGGCAATCGCAACCACCTCATTTAACTTTTTAAATGCGTTGATGCCAAAAAGCTGATTTTCTGAGTCTGGAATCAGAAGATCCAAAAGAATGATCCAGTTGGATTTTTTGGAGCGGACAATTTGTAAGCCCTCGGCAATGGAACTTGCAGAAAAGACCTGATTGCCTGATGAGAAAAATTTGCGAGTTAAAAACTGGTGAAGTGCATCCCGATAAACCGGGTGATCGTCAACGATTAACAATGAAACAGAATGCATGGTGACCCTTATTCTTGGCCTATTTGGGGTGTGTTTTTATCTAGAAAGATTATGGCATCCATCATCTTTCTATTTCTAGTACTTTAGCTCTATATAAATACTTGACCAAGATCAATAATCTTCTGCTAACCCGTGATTAGATGACCCATTTAAGGGTTTTCCTAAGCCTTCCATTGCTGTCGTTTGTGTCAATTGAGTGACTAGAGCTAAAGTGCTATGGCTAAGCAATGATGGCGCTCTTAGGATGTTCAAAGTTCAATTTTTCGGAGATCCACCATGCCCTCAACTTCTATTTTCGGTCGCTACCAGCTCGTTGCTTTGTTGATGCTTGCATTGCTCGTATTTGGTTCTGTGGCGATTGCTGGAACAAAGATTCAATTAGGCGGGAATGACTCCGTTAAATTCAATTCAAAAAATCCGCATCAGATTCCTGAAAGTATGGATCCTAAGTCTGAAACGCTGTCTGAAGAAATCCGACTCATTAAATATGAAGTGAGAGAAGAGGTCTTAGAAGAAAGTGATTCAGTCCATGAAATTGCGATGCGAGATTTTCATGGTCAAGCAAAGCCTATCCTGGATTACACCACTGGAACATCAAACTAATTCGCTCATCCACCTCTTTGCCCATAATGTCTGCGGAGTGATCTATGGACGCCTCTCTCTACCTACCGATTTTTGAAGCCCTTGGACACGAGACTAGATTGAAGGTCTTCATGTCCATTTATCAATCTGGAAAAGCAGGTGTTAGACCAAAAGAAATCATTGAACAATTTGGTGTGGACTCGGGGACACTAGATTTTCATTTGAAGAAACTTTTAGCTGTTGGTTTGATTGTTCTCAAGTTTGGTTGCCAAAGAGGCATTTATTGCCCTAATGAAAACATCCCGCCTGAGCTCGCTCTGCTCCTGGATTCGAGTCTTACCGGTAATAGCTTATTAATGACTAACCCCGGGTCTATAACCCTGCCTTCGGTCGAGCACCTGCATTAAGGGTAATTTATTCACAAGAGTGATTGCAGCCAATATAAAGCCACCCGAAGGTGGCTTTTGTATAACTGGTGGCTTGGGTGAGATTCGAATCTCACCATCAGTTACATAAAACTTATTTTTTTAAGACCTCAGGATTGATGCAGGTGATTGGGGCTTGGCCATTGAGTACTGCTAGCACATTATCAGTCACAATTTTCCCCATTGCCAGTCTTGTCTCAAGGGTAGCGGAGGCAATATGGGGAACAATAACCACATTGTCCAATTGATCAAGCCCATCAGCCAGTTGAGGTTCATCTTCAAACACATCAAGACCGGCGCCCCAAATTACTTTATTGCGAAGTGCTTCAACCAGCTCTTTTTCATTTACAAGCGGGCCGCGTGCTGCATTAATCAGGATAGCGCTAGATTTCATTTGAGATAGCTCTTTTGCCCCGATGTAGTATTTTGTTTCTGGGGTCAAAGGCAAATGGATTGAGAGGAAATCTGACTCCTTTAAGAGGGTCTCCTTATCCACAAACGTAGCTCCATAGTCTTTTTCAAAATCTAGGTTGCGTTGTTCATTGGTATAGATGACCTTCATATCGAAGGCCGATGCTTTCCTGGCAAACATCGTGCCAATTCTGCCTAAGCCAGCAATACCCAAGGTTTTGCCGTCTACATCTTGACCGATAAATGTCATTGGGGACCAACCCTTCCATTTACCCTCGCGTACGTAGCGCTCAGACTCTGAAATACGTTTTGCGGCAGCTAGTAGCAGGGCCCAAGCATGAGTAGCCGTTGCTTTGTCTAAGACGCCAGGCGTGTTGGTCATAATGACGCCGCGTTTGGTTGCCGCATCTAGGTTGAAGTTATTAAATCCAACTGCGTAGTTAGCAAAAATCTTGCATTGCGGACCTGCCGCATCGAGCACTTCTGCATCAACGTTATCTGTAAGCAGGGTAACTACCGCATCACGCCCCTGAACGGCATGAATAAGTTCTTCACGAGTTAAGGCGCGATCATGAGGATTAACTTCAACATCACACGTTTCTCTGAGCTTAGCAATGGTTTGCTCGGGAATACTGCGTGTGATGTACACATTTGGTTTAGACATTGAAAATTCCTAATAAAAAAGTGCAAAACGAAAAAGTTTTGCACTATATAAAGCTGCTAAAAAATAGAGGTGATGACTAGCGCTTAATTTCCGCTATTTTTACCCTTGTTTTTATTGTAAACAAAGGCGGTCAATAGTGGTGTCAGTACTGCAGTGACGATCACGGATGCAGCAACTTGTACAGTAGCAATTGGTGCAATTGCAGCAAAAGTTGGATCTGCTAATGCCACTGCTTGCGGTGTACCAGTTGCATTTCCTGCTGTACTTGATGCTGCTGCACCAGCAACACCAGAGCCGCCTAACAAGCGGTCAGCTAGGATGCAAACGATGCCAGTGATAACTAGCACAGAGATTCCCAAAAGAATGCCGGGCAGACCTGCAGTGAGTACTGCTGTCAGGTTGATGCCTTGCCCAAGTGTAAATGCCATAAATGGCACAATGATCGGCTCGTGAGCGCCAAAGAAGTCACGTAAGTCTTTATCTAGGTTACCCAGGATTGCACCAGCAAGAATCGGAGCGATCACTGAGAACATGGTCATCCAAGGGATAACCGCTAAACCGGCGCCAACCAATACCAGCATGGTGAGGAAAGGACCTGTTTCAATACTTTGTGGAACATAGGTGCCCGCATCTTCCTTGTTTCCAAAGGTGCTTGTCAGTGCCAAGAACATGCCACCATTGGTGTCATTCATAGCAGCCAATACCGCTAGGGTTGTGAGGCCCAAAACATCGCCATTAAAGAAGTGGGCAATGGCTAGCGCCACTGCAATGGCAATACCCACTTTGGCAAACATAATGCCGAAGCCACGCTTTAGCATGGATGGGGCAGCATTGAGTGTCATTTTTGTACCAACGGTAAAAAGGTACATTGCTAAAAAGGTTGGATAGCCCTGATTTGTAAGTGCTTGCGTGAATCCACCAATCTTTAAAGCATTTGGAGCGAATGTATTAAGCAGCATCCCTATAAATAGGGGTACGACCATGATTCCGCCTGGAACTTTGTTAATGGCTTGATAAATTTTCATGTTTACCTTTTCTGTTATGGTTTGTCTCAGGGTCTCAAAAGAGCCCATTTATATGTTTTTATGAATACGGCTAAGAATTCAAAAATCATTAGATCAAGTGATATTGAAATAATCCATTGATATTCATCAAAACTAAGCGAAAACACCTAGAAATTAGGCAAATTAGCCCTGCGGCGAGGCTGCCCCATTTTTATTACAATAGAGGTCATATGGGCGCCAAAAGCGCTAGCGCCCCATTTAATATTAAAAAACGAGACAGCGCACCAATCAAAGATAGGTTAATCACGAATGAGTAAGTTAAAACTGGGTTTTATCGGCTTGGGCATCATGGGTGCTCCAATGGCGTCCCATTTACTGGCCGCTGGCCATGAGCTATTTGTTAACACCCGTAGCAAAGTGCCTGAAGAGTTTGCGAATAGTGCGGCTGTTGTTTGCACAACCCCTGCGGAAGTGGCAAAAAAAGCCGACATTATCATTACGATGGTTCCAGATACGCCAGATGTTGAAAAAGTTCTTTTTGGTGAGAATGGAGTCGCTCATGGCCTGACTAAGGGCAAGATTGTGATTGATATGAGCTCGATTTCCCCAATCGCCACAAAAGAATTTGCTAAAAAGATCAATGATCTTGGCTGTGAATATTTAGACGCTCCTGTTTCGGGTGGGCAGGTAGGTGCTAAAGGTGGAACCTTAACTATTATGATTGGTGGAAAAGAATCTGTTTTCCAGACAGTTAAGCCTGTATTTGAATTGATGGGCAAAAATATTACTTTGGTTGGTGACAATGGTGCTGGCCAGGTTACCAAAGTAGCCAATCAAATCATTGTTGCTTTAAACATTGAGGCGGTAGCTGAGGCGCTCTTATTCGCCTCTAAAGCTGGTGCAGACCCTGCGCGAGTTCGCGAGGCTCTGATGGGCGGATTTGCCAGTTCCAAAATTTTAGAGGTACATGCTGAGCGCATGATCAAGAGAACATTTGATCCTGGTTTTAGGATTGAATTACACCAAAAAGATTTGAATTTAGCATTGAGTAGCGCAAGAGCGATAGGTGTTTCTTTGCCAAATACCACTACTGCACAAGAATTATTTAACTCCTGTTCAGCTCATGGCGGTCAGGCTTGGGATCACTCTGCTATGGTTAAGGCGCTTGAGAAGCTCGCTAATTTTGAGATTGGTCAGAAGCCTGCATAAAGTAATTCCCTGTACGCAGTCAGTAAGTTGGAACACAGAAGCCCCATCAGAAATGAGGGGGCTTTTTGTTTGGGCAAATAAGGTTTCCTACTAATGCATAGGTGAGTTCAGTGTCGAGCTAGAAACTCTGATTCTTCAACGGATTTAATAGCGGGGCTGATCTTCTCGGAGATCTAGAAATAAAAAAGCCCCGGCAGAGCGAGACTTAGTAATGCTTGGTAGGTCGGGCGAGATTCGAACCCGCGACCAACGGATGTTTAGGCCGTAAGTTGTCGCTGCTTAATGAGTTCTGCAGCGGGGATCCGAACTATCTTGCCGTCAACAGTGGTTACGATGGCCGTATTGGTTTGGATTGCCAAGGCTATTGCTGCTTGCCTAGCGCGTTTACTAGCGAAGTAGGTCCCTAAAATATCAGGATCTGGCGAATTGCGAATGTCTTTGCTTGGAGTTACCGCAAAAGACTTTTCTATAGGATTATTTTTTTCCATACGTGGCATCATGATCCGGTTGAATTAATAAGACCCGAAGAAAATGATCTTCTCTAAAGCCAATTCCCCGAATGGATTTGCTTACCCTGAAGGAGTAAAGCGCGTCGATTCCTTTGGGCGCGGGAATGCTATGAATTTTCTCCCATTTCAAGCCCTTATCACGATAGACTTGATTCCAAGTTAATTGCGTGATCTTTTCAAATGTAGCAAAAGCTTTTTCTTGCTCAGTTAACTCTAACTCTTCCCAGGCTGATTGAAAGATAGGGCTGTTGAGGTCTAACTCTACTAATAGTTCAGGCTTTGCGTTTCGAACCATGCGTTTTTGCCATTTTTAGTTTAGAGAGATCAGTAGCTTTTGGGGGTGTCTTTTGTGCCCAGCCTAGGGCGGCTACTAAATCTTTTTTAACGGTTGGCTTATGCATCCACTTTTCATTATCGGGAATGACGGTGGCGGTGCGAATGACCCATACGCCTGGTTCAGGGGTTTCGACAAGAACTTGGCGGCCAGCATGCTCCTTGCCAAGCGAAATTTGTCCGCTGGATCCAATGGATTTAATAATTTGATGATCTATGACTGCGCCCATGGCATTCTCCTGTTTTCATGCTGCATTAACGCATTATAGCATGATAAAGCTAAAACTGCCCTTAACTGGGGTCATTTAATCCCATATTCCGGTTGGGGTATGACCTTAGCTTGGCGGTGCAAAAGAAAAAGCCCCTAGATTTCTCTAGAGGCTTTTGTATAACTGGTGGGTCGGGCGAGATTCGAACTCGCGACCAACGGATTAAAAGAAGTCGTGGCTCTTCAAAACCCTATATAAATCAATAGCCTACAAGGCCATAAAATGACTGTGCGATTGAGTGTGCGATTGCATTTAGGTGCAAAGTTCGAATCCATGGGCCGGATTTCAAGCTTTTGAGCGTTACTTAAGTAACTGTATTTCTTCTTGTTGGGATACTAGTTGAGAAGGAGATATGATTAATCGCTTGAATCTGCTGGTATTAAATAACAAGCCGCTTTGGCGACCTGTTATTTGTATTAAAAATTAAGCTTTTTTTGCGTAAGCAGAGCACCAGCCTTTACCAGAAACTTGTTTGCCGGCAAACAAAGAGCAACCACCTGCAGCAGCATCAGCTTTTCCCTGGAATAAAGCGCAGTTACTACATTGCTGACCAGCAGCGTATTTGGCGTTCTTCGCCTTATCTACCTTAGAGGCATCTGCTTTGTAGCCTAATGCAGCAGCTTGGGTGTCGGTCTCAGCAACCATGACTTGAGCCTGAACCTTGCCGTTTAATGCCAAAGTGCAAGCACCAGCGGCGGACAAAATCATAAATTGACGACGAGTGGATTTCATATGGACTCCAGGTTAAGTGTAAAAATAAAGTAATTCTGATAAAAATTGCGAAATTATTCCTGATCTCGTAATAACTCTACATGCCTTTATCTAGAACGGGTTTTAATCGCTTCATATTTTCCATTAATGGCTGGAATGGGCCGTACTTATGTTGCTCGGCAGAAGCGCCATCTACATAAGGGGGGAATGCTGCATCAACTGGCTTATTCCAGCGAGCAGGAAAATCTTTATCTAAATTTGATTTGACTGGACGCGGCTTACTTAGGATATAGCCAGCTACGTCATATGCCTGCTCGTCAGATAGCAGAGACTGACCATGCGATGAGCCAAGGGGCATATTCGTTTTGATGAATGCTGCAGCCGTTAATAAACGGTTCATCCCAGCCCCATTATTAAAAGTGTCCTTGCCCCATAAAGGTGGGAATGTATAACCTTTTGCTTCACCCACTTTTCCGTTCCTAAGCCCAGCGCCATCTTGACCATGGCATGCTGCGCACTTTTCAGCATATACCTTCTCACCAGATGCTGGATTCGATGCTCTATCTGGAGGAGTATATTTTGGCAATCCTTGGCCCTCAACAGCGCTGCCTACTGGAACACCTTTAGATAAGAAGTGAATGTAGGTAGCAAATGCTTTCATTTCTCGGCTATCAAATGGAAGGGCTTTTCCATTCATACTTCTTTCCATGCAACCATTGACCCGTTCTTCAATGGTGCTGACATCGTTTTCACGACCTCTATATTGGGGGAATGTTGCTTGCGCGCCAACCCATGGCATAGCAAACTTTTTTGTCGCAGCCTCTTGGTGGCAGTTAGTACAGGCTAAGTTATTGCCGGCATAACGCATTTTTTTATCAGCAACTTCTGGACCAATAACTTCAAATGTTTTTTCGGATAAATGTTTTCCATAGCGCGCTAAACGACCATAGTGATCATCAGGTAGGCTATCGACGTCATACTTTTTGCCAATATCTTCCGTTTGCGCAATGGCAAAAAATGGAACGATGAGGATTATTGGCAAAAGCTTATGGAATTTCATATGGAACCCTAATATTGGTTAAAAATTCTAGTCATTAACTCTTGACGCAGCATGATCTATGTCATGAAAAGTGTTTTTTACATGATTTAGATCAAATACTTTTGTTTGACTGCTTTTAAAACTTGACTTTATTGACCTATTTAATATTATATAACTTAATATATTATTTAAACCTTAAATGAGGGTAATTACTATGGACAAAAACGGTGGGCAGGCTAAGCCGGCGCAATATATGAACCCACTACTTGCAGGAATCATGCTGGGAGTAGTTTTATTAGCAACTTTTGTCATTACTGGCCATGGTCTTGGGGCGACTGGCTTTACTACTAGATTAACTGCCTGGATTGGGATGCATGCGATTCCGGCTGCAACAAGTGCAAATGATTATTTGGGCGGCATGGTTGAAGATGGTAAGCCCCTGAGCGCTTGGATTACTTGGCAGGTAGTTGGTGTCGCTATCGGCGCACTCTTATCGGCATTTCTAGCAAAGCGCATTCATATTCAATTGGATGGAAAGAAATATTTAGGCGGTGCTAAGCGTCCTGTTACAGCTTTATTGGGTGGATTGCTTGCCGGATTTGGTGCCCGTGTTGCAGCAGGCTGTACAAGTGGTCTTGGGTTGTCTGGCGCAGCAGTTTTGAGTTTAGCTGGATTTACCTTTTTGGCTACATTCTTTGCCGTGGGTTTGCTGGCAAGCCGCTTAATGAAAGAGGAGAAATGAGATGAGTGAGATTCTATCGGGTCTTCTTTTGGGAATGGGATTTGGATTTGTACTTGAGCGAGCAGGTTTTGGTAACCCTAATAAATTAACAGGACAATTTCGCCTAACTGACTGGTCTGTATTTAAGGTAATGTTTACAGCAATTGTGTTTGCATCAGTTGGTCTTTTGATTTTAGAAAAAGCGGGCATTGTCGATGCCGGCACATTGTTTGTGCCACCCGCGTTCTTGGGGGCTGCGGCAATTGGCGGTGCGTTAGTTGGCGCTGGATTTGCCATTGGCGGCTACTGTCCCGGTACATCAGTTGTAGGCTTTATGTCAGGCCGAATTGATGCGGCAATCTTTTTGATTGGATTATTGCTTGGAACTGTTCTCTTTGCAGGCATCTACCCAGCCATTGAATCATTGACCACTCTTGGCGAGTATGCAAAAGCAAATTCATTGCCAGATGCTTTCAATATCTCAGCCATGTTAATTGATGTGGTGATGGTTGTTGCAGCAGTTGGAGTATTTATATTGGGTTCTTGGATGGAAAGTAAGTACAAGCACTCTGATAGCAGTCCATTAGTTTAATTTTGAAGGAGAAGTTGATGTCTAAGAAATCGACAGTAGCGTCTTTAGCAATGGCTTTGGCTGGTTTGGCAGCGGCACCTTTAGCTGAGGCAGCAGATGCTCCCGCCAATCCCCCAAGCTCCGAGCAGAAAAATCCTTGCGGCCCTAAAAAAGAAGCTGGAAATCCATGTGGCCCTGCAAAGAAAAAAGCAGCCAACCCATGTGGTCCTGCGAATCCTTGCGGTCCTAAAAAGCGCAAAGCTGCAGAGTAATTAATTCAATGCTTACGCAATCTAATCGTTGGTTGGCGGCTCAAGAGTTGGCAAGTATTCAGATGAAGTACGCCAAGTCTGGCCGCACGCTTAATGAGGCTGCGTTATGTGGAGCCAGAGATTTTATTGAGTGGAAGCATTATCCAAATAATGATTTGGCTGATAAGCAAAGTGGATATGAGCTCTATTACCACGCCCATTCTGCAGATGAAATGCCTAATGGAGAGCATGGTCACTTTCATGTCATCAAGCGCCATGCTAAAAGCTTTCATCATTTAGTTGGAATTGCATTAGATCAAAAAGGCATGCCAGTTCGCTTATTCACTACTAATCAGTGGGTAACTGGCGAGGAGATGGCTGATTCAAACTTGATTATGCAGTCTGTAGTGGAATTTCAGATGAATGTAACAGGGCGTATGGCTCCCGTAAGTAATTGGATTGGTGCGCTGATGCAACTATTTCAATCGGAAATTAAGGAATTGATTAAAGAAAGAGACCAGGAAATTGCTCTTTTAGTAACTAGGTTCGGTCACCGAGAAGATGTCTTGAATTCTAGGGGGCATCATGTACTGAGTGAATGCAAGATAGATTTAATGGGACGCCTTTCAGAAAATTTATTGGCTGTAAATTCATAGGGGAGTAAAGATGAAAAAGATTCAGTGGTTGTTAGCTTTTGTATTGATAGGGTTGGTAAATTTGGTTCAGGCAATTACTTTGCCAGACCCAGTTGTAAGTGCGGATTGGTTAGCAAATAATCTATCCGAAGTACAGGTGATCGAAGTAAGAACAGACTTGGCGAGTTATCTTAGAAGCCCAGAGTTCGATACTGACAAAAAAACAGGTAAGAAGTTTCTTGTTGAGGTGGGCGGTCACATCACAAACTCAAGCATTTTGGATTTCAAGAAAGTGCGTGCAGAGCGTACGGTAGATGGCAAGAAGATTAAGTTTTTGATTCCCGAGAAGGCAGACTTTGAGAAGTTGGTTCAATCTTTGGGTGTCAATTCAGATAAGCCCATCGTTCTAGTCCCAATTGGTCAGGATATGTCAGATATTGATGAGGCATTGAGAACTTATTGGACTTTTAAAGTTTATGGCGATGATCAAGTTGCAGTATTAGATGGCGGTATTGCTGGTTGGTTGAGTGAGGGCCGTGAATTTACAACTGCCAATAGTCAAAAGCCTGTTGGTAATTGGTCTGCAAAAGCTTTTCGCAAGGAATTGATTGCCAGCTCCGATGAAGTGGCGGCCGCCTCAAAAAGTGGTAAACCACAGTTATTAGATGCAAGGCAGCCTGCGCAGTATTTGGGTCTTTCTAAGCGTCCAGACGTTTTGACCTTTGGTCATATTGCAGGCTCAAAAGAGTTGGCTCCTGAGTTGCTGGCAAAACCTAATAATGGCGCTTTGTACTTTTGGTCAAAAAATACCTATGATGCCTTGATGTCAGCTAATGGTCTCAATACCAAAGGCCAAACTATTGCGTACTGCAATACTGGGCATTTGGCAGCTGGAGGTTGGTTTGTTATGTCTGAGCTAGTGGGTAATAAATCGACGAAGTTGTATGATGGTTCCTTGTATCTTTGGACTCTTGAAGGCCGTCCATTGGTAGGCGTACCACTGAACTAAGGTTATCTAATGCCAGTTGTTAAAAACAATATCAATCTCAAAAAGATGCAATCATCAGCAGATGATGCATGTCGTTTAATGAAAGTTCTGTCAAATAGGGATCGCATGATGCTTTTGTGTCAGATTAGTCAGGGCGAGATGTGCGTTAGCGAGCTTGAGGAGTGTTTAGATATTCATCAGCCTACCTTATCCCAGCAATTGACTGTCTTGAGAAACGAGGAGCTTGTTGAAACAAGAAGAGAGGGAAAGCAAATCTATTATTCCCTATCCAATCATGTGGCATTGGAAGTGATGGGTGTCTTATATCGAAATTACTGCAGTAAATAAAAAAGGAGTTTGAATATGAAATGCAATGTAGGTGGTACAGATAGAATTTTGCGTATGCTGGTTGGCTTTGTGTTGATAGGTTTGGCAGCTAGCGGAATAGTTGGGGTATGGGGCTGGATCGGGGTTGTTCCTCTTGCTACCGGCTTATTTAGATTTTGCCCGGCCTACCCAATCTTGAAAATCAACACCTGTGGTACCGGCTCTTCATGTGAGGGTGGTCGTTGCAATAAATAAAACCCTTTGGGGGTAGGTAGAATAGATTGCACTAAGTTTTAAATATGTATTAGTTTCTAATTAGCTTCTATCTATCCCTGTAGTATTGGCCATATGAAAACAATTGAAGTAAAAAATGCATGGCAAGGTCTTAGCGATTGTGAGAATTGCTCAATCAGAAATTCGGCCTTATTTGCCGAATTAAATGAGGAGGATTTCTCAAAAATACACAGTCCAATTGATGATTTTAGTTTTGATGCAAATTCTGAGATTTACGCTCAAGGTGATCCAGCTTTATCGTTATATACATTGCGAAGTGGCTATGTAAAGATATTGCATATTAACTCTGATGCTTCGGAGCGAATTGTTAGAGTTGTGTTGCCGGGTAACTTATTTGGGATGGAGGCGTTACTTGGTGAGAGGTATGAGCACTCAGCTGTTGCATTAACAAATGCGCATATGTGCAAAATTCCGAAGAAAATTATTGCTGAATTAGGCGAAGAGTCACCGCGATTGCATAGGCAAATTGTTCGAAAGTGGGGAGAGGCTCTACTTCAATCAGAATCATGGTTCTCTGAAATCAATACGGGTAGGATTGAAGTTCGTTTAGCGCGGTTTTTCCTTAAGTTAGCAAAAGAATCTGGATCATCGGCAATTGCACCGCTATTTAAGCGTGAAGACATGGGTTTAATGATGGATGTAAAGTTTGAGACTATTAGCCGAGCGCTAGCATCTATGGCTGAACTGGGTCTAATTTCCAATATCACTAGATTGAGCGTTCAAATTCCAAGCATAAAAGCCTTAGAAGAATTTTCTAAAAAAGGTCTTTAGGTCTTTATTAAGCCAGCGCAGAGTAGTAGAGCATATAGATGCACGCCCAATATATTAAGTGGAATGATTGTGCTCATGAGGCGTTTATCTATCTCCAAATTTTTTAATTTGATAGCGCATTGAATGAATATAGGGGATATTAAGACGGTTACTAAGGTTCGGTAAGCAGTGGATCCAAAGCAAAACGATACTATTTGAAGCGCGTAAGCACCGGCTGGAAACGCTAAATACCAAACCCATAAATTTTTTGGTGCAGATTGAGCGGCAAGCGTCATTTTTCCAGAGCTTTTGTCTGCCTTAATATCGGGAATCTGATTTAAAAATAAAATATTTGCCACCATAAATCCGTAGGCAAGCGCAATAGGAATTGCTGCAACATCAAAGCTATTAGATTGCAGACTTGCAAATCCAGTCACAATTAAAGACCAAGATAAAGCTATGGCCAGCTCACCTAGCAATCCGTGTGACATGAGCTCAAAAGGCGGTGCTGAGTACATCCATGCCAGTGCGATGCACAATATTCCAATTGGAAGCAGGGTCCATGTGCTTAGGTAGCTGATGAACAGTCCAATACAAATGGAAACTAACAGAAGCAATAATCCAAATTGAAAGATTTCCCTAGGTTTAAAAGTTTTCTCTTGAATAAACCTGCTTCCTCCCGTAAACGGCGGGATGCGATCTAGGTTATTGGAGTCGCTACCATTCAAATGGTCAAAATAGTCATTCAATACATTAGCGGCGGCGTGGGCAAAGACCGCTACTCCGACGGCCATGAGATTAATGCCCCAATGCTGTTGATTTAAATTGCGGCTGCTTAATAGGCCGATCAAGCAGCCTAAAAGGGTGATCGTCAGAAAGCTAGGTCTAGTCGCTAAAAAGTAATTGTTAATAGACTTCATATTGCATTTATTACCAGACTCTCTAATTGCTGAGTAGGGAGTGCGCCAGAAATCCTTTGAATTTCTACTCCTTGTTTAAATATCGCCAAAGTCGGAATTGATCGAATATTGTATTGTTGGCCGATCGCTGGATTGGCTTCTGTGTCGACCTTGATATGGAGAATCTTTTCTCCATATTTCTTTGCGCTTGCCTGAAACGTTGGGGCAAACATTTTGCAAGGACCGCACCATGGAGCCCAAAAATCAACAATTACTGGTAATTTGCTTTGGTGGAGAATTTCTTGGAGGCTTGCTTGATCTGCATCAATTGGGCCCACTAGTAGGCTGGCTTTGCATGAGCCACAAATAGGCTGTTGGTTAACTCTATCAAGAGGAAGTCTATTAAATTTAGAGCAGCTGGGGCATCTGATTAACATTGCTATCCTTCGCGTTTTATAAATTGATCTAAATCATGAACTTATTATCCCCGCTAATCTTATTCGGATGGTTTGATTTGAATCAAATACTTGAATCCAGACATCGCCTACATTGAAGGTGAACCATTTATTAGGGGGTGAATATGTTATTGGAATTATTTGGAACATTTGCGGGTCAGCTGAGTTTAGCCGTCATTCTTTTTATGGTTGGAATGGCTATATTCTTTATTAAACTTTTTATGAAAAAGAGTGCGCAGATTGATGGGTAAGCTACTCAATAAGTTACCAGGCTACAAAACTGCTCCACCAGGTAGAGAGCGTTGGATATTGCGTCAGGTACCTTTCTGGACGCTGATGGGTTCTTTGTCAATTTTGATGCCATCAATACTGATTCGATTTTTCCCAAGTCAACCTCAGGCAACGGGAATTTCTGGCAGCCCTGGATTTATTGATATCTTAGTTATCGCTACTTTGATTTGTTATTGGATTGCTCTATTCACCATCGTTATCGGTGCATATATTGTTGTTTTGATGAAGGGGCCAGCATACGTGGCAGATGCTTATCCATTAGAGGACTCTGATAGACCGCAGTAATTCTATTCAGTGATTTAAAGAAAAAGCCCCTAGATTTCTCTAGAGGCTTTTGTATAACTGGTGGGTCGGGCGAGATTCGAACTCGCGACCAACGGATTAAAAGACATAAAATTGTTATAAAACAGTAACTTAGACATTGACATAAACCAGCCTAAAAGGTGGTGTGATATTGGCGGTTGGTCTCCTGGCGTGGGATTTGAACTCTTGGAATTTCTCTGGTGTCGACAGCATTGTTATGTAGTGTCCGGAAACGCGACACTTGAATCTTTTTTGAGATACTTATAGTCTTCTCGGTCATCCAGCGCCTACCATCTTGGGCTAACGAATGATATTCAGACAATTTTATAAACCTGCCAAGAGAGTCATGTGGTCTCCCGGCGCTGGATTTGAACTCTTGAAATTTATCTGACATCGACAGCGTTGTATCGGGGTGGTTTCAATCCTGAAATAGACTGCTACTATCAAGGCCATAGTCACTTTTCTTGAGGAAAACCGATAATGAATTCCACCAAACTACCTTTATTGCTGATCGCATTTTTAGCGCCTTTGATGGTTGGCGCTCAAACGGCGCCCCAGACAGATAAAGATATCCATAAATTACCACCCTTATTTGTTACTGCGGATCAAAACAAAGATGGATATGTTTCTAGGGATGAGGCTAAAAAGGCAGGCATCTCCACTATCAACTTTGATGCTGCCGACAAAAACAAGGATGGCAGGTTAAACCTTAGTGAGTGGACCTTACTGAAGTTTTAATGAGGGGGCGTTCGTCTTAGAGTGAAAGTGTCTCGTTGAGCTGTCTCGAGAAGTGACGGATAGAAATTGATTTTGAAGGCATTTCAGACCCAGTCATTTAGTGTCGGTTTGACCCGACATTGCGTGGGTTGGCGCCCTTATTTTTTACATTGCTTTAGCAGTAGGATAAAGGGGCAATTCAATATGTTTTTTGTATTGCTATACGGCCCTAATTTCTTGTTTTAGCGACCAAGGACTGATTTTCTTGAGGTTCATTTATATACTAATTAGATGCGATTGAGATCTTGATATGAAACAGGTTTATTGGTTTGTAGTTCTTATTGCCGTTGTTTTTTCCAGCATCTCTCGGGCGGTAGATTTACCGGGGCCAGTTATTAGTGCTCAATGGTTATCGAATCATTTATCCGATGTACAAATTCTGGAAGTAACAAAGGATCCGGATAGCTTTATTAAAGTTCCTAGATATGAATTAAACGCCTCGGGTAAAAAAATCCTTGTTGGGATTGATGGCCATATTCAAGGATCGCTTCTCATGAATTCAAAAGATCTTTGGGCGGAGCGGCTATTAAATGGGCAGAAGACTAAATACCATATTCCCGAGCAAGGTGATTTTCAAAGGCTGGTTCAGTCTGTTGGAGTTGCAGCCAATAAGCCAATCATCATCGTTCCTGTCGGCCAAGATATGTCAGATATAGATGAGGGTCTTCGTGCCTATTGGGAATTCAAGGTTTATGGTGAGGCGAATATAGCGATGTTAGATGGTGGTTTGGCAGGCTGGATTGCGGCGGGATATATAACTTCGAGCGAGGCCTCGCCAAAAATACGGGGTAATTGGATGGCTCAGTCTGCCAATCAAGATTTGATAGCTAGCACATCGGAAGTGATGCAGGCATCCAGGTCAGGAGACATCCAGCTAGTTGACTCTCGTCAGCCTGGCCAGTTTTTTGGGCTCACGAAAAGGCCGGAGGTTTCTGGATATGGGCATATTCCAGGGGCAAAAATGTTTTCCCCTGAATTAATGAGTCGATCAGAGAATGGTGCCAGCTATTTTCTAAAACCCTCTACTTATGCTGCCATCCTACAGGCTAATGGTATTGAATCTACAGATGCATCCATTAGTTATTGCAATACTGGGCATCTTGCATCTGGATCATGGTTTATTCTTTCAGAAATCCTTAAGAATCCATCGGTCAAGCTTTACGACGGCTCCACTTATCTATGGACCAAAGAGGGGAATTCTTTAGAAGGTGTGCCTTTGAATTAGTAGGTGCGCCCAATCTGTATGATTGATTTATTTTTAATAAATTAGCAGGGTGGGCTGTACAAGAAATGGTTCTTTTATAAATGAAATCGCAACATAGTCTTCTAAACAAAAATCTTTTTTTATTGATTATTTGCCAAGGACTCTTTTTAACCAATAATGTCACCTTTATTGCTATTAACGGTCTTGTAGGTTTTAGCTTGGCAACCGTCTCTTGGATGGCTACCTTGCCTGTCATGGGATATGTAGTTGGCGGAGCCTTAGCTACTTCGATTGTGGCTAAGACCCAAAATAAATTCGGGCGACGTCGCTCCTTTCAGCTGGGCCTCTTAATTGCGATTATTTCTGCGCTCATCTGCGCTTATGCTGCCTTCACGCATAATTTTTGGCTGCTCATTGGGGGTACATTTATTGCGGGATACTACAGTGCGAATGGTCAACTTTACCGATTTGCCGCAGCCGAATTAACTGATAAAGCATTAAGAGATAAAGCTGTATCCTGGGTTTTAGCGGGGGGAATCTTAGGCGCAGTAATAGGACCCAATTTGGCTTCTTGGACACGCAATTTATATGGAACACCATTCTTAGGTGCGTACCTTGCGCTAGCTATTGCGGGAGCATTGGGGATTATTGCGATGCAATTTATCCATTTCCCCGATGAGTATAGATCTCACCACTCCTTAACAGCGGGACGTGAATTAAAGACCATCTTGCTTCAACCTGTTTTTCTTGTTGCCACCATCGGAGCATCTTTGGGTTACGGGGTGATGAATTTGCTGATGGCCGCCACCCCGTTGGCTATGCAAATTTGTGGACATCAATTTGTTGATACCGCATTGGTATTAGAGTGGCATGTGATTGGTATGTTTGCTCCTGGATTTTTTACAGGCTCACTTATTAAGCGTTTTGGTGCCATTAAAATTATGGGAGCTGGCGTGTTGCTTAATTTGATGTGTATTGGCGTTGCCTCAACGGGAACCGATTTACATCAATTTTTATTTGCTTTATTCACTCTTGGCGTGGGTTGGAATTTCTTATTTACAGGGGCTACTTCCCTGGCTATGACAGCTTATCGCCCCGAAGAGAAAGACAAAGCTCAAGCGGTAATCAACTTTTGCGTATTTGGCACAATGGCTATTACTTCATTTACTTCCGGGGCAATGGTAACCTCACAGGGCTGGGAAATACTGAATATAGTTTCAATCATTCCGGTGTTGGCAATTGGGGCGGCATTGCTTTGGATTGGACTCAAAGGTCGTCGCGCATAATTACAGATGCAAATTGATTTAATGCTGGCAGCGGGCATGCCGTGAAGTTATTCATAAATAGGATTAGATAATGATGCCAAGACTGTGTATTGTGATTTCAACCTTGGCGGCCTGTTGCTTTAGCTTTGCTGATGAGCCTGTGATGCCAGATCAAGTAGTCTCTGGCCTTGAAAAACTAAATGGCGTTAGCCTAGGTCAGAGGCGAAATCATACTAATGGTATTTGTATTGCCGGAAATTTTATGGGCAATGCGATGATTCAGGCTTACACCACATCACCCTTATTTTCTGGTGAAGCAGTGCCGGTAGAGGGCAGGTTCTCATTGGCCGGCGGAATCAAGGTTCAGGATACCGCCAGAAATCCCAGGGGAATGGCTTTGGAGTTCAGGTTACCAGGCGGGCAGTTGCAACATTTCACGATGCTTAATGTTCCTGTCTTCGGGGCAGCAACGCCTGAGTCTTTTTATGATGGATTGGTGGCGAATATTCCAGATCCCCTCACCGGTAAGCCTGACCCTAAATTGGTCTCAGCCTACAAGGCAAGTCACCCAGATAGTAAGGCTCTAGGGGAATACTTGGCTAAGAATAATCCGATCGCAAGTTATGCCAATAGTGATTTTTATAGCATTCATACATTTAAGTTCATTAATAAAAATAAAAAAGTCACATTAGTGCGTTGGCGTTTTGTGCCTCAGAATGGCGTGAAACGTTTGACTGATGAAGAGTTAAAAGTTGCATTGACACCTTATCTTGATCAAGATATCTTGTCTAAGATACAGGCAGGTCCCGTTCGGTGGGATATGGTGCTGGTAATTGGCGAGCCTGCAGACGAGCAAAATAATCCAACAATCTATTGGCCAACCAGCCGTAAAGAAATAAAAGCTGGGGTATTGACGATTAACTCAGCAAGCCCGCAAAGAGGGGGCGCTTGCGAAGACATTAATTTTGATCCCTTGATAATGGCTTCGGGTATCGAGCCAACCAATGACCCCATTCTTCTATTTAGGCGACCGGCTTATGCAATATCGTATGGAAAGCGCTTATCTGAGGAGTAGTAAGTGAGTCATATGAATAGGAGAATAAGGCGGCGTCATTTGTGGGCTAACTTAGCAGATTGAAAGTCCAGCGGTTAATCAACGCTCCACCCACCACTAACCATGTAAATAGTATTAGCGCCAAGAACAGTGGGGTGAGCCCTGCTTTTTTAATTGATGAGATGTGGGTCGATAATCCTAGTGCCGCCATTGCCATGGCGAGAAAGAAAGTGTCTAGTTCTGTGATTGCGGTTTTTAATTTAACCGACAAAGGAAAAAATGAATTTAAGAGCACTACACCAATAAATGCAAATGCAAACCATGGAATAGTAATTTTTGGTTTTGCAATCGTTTTTTCTTGATGCTTAACTGTACCTTTGCTTATTCCAATTGACAGTAGAATCAAAAACGGTGCGAGCATCATCACGCGTACCATCTTGGCTATGACGGCAGTGTCGGCTGCATGCGTATCTATAGATCGAGCGGCAGCCATAACTTGAGCGACCTCATGGACAGTTGATCCGATGTAGATCCCAAATTGATTGGGCCCACCAGGAATGAGTTGCCAATACTGGTTTAGATCAAACAATACGGGATATAAAAATATAGCCAGTGTGCCAAACACTACTACGGTGGCAACAGCGATAGTGACTTGTTCGGACCGGCCTCGTACAATTGGTTCGGTTGCCATAACTGCAGCAGCCCCGCAGATTGAGCTACCGGCGCCAATCAGGGCAACTGTTTTACGATCCATGCCTAAGCATTTAACGCCGATGAGGTATGCCAATGTAAATGTGGATGACAGAACCAGTGCATCGGTCACAATTCCAGCCAGCCCAACCTGGCCAATGTCATGAGTGCTTAGGCGTAAGCCATACATCACAATGCCCAGTCGCAATAGGTTTTGTTTTGCGAAGTGAACCCCTGTATTAGCAGTTGGTGCAAGGCGGTGATAAAACGTATTGCCGACTAAGATACCTCCAATAATCGCTAGAGTCAGGGTGCTAAAGCCGTGCAACTGAAGCCACTCAAATTCACCCAACCAGATTCCAATGGTAGCCAATGCTGAGCAGAGAGCAAGGCCAGGAAGATTGCAGCTAATAACCGCTAGCCAGTTTCCACCCTGGCCTTGTCCGTTTGAAGCTATAGAGGGAGTGGGTAAGTTGGCGCTCAAGATATTTATCGGATGGATTGAATAAGGCAAATGTAATCGTAACTAATTCATCTGTAAAACAAGTTATATATCTATAATTAACCTATTTAATAGGTAAATTAGAGTGGAAAAAATTGAATGAATGTATTGCATCTCAGCTTGAGGCAACTTCAGATATTCAGCGCCATTGCGCGGACTGGGAGTACAACAGCCGCTAGCAAAGAAATTTCACTATCGCAATCTGCAACCAGTGCAGCACTCAATGAGCTGGAGCGTTTGCTTTCTATTCATTTGTTTGAGCGTGTTGGCAAGCGTCTTGTCCTGAATGAAAATGGTCGCGCATTATTGCCGCGCGCACTTTCCCTATTAAATGATGCATCAGAGATTGAGCACATGTCGAATGGTGCCAGTCTTCAGGTGCAGTCATTGCGTATCGGAGCTAGCACTACTATTGGCAATTATGTGTTGCCAAAAATACTCAGGCAATTTTTAAGCAGCTATTTGCAACAAGATGATGATTCTTGGAGCTCAAAGGTTCTGATTGGTAACACGGAAAAAATATGCGCTGCGGTTGCATCATTTGAATTAGATATTGGCCTGGTTGAGGGTCCTTGTCATGAGCCAAATCTGATTGTCACACCATGGATTCAGGATGAGTTAGTGGTAGTTGCTCAGGGTGGCAAAAAGAAAAAGAATGAAGCCCCCCAAAAACTATCCTTGGAAACCTTACAACAGCAATTGTGGCTGCTAAGAGAGTCTGGATCTGGGACTCGTGAGTCTACGGACCAATTGTTACTTCCGTATTTGGGCTCGTATAAGCGCAGCATGGAGATGGGTAGTTCTGAGGCGATTAGAAATGCAGTCGAGCAAGGCCTAGGGGTTTCCTATCTTTCACGCTGGGTGGTAAATGAAGCTATTAAAAGTGGGCGCCTAAGATATTTAAACACGCCATTACCCCTATCTAAGCGGCAAAGTTATATCGTGATTCACCGCAATAGGGTGCAGACGATGATGTTACAAAACTTCCTGAAGGAGTTATCTATTGAGAGATTAGTTGATGAATAAATTGCTCTAGCTCTTTTGGGGGTAGTGCGCCACTGACTCTATTGATTTCCACGCCATTCTTAAATCCAACAAGAGTGGGAATAGAGCGGATATTAAATTGTTGTCCAGCCGCATAATTCTCCTCGGTATCGATCTTCGCATGAATGACATCATTAACGTATTTCTCTGAGCTAGATTCAAATGTTGGCGCAAACATGCGACAGGGGCCGCACCACGGGGCCCAAAAATCAATCAAAATTGGTTTTTTCGAGCTTTTTAATAGTGAATTTACAGAGTCGCTATCCAGGTTGATAGGCTTCGTTAGTAGATCTTTCTTGCAAGATCCGCAAATTGGGAAATCATCCAATTTTTCGGAATTTAGCCGATTCCATTTATCGCAATGTGGGCATCTGATAAGCATGAATGAGGTCTCCATTTGGAATGTTGAATGGCGTGTATATTTCTGATAATTCATAAATATACAAAATATGATTTAGTATAGTGTTTTATATAAAACTGTGTAAGTGGGGCCATATGAATCAAAACATTGGATGTGGGGACCGGTCAATGAGGTTGTTGGTGGGCTTCATGCTAATCAATATGACCTTAGCCAACCAGATAGGGCTTTGGGGTTGGGCTGGGATACTTTTGATCGTAACCAGCTTATTGAGATTTTGCCCAATCTATCAATTTCTCAAAGTGAGCTCTGCTGGCCCAAGCTGCTCAAAGTAGCGCTGATTAGATTTGTAGAAATTCGACACTTTGATCTATGTCATGCATGCCTTTCGTAAACGACTTGACAATAATCCTCACTCCCTTTTTTGGGTAAATCCTTAATATATATTCCTCAGGAAAGAAGTCATGAACTCATCTCTGAATATAGTAGAGCCCATATCGGAGACTAAGGTGACACCCTTAGAATTAGAAGCTGAGTTGCCCCATAGAAAAATTATTCGCTCGTGGCTGGAGCCTATGGCTAGAAGTCAAACGCTGAGAGCTGTTTTACTGCTGATTTTTGATGCATGCCTATGGCTAGGTTTAATAGCTGGGACGGTATTGCTTGAAAGTGCTTGGCTAAAAATACTTCTAGGGGTGATTGCTGGCTTTGTTACTGGCCGCATCTTTATTCTTGGGCATGATGCTTGCCATCATAGCTTTACTCCTCATAGGGGGTTGAATAAGGTTTTAGGAAGAATTGCCTTTTTACCTTCGCTGACTCCTTATAGCCTTTGGGATGTTGGTCATAACGTGGTTCATCATGGTCAAACCAATTTAAAAGGATTCGACTTTGTTTGGGAGCCTTTATCCAAGTCTGAGTATGACGCTTTATCCCCAGCAAGAAAATTATTAGAGCAAATCTATCGCAGCGGCTTTGGCCCGGGAATTTATTACTTGCTCGAAATATGGTGGAAGAGAGAGTTTTTCCCTAATGCTAAAAATATGCCAGCAAAGCGCCCTATCTTTTTAAAAGATAACTTACTAGTTAGTGCTTTTGCGTTGATCTGGGTTGGTTTATTGGTTGGCAGCGCTGTTGCTACAAGGCAATCAGTAATCATGGCGATTCTGGCCGGCTTCGTTATTCCGTTTGCATTTTGGAACGTGATGATTGGGTTTGTTGTGTATGTGCACCATACACATAACAAGGTGGCTTGGTATGATAAAAAATCAGAATGGTTAAGGGCTCAGCCATTTGTTTCGACGACAGTACACTTAACATTCCCATTGGGCTGGGGTCGGTTGATGCATCAAATCATGGAGCACACCGCCCATCATGTGGATGCGAGTATTCCGTTGTATACATTGAAGTCTGCACAAAATAGGCTCGAAGAAATATTGCCAGGCAGGATCATCTCTCAGCAGTTTTCATTCAAATGGTATTTTGATACCGCTAGAGACTGTAAGCTCTACGATTTTGATAAGAAGGCGTGGTTAGATTTTGATGGCAAACAGACTGCGTTGTCTGCGGTTGTGCAGCTCAAGGATTTGCCGGTGGCAAAGCCAGCCTCCAACCCTCTTATGGCTGCTTGATATATTAATGTAGGATTTAACTCTCCATCTAATGCTGGGGGGGGTGAAGTAAGGTTTTATTTGGGTGAGGTGTGGTTTAGCTAGATTGTTAGCAAATATCGGCTGTGGGTCGTCAAATAACTGCGGGGCTTAATTGGTGCGAAAGTCTGCTCCATGTCTCTTAGTGATCCAATGTGGCAATTTAAGCAAATGGGTTGAATCCGGCAATTGAGGGTTTTATTCAAGTATCAATCTTGGATAGAATGATTCTTATTGCCCATGGAGGTCCTTATGTCAGAGTTTCCCAAAGATATCTATACAGAGCCGCACCCAATTCACCACGACACCTTGCAGAATTTGGGGCCACTGACAAAAATGGCGGGAGTTTGGGAGGGGGCAAGGGGTTTGGATATAAAGCCAAAGGCCGAAGGTCCTAAAAAGCAGGTCTATGTTGAGAGGATTGAACTTCACCCAATAGATCCACAAACAAATGGCCCACAATTGCTTTACGGGTTGCGCTACCACGCACATGTCACTAAGCCTGATCAGGTCAAAACCTATCATGATCAAGTGGGTTATTGGTTATGGGAGCCGGCCACTGAAACCATTATTCACACACTTACAATTCCACGTGGGCAAACGGCGATGGCGTCTGGAAGTGCTGCTGCTCATGCTACAGAGTTTGAATTAGTTGCTACTCAAGGATCTGATACTTATGGCATTTGTTCGGCACCATTCTTGGATCACGCCTTTAAGACGGTAGAGTTTCGGATGCAGGTAAAAATTAATGATGATGGCACTTGGAGCTACGATCAAGACACTGTGCTCAAGATTGTCGGGCAGGAGGAGTTATTTCATCACAGGGATAAAAATATACTGCATAAAGTTGGTGAGCCCATACCAAATCCTTTGGTTAGATAGCGAAAGAAACGGTATCGTCACTATTGCCTAAATTGGGTTCAAGCCCCAGCGGCCTGGCCAAGGTCAGCTGTGGGTCGTTAGCAGTCCATCGCTAAATTCATCCAGCGATGTCGGTTAACCCGAAAAACTAGAGGTCGCGCAAACTCTAATTCGAAGTTAAGCTACAAGTGTCGCGAAACGCGACACTTGAATGCAAAATCTTAATCAGCTTTTCTTTAAATCTAGTGCATCCCAATCTGCTGATGCAATCTCCATTCATAGTGGTCTAGTAAGCCTTTTTAAGAGGTCTGGCAGCAACCAATGGCAATGTCGTTTTAAGCTACCTAATGGCCAATGGCATTCCATTAGCACTGGGCGGGCTGATATAGAGGAGGCTAAGGAATCATCAATAGCGTTGTATGAGCGAACGATGGCTAAGATTAGCCAGGAATTAAGCCTCAAATCTAAGTCGTTTAAGCAGTTAGCCACTGAGGATTTATTGTCAATGGATATTGCCTTAAAAGAAGGCAGTGGAAAGGCAATATTTAAAGACTACAAGTTTGTGCTTAACAAGTACCTTATTCCATTTTTTGGTAATTACAGTCTCAATCAAATCACACCGGAGTTGGTTAAGGATTTTGAATCTTGGCGCTTATCGCAGATGGGTAGAGATCCACAAGCCAGCACCAAACGAACCCATACCACTTCCTATAACCGTATTATTGCCTTGGCTAGAGAGCAAAACCTCATAGCCGATACTTACAGGGTTCCGTTATTGGATCCCCATGGCTCCCCAGGGCAAACTAGGCCTGCTTTTAGTAAGGAAGAGATTGATCAACTCTTGGCCTATATGCCCAGTTGGGAATTAGTAGGTAGGTCATCTAGGACCAGAGAGATGAGGCAGCTATGCCGCTGTTATGTGGAATTCTTACTCTATACGGGAGCTAGGCCAGGAACTGAGCTAAACCCCATGCGCTGGAAGCATCTGCAGTGGCATTGGATTGGTGATCAGCGTTATTTGAAGATCTGGCTTTCTGGAAAAACAGGGCCCCGATACCTGATTGCTAAACATCTAGTGATTAGTGCTTTAGAGCGTTTGATTACCTGGCATCAACTTCCCTTTAAGAATTTGGAAGAGGTAATTGCTGCTAAGTTAGACCGGCTAATCTTTACTTTTCCAAGGGGAATTCAGCCTTATAACTTTAACCCCCAGTTTGAGAATTTATTAAAAGAATGCGGTTTACTCAAAGATGTAGCAGGGCGCAATCGCAGTCTGTATAGCCTGCGCCATACCTATGCCACATTTGCACTAGCGGAAGGTGTTGATATACACACCCTCGCTAGGCAAATGGGTACTTCTACACTCATGATTGAACGTCATTACTCCAAGCTCACCCCCATGATGGCAGCGGCCAAGTTGGCTTAAGCCGCCATCATCGGGTTAATGGGCAATGGTGTTGGTTCTGCTTGAATAATTCCACCTGGATTACTCGGGGGATTGCGAACTGATCGCACAAAGTCTTCAAGGCGTTCCAATAACTTACGATTACTAGAACTTACTTGTAGTTGAGTGCTCAAAATTTTCATTAACTGATCATCTGGCACAGCAATACCTTCTTGTTGCAAGATCCATTGCGCTCTTGGGATCCAGTCTTTTGCGGTAACCGGTGGAACAACGATGCAGTTACTGCGATCACGCAAAGCCATATCAACCTGATCAATGTAGTTTGTTGTAAAAATGAACTGAGTGTGACTGATCATATCGTCCACGGTATCTCTAAAGGCTATGGCTGCTTTTGGCGTAAAGTTAAGCTCATTGGAGACAACATAAGTGCGTTTTTGATCATTGGTGGTAAAGAGTTTATAAAACATGGGTGGTCCACCAAAGACCTCAGTCACATCGTTTACTGAACTAAATTCCACTGCTTTAAGGCGAGTTACTTCAGCGGGTTTACCTTCAATGGCATCCGGTAGCAGGTTGGCTATAGTGGTTTTGCCAGTGCCTACCCCGCCATGCAAGATTAGTGGTTTTAAGTCCCGATCATGAATGTAGTCGTCCAGACGATTTTTAAGCGTTTGACTCCCAATCACTACATCACTTAGGCATGTGGGAGCATATTTGAGTGCGAAGCTCATGGTAATTCCTCTCTATTTGGGTAAAAGCAGGGGTGGGGTAGTGAGCCCCATACCCCTGTCAAGGGTTGCAAGTGCTTAAGCCATTTCTTTGAAGTAAGCTTGATTAGCCGCTTCAGTAATCGCCGCTTGCGCAGCTAGTTCTGCTTGGGCTTTGATGTGCTCATCGACCTTATTGAGCAATTCTTGTGCGATCTTACGAATCGCTTGCTCAATCATGGCGCCAGAAGAGCCCGGCACAACGCTTAAGACTTGCGTTTGTCCGCTGGCTAACATCTTGCCAATGAGTAAGGTGTATTCGGCAGAATCGGCTGGATGAGCTAAGGCTGTTTTAGGCACTAAAGCCAGAGGATGCTGCAATTGATTTACAAGCAATTGCTTGACTTCCGCTACTTTGGCATCTAACTGAGAGCGTTTTTTGATGGTTTCATCGGTAATGCCTTTAGAACCAGCCACTTCCTCGATACCACCAACTTTGGCTACCCATTCGGCAAAATTGCCTACAGAGATTCCTTCTTTGGCCGCTACCCGTAATGCACGGGAATAGTTGCTCGCTCTACGACGCTCGGCATTAAAGACGAATTTGACAATGAGTGTCAGTACGGGAGTGCTCGATTGCACCACCACACCACGGCTCTCTAATGTCGCCTTGATGCTCTCCAGTACGACTTTTTCTGCTGAGCTACCTTTGATCTCGTAATACATTCCAAGACATTCGGAAAGCAGGGCATACAGACCTTTATTGGATTTGTCATAAAAGTCGCGTTGCCAAACTTGACGACGGCTTGCTAATGCATCGAGTTTTACCAGTGTGGCACTGGCGATTTCTTGCTTTTGATTTGCTGTGATTCTCATGTGCTGCTCCTTAGTTAAGTTAAGTGTCAACCCAACTGGGTTTAAAGGATTAATGCAGCGCGCGCTTTGTTGAGTTGACGAGAGCAGTATATTTTTTTTCGTATTTTTCACGCAAATTTGAGCGTTGTTTTATTTCCTTGACACAAAAATCGAAAAAATTAGAGCCATATAGATAATGGCTTAGCGGGCGATTTTATTTTTGAGAAAAAATCACCAAAAAACTCTCTTTGAAAAAAAATTGAAAAATCGATTAAGAAAAAATGAGAATATTTTCTTAAATAAGTTCCACGGCCTGTCTTTTTTGCTCATCATTAACATCGATGTACCGCTGGGTTACGGCAATGGACCGATGGCCGGCAAGAGAGGCTAAGATTCGCACGCCGATGCCTTTATTAGCCAGGGTCGTAATAAAGAATTTTCTTCCCGAGTGGCTACTACCACCGCTAATCCCGACATTCTTATAGAGCTGATGAAACCAAACGCATAAGCCATTAGGGGTAAAACGCAGTCGGTTATCTGTATGAAAGAAAGGAATATCAGCCCCTTTAGCATGCCTGGTAGTGAGGTAATTAGCCAGTTCAGTCTGCAGGCGTTGAGAAACGAAGACGGTTCTGGGATATTTGCCCTTGGTTTGCGCTGCTGATAAGCGGATCTCGTTCTTAATGGATCCATCTGGGTTGACTACGTCGCCCATGGTTAAGGAGGCTATTTCTGCGACCCGAAGGCCACCTAAGAAGCTGGTGAGAATTATTGCGCGATCGCGTAATGCATATTTTTTGGTGCCGACGTATTCAAGAACTTGATCAAGTTCTGCTTGAGATAAGGTTTTTGCTTGTGCCATTTGTGTAATCCTTCATAAATAAAAAGTGCGTTTTAAGTATGTTTTCTTATTGGCAAAAGGTCGACCTTGGTTTGAGATGGGGTTAATTGGCTAAGTCATTGATTCTTATGGAGGGGTTAAGAAAATGTGAATTTTCTTAACCTCATTCTTTCTATATGTATTTAGCAAAATCTTGCGAATATCGTGGGATTTAGACAACAAAATCCCACGAAGCTAGCTAACACATCAAATTACTGGATAGCGTGCTTTTTTAGGTTCTCAAGTGCCTGCTTATACCCACCAACAAATACTCCGTTTGTAGACGGTTTTTGAGGGGTATTTAGCTCCGACTGTGTAGTGGCTATCAATGCAGGGGTGGGTTTTCCAGGGATTCTGGCGATACAGCTGCGAACAGGTAGTTCCCAGTATTCATTAATGCCATGAGCTGAATCATCGATTTGGATGGTGATTCTGCTGTAGTTCGTATCTAAAGCGGCGTAGCCTTCCACCGCACTCTTAATGCCAGCTTCATAGCGATAGATCCAGCTCATTAAAACTCCATCTTCATTTGCTGGGATATTACTTAAGCGATTGGCCATCTCCACATGTACTGGGCTCTTGGGAAAGTGAAACCAAGCCTCGACTTCCTCAAAATCGACTAAATACTTGGCATAGGGATCAATAACTTCTAATGTTCCGTTATAGATGGCTTTGCGATATTGACCTTTGCCAAAGGTAGTTCCATATAGTTTGTTTTCCCATAAGCGGGCTGTGATTTCTTTCATTTTTTATCTCCTTTAAATATTGAAAGGAGTCGCGGTGTTGCTTTGAGATGCAGGGAGTAGCAGAGACAAAAGATAGTTGCTGTTGCGTGAGTTGCTGTTCAGAGCTACTCATTTGTCCCCAATACAGCAACTAACTGCATCTCTTACTGCAACTTATTTCTTTCTCGCATCTCATTTGCAACTCAATGCAACTCATTACGCGACTCGTAAATATTTAGTCCTGATAAAGAAAAACCATATTTTTTCTATCCAAAATTAGCCAATTTGCCAACGAGATAAAAAGAGGTCGCCCAAATTCCAATTCGAAAACAAACTAATTGAGCCCATTAACAAACAAGGAGAAATCAAATGAGCCAATTAAGTCATCTCAAGCTAGTTGCAGTCAAAAAGCCTCGTAATATGCCAGCGATCGTTATTCGTAGAAACAAGCTGTCATCAAAATTGTGGGAGCAGATCCAGTTAGCTAAGAGTCAATTAGATGGCAAACCTTTTGTGGTGATGAAGTACAAAACCGTAAAAGATCGTGAAACGGGACTACGTAAGCAAGTGGAATTGCCTAAACGTATTAAGCCCTGGTGGTTTCAGAGCGATGAGGGAAAAGTTTGTGTATCGGTTAAGTACGGCAGTTGGACTCTGGAACTAGCCAAAGGCAAACCCAGCGTAGAAGTGGCTAGCGGTGAGGCTTTGATTAAAGCCCTGGAGTCAATCAAGACTGCAGTAGAAGCAGGGGAGCTCGATCAGCAGATTGAGGCTGCTAGTGCGGGATTAAGGAGTGGATTTATCCGAAACGAAGTTATTCGGGATTTAAATAAGACGTGGAATGATCGTTGCCTCGAATACATTGAGGCGCTTAAAAGTGGGGATAGCTTTTTAGCAACAGCTAAAGGACGAGACTTTTACTCCTGCAATAGGCGGTTTAGCGGAAGCAGAATACAGAGCCAAGTTATTGCGGATGAAATTCGTATAAAAAATGAGGTTGCCAACGGAAGGATTGATCAGGTTAATCCACTTAGACTTGAGGAGCTAGATAACGAAGGACTCAGAGATCGTCTTGAATTTTTAACTAAATAACTTTATGAAACGATATAAAGCAACTGTTAATGCAGCCGGAATGTGGGTGGAAACAATTCTTTACGCCCAGAATCAAGCTCAGGCATATAAGTTATTTCAAGCGATTTTTGGTTCTAGTAATGTGCCACAGCTTCAGGAAAGTGCAAGAGAAGCCGCTCGGGCAGCAGAGCGACACCTTGATGAGGTTCGAGCTGCAAAGTGGCAGGCAAGTGCAAATCATGAAGAAGCAATGAGGGCCGAGTCTGACCGTCTTGAAGAACTACAAAAGCAAACTCAAATCTTATTAGAGGGTCAAATTACTAATGAAGAGGCATATCAACGTGGATTTGATTTGGAGGATGAGTATTTAAATTTATTGCTCACTGAAGATGGAAGGGTTTATTGGGAAATCTATGAGCCTTATTTGGTAGCTAGGCTCAATGCAGCTTATGAAAAAGGCGCTCAAGACAGATTGGAAAAAGAGTTTGAATCCAATTACCCAGGGTTGAACTATATGAAGCAAGAGGCATATGGGCATGGATATCAACTCGATATAGCCCATCGTATCTATAGCCAGTTTCAGGGGCATATGGGTTCTTTTTGTCGGCGCCGCGAATCACGCGGACAGGTAAGGCATCAATTTCACTTTTTGCTAAAGCTAGGTTTCCTCTAGTTAATTCTTGATTAGCTATATGGCGACCTTTGTCGTCTTGCCCGCCTTCGCCCGTATAAATGATTTCATCGCCACTATCAAAGTCATCCTCATAGCCACCAGAGATAACGATTGAATCTGCACCCTCATCTTTCGATCCAGAAATGCCTGCCTGAAGAGGTTTGTGAACCCCAGCTGCTGCAGCTTCCTTTCTGGTAGCAAAAGTAGAGCCCACTGGAATGTCTTGAATATCACCGAATATGCGTTCTGCCATGATTAAGTTCTAGCTAAGTTAATTGAATCCAGGCTATCACAGGCAAGGTTATGAATAAAGAGATTTTGTCGGGCTACCCGACATTCTTTGTAGACAAGTGTCCGGAAACCCGACACTTGGATAGCAAATAATCTGATAAATTAGTGCTAATCATTATCGTTATTTAGGGGTTTATATGGCTTTAATTAAATGTCGCGAGTGCGGTAACGATGTTAGTTCTGAAGCTAAGACGTGTCCAAAGTGCGGCATACCTATTAAGCCATCGTATTTCAAGAAGTCTTTGATATTTGGAGGCCTTATAGTACTTTTGGTTGGGCTATGGGGAATACTTAGCTCAAATAGTGATAATAAAAAAGTTCCGCAAACCCCCAACTGGAAGCTTTTATTTAGTAATGCCCAGACTGGATTTAGCACGTATATTGATCTCAATTCAATTAAAGATGTTGATGGAGGCTCTAGTGCATTTGCCACTACCGTCACAAGCTCTCCCCGTTTAATTGATGCTGCGCAAATATTGCAGGATCCGAAGCTAAATGGCTTGAAATATAAATCTATTGTTCAAGAGCGCGAATTTTTTTGTTCGCAAAGAATGGCAGCCATTAAGTCTCTTGCATTTATGACTGGCGAAATGGGAGTTGGAAATAAGGTTTCTGGGGATGCTTTTGATGCGTCTAAAACTAAATCCAGCCTCAGTGATGAACCCGAAAGTCAGGCAGCCTTTCAGCAAGCCTGTAAGACATACTTTGATTTGCAAGCGGCAAAAGAAAAACAATCCTCTTTAACAAATAAAACTATGCAATGGGGTTCACCAGCGGTGTTGGAGGGGGTCATTCAAACATCCACTTTTATGAACTGTTGCTTTAACGGTAATGAAACTAGGACTTCCTATAAGCGCATTGAATTGGCTAACAAGGTGAATTTTGCTAAGGATAGTCAAGATGAGACGGCCGGTGAAGTTTTGAATGTGGGGATCATAGCTCTTTTTGGGGGTGCCGATCTAAAGGCTGTAGATGGCACGCTGGTAAAAATTCAATGCTCCGGATTTGCGCCCGGATTCAATGGGCACTATGCGCTTCCAGTTAACTGTGTGAATCCAAAATTACTTAATTGAGGCCGAGTTTTTTTACATTATCGTAGATGAGATAAAGATGAATGAGATCAATACTTGTTTCTTATTGAAAGATTTATGCAAAATAAAGTCGTGATCATTGGAAATGGCTTTGATCTAGATCAGGGGTTGAGAACTGGTTATAACCATTTTTTAGAGGATGGTGTTCTATCTGGAGTCGATGCTAAAAATGTAATCATTCAAACGGCGCATGACCAGGGCGAGTATTGGTGTGATGTTGAAATGGCTTTGGCGCAAGTTATCACTCGTGAAACCAAGTTAACTGAAAATAAAGATAGACAGGCAGATATAAAGAGGAATTACCTTCAAGTTGTGAGGCTTCTAAAAAATTATATTGAAGGTCTTCAGCGCCATAGGCAATCAAAGTTTGATGACTCAGTTAGATCATTCCAAATGATTAAAGAATTACTTTCGTCGGATTACGGCAGCGTAAAAATATTTGATTTCAACTATACAAATACTGTGGGAAATATATTGGAATATTTACCCCAGAAGAATGGGGTGGAGCATATAAAGGTACACGGCTCTATTGATGATGGCGAAATCATTTATGGAGTTGAGAATTATGCTGATATTGTGATCCCATCAAAGTTCACATATGCAAAAAAATCACATGGAGATCTTTTTTATTCGGCAACGAGAATTAGTGATGAGCTCCTGGGTGCCAATGAAATTCACTTATTTGGCCACTCCCTGGGTGAGAGCGATGAAATCCATTTTGCTAGATATTTCGATGAAGTTATGAGTACAGAAACTAACTCTATTAATGCTAAGCAGAAAGTTTTTTTATATCTTGACCCGGTAAATGCTGATACATGTAAGGAGCGAATTAATGGGCGAATCGATGCTTTGACTAATGGTAGGTTGGCAGAGTTTAAGCAGGCGGTCAGCGTAAATTACAAGTGAATGGGGCTGAATAAATTCATCCAGCGATGTCGGTTTAGTCGACAAATCACCTAAGTGTCCGGAAACGCGACACTTGAGTGCCATTTGAGACGCCTATAGTGCCATCGGTTATCCAGCGCCCAACATCCTGACTCATTGCGGCCCAATAGACTTACGATTGTGTCCAAGCAGTCACAACACATTCCAAGAAACCAAAAGAAAAGGGACCACATTGCTGTGATCCCTCGGTATTACTGGTGGGTCGGGCGAGATTCGAACTCGCGACCAACGGATTAAAAGTCCGCTGCTCTACCGACTGAGCTACCGACCCAGTTAAGCCCTAAATTATAGCAAGAAGTTTGTGGGGCTTCCTCAGGTCCGTGAGGTTTGCCTCTCAGCCCTTGTACCTACAAGTTCCTAGGAGTTGACTCTTCTGGCAACTGGTGGATTTTTGGAAAAATAATCCTTAATTCCCTTCAAAATTGCCTCTGCAATTCGGTCCTGGTAGCCATCATCATTTAATCTGGCCTCTTCCTGGGGATTGCTAATAAAAGCGGTCTCAACGAGGATGGAAGGGATGTCTGGGGCCTTGAGCACCGCAAAGCTGGCTTGCTCTACTTTTCCTTTGTGAAGGGGGGCAAATCCACCAATTTGTTTGAGAATCGAGTTGCCCGCCTGCAAGGAGTCTTTAATCTGAGCGGTAGTCGACATATCCAGGAGTAGGTTGGCAACTTGCCTATCCTGCGTCTTGAAATTAATGCCGCCAATGAGGTCAGAAGCATTCTCTTTGTTGGCCATCCATCGTGCTGCTGTACTACTGGCCCCCATTTGCGAGAGTGCAAATACAGAAGCTCCTTTAGCATTTCTTTCAATAAAGGCATCTGCATGTATGGATACAAATAAATCCGCTTCTACACGCCGTGCTTTTTGAACTCTGACATGTAGGGGTACAAAGTAATCGCCATCTCTGGTTAAAAAAGGGCGCATATAGGCTTCGCCCTCAATCTTGTCTTTCAATCTCTTGGCAATCGCAAGTACGACATTCTTTTCTCTAGAGCCTGCAGTACCAATAGCACCCGGATCTTCACCGCCATGGCCAGGATCAATTGCAATCGTAATTAAGCGCTTGTATTTAGCAGGCTCAGGAAGCGGTTTGTTATCTGGAATGGCTTGAGCCACTGGCGCTGCCGGGGTTTTGGCCAGCTCTTTTTCTTTCTTGGTCGCAAACTGCGCAATGAGATCTACTTCTTGATTGGATTTTTCAAGAGCACTTTCTTTCTTGGCGCTACTTCTCACTAGTGCCATTAGAGGATCTGGTGGTGTAGTGGGGTAGAGGTCAAATACCATGCGGTAGTTGTACTCACCAATCGGATCGAGTGTAAAGAGTTGCGG
This sequence comes from uncultured beta proteobacterium, assembly GCA_903892315.1. The sequence goes on along the minus strand of CAITHY010000087.1, from coordinate 26,244 downwards.
CTTGATCGGTTCTTTTAAGTCAAATACCAAACGGACAATGCCCGGCTGAAATTGACCTACGCGCACTTGTGAGATATACGGATCATTTGGCTTTACTTTAGCCACCAAATCTTTAAGAGTCGGATTTAATTCCAAGCCCTGCACATCAACGACTAAACGATCTGGGTTTGTCAAAATCTGTTGCGTAATCGGTAGCGGTGTATCGGATTCCAGGGTAACGCGGGTGTAATCTTCAGAGGGCCAGACGCGTACACCTAAAATCTTGGCACCCCAGGCAATGTCAATCTCAGTCAATAGCAGTGCAAAGCTCAAGAGCTTCGCGGAAGTCTTGAGATGCCTCCTTCTGGAGAGGTTGATTCTCTTGGCGCTCATCTATTATCTGCGCATCACTTTGATTGAATCTCTTGTAATGCCTTCAGTCCAGATTGACTGAAGGCATTGAGCTTGATATTGCGCTCATTTTCATCCGCACCTGCAGTTAACTGAATCTGAATATCCAATGCAGGCAGAGTTCCCTCTGCTTTTTCTGGCCACTCAATTAAGCAAATACCAGGAACATCAAAATGTTCTGCAAATCCCGCCTCTTGCCATTCCCGGGGATCGCGCATGCGATATAAATCAAAATGGTGAACAGTAATGACCTGTTCTTTTAACTGAAGTGGATAGGGCTCACACAAGGTGTAGGTAGGGCTCTTCACCTTGCCAGCATGACCCAGACCTTGAATAAGGTATCTCGCAAAGGTTGTTTTGCCAGCCCCAAGATCGCCCTCTAGGGAAATATTGAGGTGCGCACCTGGTTGCTTAGTGAGAAAGGGCTCAAAACTGGCTGCCAGCTGCTGCGCAAGGGAAGCGGTATCGGCTTCCTGCCTACAATAGAGATCAATTGTAGTAAGCGGTATTGCTGTGGTTGCCTGTGTTTGAGCCATTCCCCTAGTTTATTCAATTATTGCGCTACATTCTGTATTCCATATGTCTTTATCTGCCAAACCTCAGTCTTTAAATGAGTCCAATCTGCGCGATTGGCTTGGGATCCAAGCTGCTGCGTTGGGTTTTGATGGCTTACGCATTACTGATACCCATTTAGGGCCTGCAACAGAACGTTTGCAGCAATGGCTGGCTGAGGGTCGCCATGGCCATATGGAATACATGCAACGTCATGCCGAGTTACGTTCCAATCCCGAGCTGCTGGTGCCCGGTACGGTGCGAGTGATATGCGTATCTTTGAACTACCTCCCACCCACAACCGATTTCGATGCAGAGTGGCAGAGGCTAGAGGATCCTACTCAAGCGGTCGTCTCAATGTATGCTCGTGGGCGCGACTATCACAAAGTATTACGCAATCGCTTGCAAGAATTTGCGCAACGAATTGAAGAGCGCATTGGTAAGTTAGGGTATCGCGTATTCACAGACTCAGCCCCTTTAATGGAAGTGGAGTTGGCACGTAAAGCAGGCTTAGGATGGCGTGGCAAACACACGCTCTTGCTCAATCGAGAATCTGGCTCGACATTTTTCTTGGGTGAGATCTTAGTAGATGTGCCATTACTAATAGACCAAGAGATTGAAGAGCATTGTGGCACCTGTACCTCATGTATTGACGTCTGTCCTACGCAAGCCATTACCGCTCCTTATCAATTGGATGCACGTAGATGCATTTCTTATCTGACAATTGAAAATCCAGCAGCCATACCAGTTGAATTTAGAAGTGCTATGGGTAATCGCGTGTATGGCTGTGATGATTGCCAACTCATTTGCCCATGGAATAAGTTTGCTAAGCGTACCGAGTTACCGGATTTTGCACAGCGGCATGGTCTGGGACAGGCAAGTTTGCTGCATCTTTGGTCCTGGACCGAAGCTGAGTTTGAGCGGCGCCATGAGGGCAGCGCTATTCGTAGAATTGGTTATAGCCGCTGGCGTCGCAATATAGCGGTGGCGATGGGCAATGCCCTTGCAAATCCTGATGTGACTGAGCTTGATAAGTCAGCTATACGCTTGGTATTAACTGAGGCACTTACTAGTGCTGAGGCTTTGGTGGCTGAGCATATTGAATGGGCTCTACAGGCATATAAGGCTTACAATTAAGTCATGTCAAGCGCAGACCAGCCCTACATAGATCCTAGTGAAATCGCGCTAGAAGAATCTGCAGCAGAGCGCTTTCAGAATCCTAGCGATGCATTCTGGTCTGGCATAAAAGATGCTGCAGGCGCTCCTGCAATGGTTCTCTTTGCTGGCATGGTCGGCTTTGGCGCGATGGGGAAAACCAACGGCTTCGATGTTTGGTTCACTACTTTCACATCATTCTTTATGTTTGCATTGCCAGGGCAGGTGGTCTTGCTCGAGATGGCGATTACTGGTTCATCGGTGGTGGCAATTGCGTTAGCGGTAACACTGACATCCACGCGCTTTATTACGATGACGGTGACACTCTTTCCGCAGTTTCATCAAAAAGATCGTAATCGAAGTCTCTACGCCTCAGTACATTTGTTGGCAATGACAGCATGGGCGATTTCGATGCGCGAGTTTCATGCGATTGAGGTAAGACATCGTCTCAGTTATTTTATTGGTTTGGGGCTGCTCTGTTGGTTGATCTCTATTCCAGGGACTATTTTGGGCTTCTATTTAGCAGGTATGGTGCCTCCTGCAGTGACCCTAGGGCTAGTCTTTATTAACCCCTTGTTTTTCTTGCTGACCTTTACCGAAGTAAAGCCTTGGATTAACCGTATTGCGATTTGCTTGGGCTGTATCTTTGGCCCGATCTTCTTTGTAGTTGATCGCGATACCAGCCTTTTAACCGCTGGATTAGTCTCTGGAACGATTGCTTACTTTATTGATCGTAAGTTCTTGCGCAAGAAAACGGGAATGATTGGATGATGGATACGATCAACACTATGAGCAATGCACTCTCTGGGTGGGGGTTATGGATTGCCTTAGTAGGCGCTTGTCTTGGCACTTATTTCTGTCGTGCGATTGGCGTACTGCTATCGCAAAGCATTAACCAAGATAGTGAGATCTTCCGCTGGTTAGCAGCGGTGACTTATGCGATGGTTGCTGCTTTAACAGTGCGCTTGATTGTGATGCCGCTAGGCTTGATGGCAACCGTCCCTTTGTGGATACGTGCTCTAATCTGCGCCTTAGCTATTGGTGTGATGATCTCTAAACCCACCAAGCGTTTGGTTCCAGCTTTATTGATTGGAACCCTACTGATGGTAGGTTACGGCATCATTCGATAATTCATATCATCTTTTCGATCTAGTTTCTTAAAGATGCGCCGCCAAAATTCGGGCAATATGCACGGCCTCACGTTGCGTGCCATCTGCGATCTGGTGACGACAGCTGGTGCCATCAGCTACCACCCAACTATCTGGTGATTTCCGAATACTTGGCAAAAGACTGGCTTCCGCCATTTGCTTAGATACCTCAATATGCTCGGCTTCATAGCCAAAACTGCCAGCCATACCGCAGCAAGACGATTCAATCAGCTTAGGCTCTGCATTCGGAATGAGTTTGAGTAACTTCATAGCCGGAGTAACGGCAGCAAACGACTTTTGATGGCAGTGACCATGAAACAGCACAGGCTTTTCAGCTGACCTTAGATTCAACTTGAGTTTGCTCGCTTTTATTTCACTGGCCAAAAATTCTTCCAGTAATTGTGCTTGTTTAGCAACGCTGACAGCACTTTCACCAAAGCCCATGACCAAGGCCTCATCCCTCAAGGTAAATAGGCAAGAAGGTTCTAGACCAATAATCGGGATGTTCTTGTTGGCATAAGGTGCAAGATGATTCACTAGCTCACCAAGAGTTTCCTTGGCTTTATCCACCATGCCTGCAGCTAAATAAGTTCTGCCGCAGCAAAACTCTTTAGAGCAGCCACTTCCAGTGTTATTTGTTTGTTTTGTAGTGTTGGCTTGACTCTTATGCGGAATATGCACGCGATAACCTGCAGCATTCAGAACTTTTAATGCTGCTTGCAGGTTTTCATCTTCAAAGTAAGCATTGAAGGTATCGGCCAATAGCACTACACCTTTACCATCTCGATTGTTTGCCAATTGCTCGGGTGTGTACTGATAAGAGTTGGCTGCTTTTTGGTTCCAGAAGTTCTTGTTCTTCCAAATCGGTAAACTTCTTTGTGCAGAAATGCCCATGACCCACTCTTGTAGTGTTGCGATCGGCTTGATGTGATTGCGTACGTTAAGCAATGCAGGTAGTAGGGGAATAGCGCTAATCGTGCTGGCATATTTAGGTAAGTACGCTACCGCCAAATCTCGCAAAGAGTGACCAACTCGTTTCTTATAGGCGGAGAGGAACTCAATCTTCATCTTGGCCATGTCCACACCGGTAGGGCATTCGCGCCGGCAGGCTTTACAGCTCACACAAAGGTCCATTACTTCTTTAATGGCATCGCTACCAAGTGGCGACGTCTCATCTTTTGCATCTAATTGATTTGAGAGTGCAAGGCGCAGAGTATTGGCTCTGCCACGAGTTAGATGCTTCTCATCACGAGTGACCCGATAACTAGGGCACATCACTTCCGCATCAAACTTACGACAGTGACCATTGTTATTGCACATCTCGACTGCTTTGGCCAAGCCCATTGCTGGATCGCCACCAGTGCCAGGTGCTGTAGTTGCTTCAGTCACTGGATCGTTTTGGACATTCCAGGTCGACCAATCTAATGCAGGTTGTAGTGGAATGACTTTATAGCTTGGTGGAAATCTAAAGTTACTTGCATCATCCATCCTAGGTGGATCAATGATCTTGCCTGGATTAAATAATCCCTTAGGATCAAAGGCGTATTTGATCTCTGCGAGGGCTTCGGTGATCTTTGGGCCAAACTGCCAAGAGATCCACTCACCACGGCATAGACCGTCGCCATGCTCACCACTGTAGGCACCTTTATATTTACGAACTAAAGCAGAAGCCTCTTCGGCAACTGCCCGCATCTTCTGAGCACCATCTCTGCGCATATCCAAAATAGGGCGCACGTGCAAGGTGCCTACAGAAGCATGGGCATACCAAGTGCCACGAGAACCATATTTAGAAAACACATCTGTTAAGGCTTGAGTGTATTCAGCCAAACTTTCTAGTGGAACGGCGCAGTCTTCAATAAAACTCACTGGCTTGCCATCACCCTTCAGACTCATCATGATGTTTAGGCCTGCTTTGCGCACTTCCCATAAATTCTTTTGCAGGGATGCATCAGGCATTGACACGACTGATCCTGACAAACCTAAATCACCCATCAGCTCTTGCAAGGCCTTGAGTTTCTCAAGCAATGGTGCATGAGACTCACCAGAAAATTCCACCAACAAAATGGCTTCTGGAGTCTGCGCTGTGTGATCAATTAAGGCAGTCTCAATGGTTTTCTTAAAGCTAGGATTGCTGCGTGCTAGATCAATCATGGTGCGATCGACCAACTCAACAGCGGTAGGGCCCAGTTTCACAATATGCTGAGCGCTATCCATTGCTTTATAGAAGCTGGCAAAGTTCACAATGCCTAATACTTTGTGCTGAGGCAAAGGCGCAAGCTTGAGCTTGAGTGACTTAAAGTAACTCAGCGTACCTTCGCTACCAACTAAAAGGTGGGCAAGGTTAACGCTGCCATCTTTTGTGTAGGGCAACTCACTCTGTGGATGAAAAATATCGAGGTTATATCCCGCTACACGCCTTAATACCTTCGGAAAGCGTGCTTCGATTTCTGGTTGGAGGGTGGTGGCTAGGTTTTTAACAAAATCACCCAGCTGCTTTGCGGCACCGGTACTACTTGCGTAATCACCGAAGTGAGCAATTCTGCCATCAGCTAACCAAGCATCAATGCCTAATACGTTGTGCACCATATTGCCGTAAGCAATCGAGCGGCTGCCACAGGAGTTATTTCCCGCCATGCCACCAATGGTCGCTTGCCCAGCAGTAGAAACATCGACTGGATACCAAAGACTATGTTGTTTTAGTGAACCATTTAGGTGATCGAGCACGATGCCAGGCTCAACTTCAATATAGCCTTTATCTAAATTGAGATCCAAAACATTTCTGAAGTATTTAGTGTTATCGATCACCAAGGCTGCACCAGTGGTTTGACCACACTGACTAGTACCCCCTCCACGCGGTAGAACTGGTACACCCATCTCCGCTGCAATCTGAATAGCACTCGCAATATCTTGCGCAGTCTTTGGTACAAACACAGCAACTGGCATTGCCTGATAGATGGAAGCATCAGTCGCATAACGTCCACGACTCGCGCTATCAGTCATGACTTCACCTGAGGTCTCCTGGCATAGACGTTTAGCCAGTGCCGTCTGATCAATCATGAGTTCTTTTAGATCTAAGGGCTTATTCATGATTTGGCGGTTTCTAGTGTGGATTCAGATTGAAGTAATTGAGCAACCACATCACGTTTATTTCTGACGTGTTGGATCATGATCTTGCGCATACGGACACTGTCCCGTGCCTTAAGAGCATCCAGCATCTCTTGGTGCTCTTCTACAGCCTTCTCCCACTTGACGCCATCTTGATTGGAGCGAAAGCGTAATGCTTCAATGCGCGCATTGACTTGGGTAAAGAGCTTTGATAAAACAGGATTGTTTGCAGCCTGATTAATCAGATGATGAATTCGTAAATTGAGTTTGTAGTAACTAGATAAATCACGGCGTGCATAAGAAGCCATCATTTCATATTGAAGCGCCTCTAATTCAGAGAGGGTGGCATCGCTAATATTGTTAGCTGCTAATTCCCCGGAGAATCCTTCGAGGTCTGCAATCACATCAAACGTATTTAATACATCTGCAAGGCTGAGTTGTACTGCTATCGCGCCGCGATTGGCAATTAACTCTACCAAGCCTTCAGCAGCCAAACGACGAATCGCCTCCCGAATGGGGGTGCGGGACACATTCAGACTCTCAGCTAATTCCCGTTCATTGAGTTTGCTGCCAGGGGCAATCTTGCCCTCAACCAAGAGGGATCTTAGTTTCTCGAAAGTTGCTTCATGCAAGTTTTGTGAATTTGGCTGCTCTAGTACTGTCATGGGTCAACCCTTGGCTCTTAGTGATGTCGCTAGCGTATTAATTTGTATACAAAAGTAAGAATAAACCATCTTTTCTCATAAATACAGCCTTTAAATGCTTCTTTTATGCTTTATTTGATATTGAATTTCAAATAATTTGTATACAAAATGGAAATTTCCCAAAAATTGTCATACACTAGCAGCAGAAATAACAACCTATAAACACTTTAAAAGTGAGACAAAGCATGTTGAAACTTGATAACCACCCATCAGGACGCCATTTTTTACATATCCCTGGCCCAAGCCCTGTGCCTCCACGCGTACTGCGCGCTATTAGTTACCAAACCATCGACCATCGCGGTCCAGAATTTGGCGCATTCGGTCTGAAGGTATTGGATGGCATTAAAAAGATTTTTAAAACGGAGCAGCCGGTCATTATTTATTCTGCATCCGGAACCGGCTCTTGGGAAGGCGCTCTAGTCAACGTTCTCAATCCTGGCGACAAAGTGTTGTTCTATGAAACTGGTCAGTTTGCAAACTTGTGGCGTGCACTTGGTAAGCGTCTAGGTTTAGATGTTGAAGTGGTCGGCAAAGCAGGACAAGATTCTTGGCGTTGGGGTGTAGACGCATCGGTAATTGAAGAGCGCTTACGTAAAGACACTGGCCATGAAATCAAAGCAGTATGCGTAGTGCATAACGAAACTTCGACCGGTGTTACTTCGAATATCGCTCGCGTTCGTAAAGCCATTGATTCCTTAAAGCATCCAGCCTTATTGCTCGTGGATAGCGTATCTGGCTTGGGTTCAGCGGACTACGAGCATGACAAGTGGGGTGCAGATGTCACCATCTCTGGCTCGCAAAAAGGATTGATGTTGCCACCGGGTATTGGCTTTAATGCTTTGTCACCACGCGCAATTGAAGCAAGTAAAAATAACAAAATGCAAAAAGCTTACTGGGCTTGGGACGAGATTCTCGAATCCAATAAAACGGGTTTCTGGCCAACTACACCGAGTACTAATCTCATGTACGGATTGCATGAAGCCATGGACATGATGATGGCCGAAGGTTTAGACACCATTTTTGCTCGTCATCAACGTTTAGCTGCCGCTTGTCGTGAAGCGGTCAATGCATGGGGTCTGGAAATTCAATGCCAAGATAAAGATTGCTACTCACCAGTGCTCACTTGTATTGCTACGCCTGAAGGTATGGATGCCGATGTATTGCGTAAACATGCTTTAGAGAAATTTAATCTCTCCTTAGGAACGGGTTTAGGCAAGATTAAAGGCAAGGCCTTCCGCATCGGCCATTTAGGTGATTGCAATGAGCTGAACCTGATGGCAGCCCTCAGTGGGGTGGAGATGAGTCTGGGTTCTATGGGCTACAAACCCAAGGCCAGCGGAGTCGTTGCAGCCCAAGAGTTCCTTAAATAAGAGGCACTTAGGGCAACTTAAAGCAAATGAGGGTGGGTGGAGCTAGATTCCTCAGGTTCAATCTGGCTACACCCCTTATAATTCAAGTACTTATATAGAAGTGCATGAAACAAATTCACCATATTCGAGACAGAAAGACTAGACATGACTGCTACTAAACCTTACCTCACTCAATCTGATGTTCAAAAGATTTTGAATGCTGCCGATCAACATGCGGCTAAAAATAATTTAGCAGTAACGATTGCGGTTTGTGATGATGGTGGTCATATGCTGGGTTTGATTCGTCGTGATGGTTGCGCTCCCGTGTCTTCATACATTGCTCAAGAAAAAGCGCGCACTGCTGCAATGGGTAAACGCGAAAGTCGGGTTTACGAAGAAATTATTAATAACGGTCGCACCTCTTTCTTATCTGTGCCACATATTTCGGGCATGTTAGAGGGTGGCGTCAATATCGAGGTAAATGGGTTTACCATCGGCGCAGTCGGCGTTTCCGGCGTTAAATCGACCGAGGATGCCGAAACCGCTAAGGCCGGCATTGCGGCCATCCTGTAAGTTACCTTGACAAATACTGCTACTGAAATCAATTCTTCTACAGGGGTTAGCGATAGCGCTACCCCTAGCGTTACTGACATTACTAGCGCTACTGCCGCTGCCGCTCCTGCGGCAACAATCACTTTTGCTGACTTTGGTTTAGACCCGAAAATTCAAAAAGCAGTTCTTGAGCAGGGTTACACCATTCCCACGCCAATTCAAGCGCAATCCATTCCGCATGTATTGGCGGGTAGCGACTTGATGGGCGCAGCACAAACCGGCACCGGTAAGACCGCTGCCTTTGTATTGCCCATCATTCAAAAGATTTTGCGTCATGCCAGCAACAGTGCGTCGCCAGCGCGTCATCCCATTCGCGCATTGGTTCTGACCCCGACTCGTGAGTTGGCAGTACAGGTGGCTGAGAATGCTGCTAGTTACTCAAAACATACTGATTTACGCGCCGCCGTTGTTTATGGTGGCGTGGATATGAAAGAGCAAGTAGGAATTTTGCGCAATGGCGTAGAAATCCTGATTGCTACGCCAGGACGTTTGCTTGATCACATTGGCTCCAAGGTCGCAAACCTTTCACAGGTGGAGATTTTAGTTTTGGACGAAGCTGATCGTATGCTTGATATGGGCTTCTTACCTGACTTACAGCGCATCATTAATTTGATTCCGGCGCAACGACAAACATTGCTGTTCTCCGCAACGTTCTCCCCAGAAATTAAGAAGCTGGCACAAAGTTATTTGCGTACTCCGGTAACGGTTGAGGTGGCACGTCAAAATGCGGCTGCTGATACGGTGAAGCAAGTAGTGCACATGGTCTCTTCTGCAGATAAGCAGCGTGCCATTGTTAAAGTGTTAGAAGCACGCACCCGCGCCGGTTTATCACGTCAGTGCATCATCTTTACCAATAGCCGGTTAGGTTGTGCAAAGTTGTCTCGTGCCTTAGAACGCGATGGTATTAAAGCGGGCGCGATTCATGGTGATAAGAGTCAGGGTGAACGCACCTTAACTTTGGATGCATTTAAATCTGGTGCAATTGAAGCCTTAGTTGCAACCGATGTGGCTGCTCGCGGTTTAGATATTCCGGATATGCCTTGTGTAATTAATCACGAACTGCCTTACAACGCGGAAGATTTTATTCACCGTATTGGCCGTACAGGTCGCGCCGGTAGTAAAGGGGATGCGATTGCCTTGGTGGATCCTAGTGAGAAACGCTTGCTCGACGATATCGAACAGTTGATGAAGCGTAAGTTGGATATACAGCCTTTACCAGAAGGTGCGCCTTCACAAAGTCGTCCATCGTCCAGCAGCTCTTACAGCGCACCAGCAAAAATGTCTGACCCCTTCTTCTATAAGCCCTATGAACCAAGTGCAGTTCCTGCATCTACTGCAGATACTGCTAAACCAGAAGAGAAGAAGGCAGGCATTACTCCCGCTAAACCTGCTGTTGGTGCCTTACTCGGCGGCTTTAAGAAAAAATAATTATTTAACTTCGCCATGCATGAGTGGCTGCCAATAGCCATTCTGCAATAGTGACTTTTTCGCCATCAGGCAAATTCTGTAATCCTAAATGTTTTGCCGCTTTGCGTAGCTCTATCAGTGAATGTTTCTGATCTTGCGTATTAATTTGCGTCGCTAAAGTTTGCTTGCTGAGTTTTTCACCATGGTTATCTAATACCAGTGGCAGGTGGAGATATTTTGGCTGCTGGTATCCCAAAGCTTCCTGTAGATACATTTGTCTTGCGGTGTTGCTTAGCAAGTCTTTGCCACGAACAATATGGGTAATGTTCTGCTCCGCATCATCAACTACTACGGCTAGCTGATAAGTAAATAGGCCATCACTTCTGCGCAAGACAAAGTCACCCACTTCTGTATTGAGATTTTGGTTTTGTGGCCCCTGTGCTAAATCCGTAAATGCAATATGACAATGTTGGGGAAGGGCAATCCGCCAGGCTCGCCCTAATTCCCTGAGAGATTCTGGGGAATTGCTGATTAAAGTGGCATTACGGCAAGTGCCGGGATAGACCATCTCTTGGTTGCGGGGGGTCGCTATTCCAAGCTTGGCTAGGGCGTTAGCAATGGTTTGCCTTGAACAGGTGCAGGAATACAGGTATTGAAGCCCATTTAAGCGCTCTAAAGCCCTCTGATAAGCTTCTTGGCGCTGAGATTGGTGAATGACCTCCTCATCCCAAGAAAGGCCGCAGGCGAGCAATTGAGCCTGAATCTGCTGGGTCGCTCCGGATACGCAGCGGGGTGTATCCAAATCCTCGATTCTGAGGAGCCATTTGCCCCCGTTTTTACGGGCATCTAGCCAGCTTCCGAGAGCTGTAGCTAGCGATCCAGCATGCAGCGGTCCAGTAGGGGAAGGGGCAAATCGCCCGCGATAGCCGCCGGCTGGGGGTGGAGGGTTTTTAAGTGTCGACACAGCTAAAATCATCTCATGGCTTCACCCCGTTTTGTTCATCTCCGCGTCCATTCCGAATTTTCGATTACGGATGGAGTCGTGCGTATTGATGATGCGGTGGCAGCCGCCGTCAAAGATGAGATGGGCGCGTTAGCCATTACGGATTTAAGTAATTTATTTGGTTTGGTACGCTTCTATACCGCCGCCCGTTCTGGCGGCATTAAACCCATTGCTGGAGCGGATGTGTGGGTGAGCAATCCTCAGGATCCAGATCAGCCGCATCGCTTATTGCTTTTGGTGCAAAACCATTCTGGTTACCTCAATTTATGTGAGTTACTTAGTAGAGCGTCTCTAGATAATCAATCCCGTGGTCGCGCTGAAGTCGATTCCGCTTGGTTTAGTGAGCCCGCTGCCAAAGCAGAAGATAAGGCTGCGAAGCGGACTTTGTCTTATGGTTTGATTGCACTTTCTGGCGCACGCATGGGTGAAGTCGGCATAGCGCTATTGGGTGGTCAAGAAGACCAGGCTAAGATTGTTGCCAGACGCTACGAAAAACTCTTTCCGAAATCTTTTTATATCGAGGTGCAGCGCGGCGGTAATCCTCAAGACGAAAAACAACTCCAACTAGCTTGCCATCTTGCCGGTGAGCTAGAGCTGCCAGTAGTGGCAACGCATCCCGTGCAGTTCATGCAGAAGAGCGACTTTACTGCGCATGAGGCCCGTGTCTGTATCGCTGAGGGTGAATTGCTGGGCAACCCTCGGCGCACTAAAAAGTTTAATGACGAGCAGTATTTCTTGACGCAAGAAGAGATGGAAAAGCGTTTTGCTGATTTGCCTGCGGCATTGGCCAACTCCGTTGAAATTGCTAAGCGTTGCAACCTCTCGCTGGTGTTGGGTCAACCCCGTTTGCCGGATTTCCCAACGCCTCCTGGTATTACGCTTGACGATTACTTATTGCAGCAATCAGAAATTGGTTTGAAGCGCCACATGGAGCGTAATTTCCCGGATGCAGCAGAGCGCGAAACAGAGATGGCGCGTTATCACGAGCGTTTGGTCTTTGAAGTCAAGACGATTGCGCAAATGGGTTTCCCGGGCTACTTCCTCATCGTGGCAGATTTTATTAACTGGGCCAAGAACAATGGCGTGCCAGTGGGCCCAGGTCGTGGATCAGGTGCGGGCTCTTTAGTGGCGTACTCACTTGGTATTACCGATTTGGATCCGCTACGTTATAACTTGCTCTTTGAGCGCTTCCTCAATCCAGAGCGGGTATCGATGCCTGACTTTGATATCGACTTCTGCCAACATGGTCGTGATCGTGTAATTCAGTACGTAAAAGATAAGTACGGTAAAGACGCGGTGAGTCAGATTGCCACCTTCGGAACGATGGCTGCGAGAGCAGCGATTCGTGACGTGGGACGCGTTTTAGAGCAGGGTTATAACTTCGTAGACGGTATCGCAAAATTAGTCCCGAATAAGCCAGGTCAGTATATGACCATTGAGATGGCGAAGAAGGAAGAGAAGCAATTAGCTGAGCGCGAAAAGAATGAAGACGAAGTACGACAACTGCTTTCCTTGGCGCAACAGTTAGAAGGCATGACCCGTAACGTCGGTATGCATGCGGGGGGTGTATTGATTGCTCCAGGACGCCTTACTGATTTTTGCCCTCTCTACACCCAAGAAAGCAAAGATCAAGATAGTAGTTCCGTTATTAGTCAGTTTGATAAAGATGACGTAGAGGCGATTGGCCTCGTGAAGTTCGACTTCTTGGGATTGACCACACTCACGATCTTGGCGGCAGCAGAGCGCTGGATTAAGACCTTGCACGCTGATCGAAAAGATTGGAATATTGGCGAGATAGCGCTTGATGATGAGAAAGCCTTCGATATTCTCAAGCGCGCTAATACCGTTGCAGTATTCCAGCTAGAAAGTCGTGGCATGCAAGGCATGCTTCGTGAAGCCAAGCCTGATCGTTTTGAAGACATTATTGCTTTGGTGGCTTTGTATCGTCCAGGCCCGATGGATTTGATTCCGGACTTTATTGAGCGTAAGCATGGGCGTCAAAAAGTAGAGTATCCAGATCCTCGTATTGAGCCTGTTCTACGTGAGACCTACGGCATCATGGTTTATCAAGAGCAGGTGATGCAAATGGCGCAGATGATTGGCGGCTATTCATTGGGTGGCGCTGACATGTTACGTCGTGCGATGGGTAAGAAAAAACCAGAAGAGATGGCCCAGCATCGCAAAATCTTCAGTGACGGCGCAAAAGCGGGTGGTATTACAGAGTCAAAGGCAAACGAGATCTACGACTTGATGGAGCGTTTTGCGGGGTATGGATTTAATAAGTCCCACGCTGCTGCCTACGCACTCTTGGCGTATCAAACTGCATGGCTTAAAGCATATTACCCCGCTGAATTTATGGCAGCCAACTTATCGCTTGCAATGGATGACACCGATAAGGTGAAGATTCTGTATGACGATTGCTTGGTCAATAACATTCGGGTGTTCTCGCCTGATATCAATACAGGTGTTTATGACTTTACGCCATTGCGTGCACCCGACGCAGCGCCAGACTCTCCAATTAGCCATATTCGTTATGGTTTAGGTGCAGTGCGCGGTACCGGCGAGGCAGCAATTGAATCTATCGTAAAGGCACGCGAAACAGGCGGACCATTTAAGGATTTATTTGATTTCTGCGCACGAGTAGATCGCAGACAAGTCAATCGCCGTGCGATTGAAGCGTTGATGCGTGCTGGTGCTTTTGATAGTTTATATCGTGACTCCGTTCCGGCGGGCGGGAACTTATACGACATTCGCTCTACCTTACTGGCATCGTTAGCGAGAGCAATTGAGGCTGCTGAGCAAGCGGAAGCATCGATTCACCAAGTGAGCTTGTTTGAATCTGCTGGTGAAGAAGATCGACATCTCCCAGAGTTAGTGCGCGAGCCTATCTGGTCTGAGAAAAAGCGCCTGCAAGAAGAGAAGACTTCTTTAGGACTATGCTTAACGGGCCATATGTTCGATGCCTATCGTGATGAGACTTCACACTTTATTCGTCAGCCCTTATCCAAAGTAACGGAGGGTAAGGATCAGCTGATTGCCGGCATCATTACTTCAGCACGGATGCTGACGGGTCAACGTGGTCGCATGATGATCGCAACCATCGATGATGGCTCTGCAGCCCTCGAAGTAACTTTGTATAGCGAAGTCTATGAGCCGAATCGTTCCTGGTTAAAGGAAGATGAGCTCTTGGTTGCCAAGGTCAACGTGACGCCTGATAAGTTCTCAGGCGGCATGCGTATTGTGTCTGAGGCAGTGATGGATATCACAGGTGCGCGTATGCGTTTTGCTCGTAACATCCATGTTTGTATTGATAATGCGATTGATATCAAGATGTTGCGCAGTCAAATCAATCCTTACCTGATGGCCAATCGTATCCGTGATCCAAAGTTGGGGGCTCATGCTCCTGCTGCACCAGGATCAAATGAAGGTATGAAGGGTTTAATGCTGACTGCTGCTGTCACTACCAGTGGTGGTGCCTGCTTAATGCAGTTCCCAGAAGAGTTGCGCATCTACCCGGACGATGCCTGCTTACATGGCTTAAATCAAATCTTAGATTCTAAGCAAAAAGACCCTGTACAGATTCAGTACCACTAAACACTGTATTGCAGTATTGGCCATTGATTTAGTTTGGCAATGCTTTCTGAATGGCCTCAATCACTTGCTCAGGCTCAAGTAAATCCAGGCACTCGCTATAGCTATCAGCCTTATCTAGGCAACCTGCTTTACGACAAGGCACGCATTCTCCAGGGCCTTGCAAAATGGTGACATTACCTACAGTTTGGGTGCGGGCGCGTAATTGATACGGCTGTTCACCAATGAAATCGTTAGGCCATGGGCCAAAGTTCGTTGGCGGGGTTGCGCCAAAGAGGGTGATCGTTGGGGTATTGCATGCTGCTGCCAAATGGGTGATCGAGGTATCAACCCCGATATATAAAGCAGCGCCACGAATCAAGGTGCCCGCTTGAGGAATTGATAACTTACCAGCGGCATTAATGACTTTTATTTGGGTTTGTTCATCCAATAGGGAGATGATGTCGTGATTGAGTTGTACATCTTGCTTAGCAGGTGAAGCACTCAATACCACCTGGAAGTTCTGTATTACGAGCCAGGTAATGAGTTCTTGCCAATACGCTAGCGGCCAACGTTTATAGGCCGTCAGTGGTCCCGGGTGCACAACAACGTAGGGCTGCTTGAGTTCGTTTGTAATCGCCGGATTTAAAGGCTCGCCTTCAGGCGGGGTAACCGAGATCGGTTTAGAAAATAACTCAGCAGGGTTTTTAAAGAACACCTCCAGTAGGCGAAGCTTTTCGGTAATGACATGCTGCTCAAAGTAGTCAACATCTACGGTGTGCATGCAGAAGAATTTCTTCCAAGCATTTTGTTTCTCGCTCTTACTTCGTTTTTGTTGATCTTGTGCATCCTTGCCTTGGGGGTGACCACCTAGGACACCAACTCTTCTAAAAGCCGCTACAAGACCATACAAGTAAGCGCGGTCGCTGGGTTGTGTAACCACTGCCAAGTCATAGCGTTGAAACAAGCGATTAAAGAGGGTGAGATATTCACTAAAGCCAGGTCGATCCGAAGTTTCAATCACTGCAGCAATGTCGGGATTGCCATGGAGCATTTCTAACTTCCCGCGATAGCCTAAAAAATGAAACTCCGCATCCGGCCAGAGCTCGCGCGCCTTGCTAATCAGGGGTGTGGTTACCAAGACATCACCAATTTGCCTGGTGGCAATGAATAAAACTCTTTTAGGTTTGAATGTGGAATATTTGGTCATAGCAGCACGAAGACTCAAAGGGCCTTCGCCAAGATCTTCTCGCGAACCCGTCGAGCATTCTCTGCGGCGTTACTTTGATCATGGATCTTGTGAAAGAGATGAAGCACCTCAGTAGACCATGATCCTGACTTGCGGCGGATGCGATGATGTTGTAAGCGGAAGATAAAATCCGCATCCTCATGACCCCAACCTGTCATGGTTTCATCAAAGCCATTAATAGCTTCAGCATCAGCCTTCCAGCAAGCCATATTGCAACCCTTGATGCGGCGCCAAACGAATTTTTTATAATTACGCCAAGACCCATTACCCAGTTTTATCTTGAGGGGCCAGTATTTATTAATTCCCCCACTAATTCGCTTGCTAATCAGGTTTGAGCAAAAGCGCTCAAAATTCCATTGAGGCCAGGTGAGCAATTCAGTGGTGAGGCTGTCATTCAGTAGAACTCTACTACCGGTGACTAAGTAACCCTTTTGTGCCAACGCACGATGACGTGCTACAAAGTCTGGCTGGACAATGCAATCACCATCTAGAAAAACCAGATAGTCGCCATGGGCTGCAGCAATTGCTTTATTGAGGATTTTGGTTTTTTGAAACCCTTGGTCTTCTTGCCAAAGATGGGTGATAGAAGCAGGGTGTGAACCTTGAATAGATTCAATGAGGTGTTTTGTACTCTCAGTGGAACCATCATCAGCAATGATAATTTCAAAGTGCTGATCGGATTGGGTGGCTAGCGATTCTAGGCACAGCTTGAGCGCTTGCGGCCAGTTGTACGTAGCCAATAAAATCGAAATCATTTACCGGCTTCCTGATTCAGGTGCCATAACTTGAGATAGCGATAATAGGTTCCCTGGCCATTGGATACGGCTAATGCAAATCCTTGGGGGCCATCTAGGAATCCTGCACGCAAAACATACGTTCGGAAAAATGCCCAAACTCCATGCAGCACTGCTTTAAGTGGGCTACTAGTTTTGCCTCTGGCAAAGGCTTGCTCTGCAGAGGCGGTGGAATAGCGATCGAGTTTCTGAAGTACTTGAGAGTAATTCATGAAGCTGTAATGCAGCATCGGATTTTCTAGCTTGGCGACTTGGCCATTTGGAATCAGACGTTCATGAACTAAATCGTCTGAGAAGCGGGCAGTGCCTCGTTTAAATAAACGATCGACATAATCTGGACTCCAGCCAGAGTGGCGGATAAAGCGTCCGCAATACCAAGACAGCCTTGGGATGGCAAAGCAATCTACATGGGCACTATGGTGAATCGCCGTCAGAATTTCTGACTTTAGGGCCGGGGTCAGCCTTTCATCGGCATCTAGAGAGAGGACCCATTCGCTAGTAGCTTGATCTAGGGCGCGATTCTTCTGGGGCCCAAAACCGGGCCAATCAGACGGCTGGGCTAAGGTTGCCCCATAGCGTTTGGCTATCTCTAGGGTGCGGTCAGAGCTATTGCTATCGACAACTACGATCTGCTGGGCGATCCCCTCTAGGGAGGCCAGACAATCGTCCAAATTGGCCTCTTCATTGCGAGTGATGAGTATGACTGATAAGGTGGGCATAATTCATTATATGAATGCTCAAGACCGTACCGCCCTAAATCGCTTAATTACCTATCTCAAGCCCCATATTGGCCTGATTGTTGGGTCCTTATTGGCTATGGCTGTAGTTGCCGCCTCCGAGACCTCAATCCCCGCCTTAATGAAGCCTTTGCTTGACAGAGGCTTTACAGGTCAGCTCAATAGCAAACTCTGGCAGGTGCCCATTTTCTTGGTTGGCTTGGCCTTGGTTCGAAGTTTGGCTCAGTTTCTATCGAGCTATTTACTGACGAGAGTCATTAATTCGATTCTTCTTAAATTACGCAAGCAGATGTTTCAAACACTCTTGCACGCAAAAACAACTTTTTTTCAAAAGAACTCAGCATCAAATCTGATTAATGCTGTTGTCTTTGAGGTCAATAACGTTCTCTCTGTCATGGGTGGAATGTTAATTAGCTTGGTGCGCGACTCTCTAACGGTAGTAGGACTGATTGGTTACTTGATTTATCTGAATTGGCAGCTTACTTTAGTCGTCTTGATTATTTTTCCTATGATTGCATTCATCATGAGCAAGATTAATCGTCGCTTAAGGTCTCTTAACAGAGAGCAGCAAACGCTGACGAGCGATCTTGCTTATATTGTGGAAGAAGCTGCAGCTGGATATAAGATTGTCAAAGTGCATGGTGCGGAAGAATATGAAATGTCTCGCTTCATGCAAAAGGCTGAACGCTTGCGCCAGTTTGCCTTGAAGTCCGCAGTTGCTGGCGGCCTAAATCAGCCAATTACTCAACTTATTGCCTCTATGGCTTTATCGGTGGTGCTGGTAATTGCCTTGATGCAGTCGGCTACTGAAGGCACTACTGTAGGTGGATTTGCTGCTTTTATTACCGCCATGATGTTGGTGATTTCTCCTTTAAAGCATTTAGCTGACATTAATCAACCTTTGCAGCGTGGCTTGACTGCCGCAGAAATGATCTTTGGATTAATGGATCAGCCATTTGAAGAGGATGAGGGCCGTAGACTCAAGATGACTCACTTGGATAAAACTCAGGGCGGCATTCGCTTTGAGGATGTTGGATTTTCATATGAACAACAAGATGATCGAAAAGATGCTTTAAGCAATATCAATCTCACCATCAAACCTGGTGAAGTAGTTGCATTCGTAGGGCCTTCTGGTGGTGGTAAGTCGACCCTGGTCAATTTATTGCCCCGATTCTTCAAGCCTGCTAGTGGTCATATTTACTTGGACGATATACCGCTAGAAGATATTGTGCTGTCAGATGTCCGTCGACAAATTGCATTTGTGAGTCAAGACGTCATTCTTTTTAATGACACTATTGCCGCTAACGTCGCTTATGGCGCCGGAAGTCAGGATGGAATTGATCGTGGTCGCGTGATGGAGGCCCTGGAGGCCGCCAATCTCAGCGCTATGATCAAAGAATTACCGGAGGGTATTGATTCTATGGTGGGGGATAACGGCAATCGCCTGTCTGGTGGGCAACGCCAGCGTTTGGCCATTGCCCGCGCTATCTATAAAGATGCGCCCATTTTGATTCTGGATGAAGCCACATCTGCCTTGGATTCTGAGTCTGAGCGTCAGGTTCAGGAAGCGCTCGATACCTTAATGGCCAACAGAACGACCTTGGTGATTGCGCATCGTTTATCTACTATTGAACACGCTGACAGGATTGTGGTTCTGGAGCATGGCAAGATTGTTGAGAATGGCTGTCACGAAGATTTAATTCAGCATGATGGCTTGTATGCGAACTTACATCGCATCCAATTCTCCAACGCTTGATTCAGAAAACTAACTCAGAACAATATCGTATTGCTCTTGGCGGAAGCTGCCCTCCGCTTGCAGGGTAATGGGCTTCCCAATGAAATCCCCTAACTGCGCTAAGAATTGATTTTCTTCCTCCAGGAATAAGTCAATCACATCCGGCGCAGCCACAATCCTAAATTCACGTGGATTAAATTGGCGATGCTCGCGCACAATTTCTCGCAAAATCTCATAACAAATCGTTTGGGCTGTTTTAATCTCACCCTTGCCAAGGCAGGTAGCACACGGCTCGCAGGTGATGTGAGCTAAGGACTCCCGCGTCCTTTTGCGGGTCATTTCCACTAAGCCCAATGCAGAAAAGTCGCTGACTGAAGTGCGCGCATGATCACGCTCAAGATTGCGTTTGAGTTCATGCAGTACGGACTCTTGATGATCTTTGCTGACCATATCAATGAAGTCGATAATGATGATTCCGCCCAAATTGCGTAGACGGAGTTGGCGTGCAATTGCTTGCGCTGCTTCCAGATTTGTTTTAAAGACGGTGTCATCAAGATTGCGTGCGCCTACATAACTACCCGTGTTCACATCAATCGTCGTCATAGACTCGGTTTGATCAATCATCAGATAGCCGCCAGACTTGAGATCGACTCGGCGACCAAGCGCTTTATTAATCTCAGTATCAACATCAAATAAGTCAAAGAGCGCGCGTTCGCCACGATGCAAGGTCAGCTTACCTAAAAGGTTAGGCATGTAGGCATTCGTAAATGCTTTGAGCTTCTCAAAATTTTCAGCAGAATCCACGCGGATCTGTGTCGTTTCTTCTCCCGCAACATCCCGTAACACCCGCTCTGCTAGGCTAAGGTCCTGATAGAGCAGGGTAGGCGCTGGATTATGCTTCATGGCTGCATGAATGTTTTCCCAGGTAGTACGTAGGTAAAGCATGTCGTGCTGTAGTTCTGTGTCGGATGCATCTTGAGCGCTAGTGCGGACGATGATGCCGCCTTTTTCGTCTTCAGCCATCAGGCCTGCAAGACGTACCTTAATAGCTTCGCGTTCTTCGGGTTGATCAATCCGTTGAGAAACGCCAATATATTTTTCAGTAGCGGTATCACTACCTGCTGGTGGTAGATAGACTAAATTGCGTCCAGCAATACTCAGTTGGGTTGTTAAGCGCGCGCCTTTAGTTCCCAGGGGATCTTTTAATACCTGCACTAACAGTGTTTGCCCTTCAAACAATAATTTTTCAATTTGTGCCTGGGGATTATTTTGTGTGATGTCTGCCACATGCATAAAAGCAGTGCGCTCAAGACCGATTTCGATAAATGCCGATTGCATGCCTGGCAGTACACGAACTACTTTGGCTAAATAGATATTGCCCACAATGCCGCGTTGACGAGTGCGCTCAATCTGTAACTCTTGAACTGCCCCTTGCTGAATTAAAGCAACGCGCGTTTCTTGCGGAGTGATATTAATCAGTATTTCTTCGTTCATATGCTGCGGACTTGGGCGCGATCTAGTAAAAGCTTCGTTTCATAAATGGGTAGACCCATGATACCGCTATAGCTGCCCCGAATTAAAGGAATAAAGGCCCCACCTAGGCCCTGTATGCCATAGGCGCCAGCCTTACCAAAGGGTTCGCCGCTGGCGATGTAGGCAGCTATCTGTTCATTCGATAAATCAGCAAACTGAACTTCAGAAACCTGTACTAACTGGATTGGTTTTTCATTGGGGCTAATGGTCACAGCTACCGAGCTCAGTACTTCATGTACTTTGCCGCTGAGCATGGTCAAAATTCGGGCGGCATCAACCGCATCGCTCGGTTTGCCCAGAATTTCACCATCAGGATGATTGGGTAAGCTCACAGTAGTATCGGCACAAAGAATCGGGGCCCAAGGCAAACCGCTGTTTTTCCATCTAGTGAGTGCGGCAGCACTTTTTGCTAAGGTGACGCGCTCTACATAGGTGCGTGCTTTTTCTTGTGGGAGGGGAGTTTCGATACTCTCACTATCTTCATCAGGACTGGGGAGCAGCATTTCAAAGCGAATGCCCATTTGCTTTAAGAGCTCTTGGCGGCGAGGACTTTGCGAAGCGAGATAAATAAAAGAGTTCAACGGATTACTCGCGATGGTAGGGGTGGCCTTGCAGAATAGTCCAGGCTCGATAAAGCTGCTCTACTAACATGACTCTGGCCATGGCATGTGGCAAGGTCAAACTGGATAGTCGCCACATCGCTTGCGCACCAGATTTCAGGCTGGGATCCAAGCCGTCTGCACCACCAATTAAAAAGGTAATGTCAAAGCCATCTTGGCGCCAGCTAGCTAGTTGAGTAGCCAAGTTCTGGGTAGTTTGGTCTTTGCCTCGCTCATCCAGGGCAATCACTCTGGATCCCTTAGGAATGGCTGCGGCAATTTTGACGGCTTCTTTTGCGGGTGTGAGATCTGGTTTGATCTCTTTGATTTCAATACTGCAATCGGCTGGCATTCTTTTGATGTAGTCATGGGTTGCCGTGGCAACCCAATCAGGCATTTTATGACCAACAGAAACGATGGTAAGTCGCATTGCTGCAAGTGACGCCGAAATTACTCGTCGTCTTCAGATTCGCTGGCCTTAACAAGACCTTTGTCACCGGCTAATTTCACGCGCACCGGTTTCGCACCCCACATACCTTCAAGCTGATAGTAAGAGCGCAACATCGGTTGCAAAATATGTACGACGATATCGCCACAATCCACCAATACCCATTCACCGGTTTCTAAACCTTCAATGGAGATCACTTCACCGCCTTTAGCATTTACTTCTTCTTTGACTGACATTGCTAAAGAGCGGGTTTGACGGTTGCTTGAGCCAGTAGCAATGACTACTCGATCAAATAACTCACTCAATTTAGTGGTGTCATACACGCGGATATCTTGTGCTTTAACATCTTCTAGGGCATCAATCACGACGCGTTGTAATTTACGTAAGTCCATATATTCTCGGCAATAATTTTTCTATTTAGGATGATCTTAGCTTGATTACTGATACAAGCCCAGATTTGTAATGATTTCTAGGGTGTGGGTTGGAATTTGCTCGGATGCTATAGAGCTCCTTGAGCTGGATTTGAGGCGCTCTCGTAACGCAGTTGAGGATAGATCAATATTCAGGCTTTCATCGATGTATATGAGGCCTGCAGCGCTATTTTCAAGGGCTTTAGCGGTGGATGTTTGATGGGTTTTCAGGAGTTGATCCACTTCGGAGCTTATTTCTAGTCTTAAATCATGATGTGGCCTGGTCGCCACCGCAAAATTGACATACTGGCTCAGCTTTTCCCATGAATTCCAGCTAGGGAGGGCAACAAGAGAATCCGCCCCCATTAGCCAAGTTAGGCTAGCGTTTGCTCCAAAGCGCTCACGCAAAGCTTTCACAGTGTCAATTGCATAACTCGGTCCAGCTCGATCAATTTCTATGCGATCAACACCTATTTGAGTAGCTATCTGCAGATATAGGAATGCTCGGGCTAAATCGATACCGGCAGCTTCAGTCAACTTCAAGCGCATTTCTGCTGAAGTAATGCTGGCGCCTTTTTGCCAGGGCTCACCACTCGGGATGAGTAGTAGCGCATCCAAATGGAGCAACTTTGCAAAATGCGTAGCTAGTCTCAAATGGCCCACATGAGGGGGATCAAATGTACCCCCGAGAATGCCAATTTTCTGGATATCGTTCAAGCTAGCCAATCTCGTGGCTTCAGGTAGTAGTCATACAGCTTTGCCTCGGGAGTTCCGGGCTTTGGCTGCCAGTTGTACCACCACTGAACTACTGGCGGCATCGACATCAGAATAGATTCGGTACGTCCGCCCGAGTGCAAGCCAAAGATAGTCCCGCGATCAAAGATCAGGTTATATTCCACGTAGCGACCACGGCGATATTCTTGGAAGGATTTTTCTTCTGGAGTGAAGCTGTCTTGATAGCGGCGCTGCACGATCGGCAAATAAGCATCAATAAAAGCATCACCTACTGCGCGAGTCATCGCAAAACTTTTCTCAAACCCAAGCTCATTAAAGTCATCAAAGAAAACGCCGCCAATGCCGCGGGGTTCTTCACGATGCTTTAGATAGAAATATTCATCACACCATTTTTTAAAGCGAGGGTAGAGCTCTTCGCCAAATGGATCTAAAGCGTCTTTAGCGGTTTGGTGAAAGTGTTTGCAGTCATCATCATCGCCGTAATAGGGGGTAAGGTCAAAGCCGCCTCCAAACCACCAGACAGGCTCCTTGCCAGGCGCTTGCGCAATAAAGCAGCGCACATTCATATGGGTGGTAGGTACTTTAGGGTTGTTCGGATGAAATACTAATGAGACACCCATCGCTTCAAAGCTACGACCCGCTACCTCTGGGCGATGATGCGAAGCCGAGGGAGGCATTTGATCGCCGCGGACGTGGGAGAAACCTACGCCACCTTTTTCCAGAATGTTGCCACCATCCAGAATGCAAGTGCGACCATAACCTTTGAGTTTGCTGTCTTCTGGCTTGTGCCATTCATCAGCAACAAAGAGCTTGCCATCTAAAGCACTCATGGCGCTTGTGATGCGATCTTGCAAGCCTAAAAAATATTCTTTTAAGGTTGCGATATCGATTTGGGTCTGTTGATCTGGCAAGGATGTTCTAACTAGATGGATTTACTTAATTGCGCGATAGCCAATATCTTGACGATATTGCATGCCATCAAACTGGATATGACTGATGGCTTCATATGCTTTTTGTTGAGCGCCACGCACGGTATCGGCGAGGCCAACAACGCAGAGGACACGTCCACCCGATGTCACTACTTTGCCATCTTGTAACTTGGTGCCAGCATGGAAGGTCATTTGATCTTCGGTATCCACCGGAATGCCGGTAATGACATCTCCAGTACGTGGAGTATCAGGGTACTTATGGGCAGCAAGCACTACACCAAGGGCGGTGCGGCGATCCCATTCCAATTCCACTTCATTGAGCGTGCCATCTACCGCATGATCTAGTGCATTGACGAGATCGCTGCGCAGACGAGCCATGATCGGCTGTGTTTCTGGGTCGCCCATGCGGCAGTTAAATTCCAAAGTTTTGATCTTGCCATCCGGCGAGATCATTAATCCGGCATACAAGAAACCGGTATATGGAATGCCATCTGCTTGCATGCCCTTCACCGTTGGCATGATCACCTCACGCAATGCGCGGGCATGAATTTCTGGAGTAACAACTGGTGCGGGGGAGTAAGCGCCCATACCGCCAGTATTTGGGCCTTGGTCAGCATCGAGTAAGCGCTTGTGATCTTGGCTGGTCGCCAATGCAAGAACATTCTTGCCGTCTACCAGAACGATAAAGCTCGCTTCTTCACCGGTCAGAAATTCCTCTATCACAACCCGGGCGCCTGCATTGCCTAATTTATTGTCAGCCAGCATCATGTCAACAGCGGCATGCGCTTCTTCAAGACTCATAGCTACCACTACACCTTTGCCTGCGGCAAGACCATCGGCCTTAATCACAATCGGCGCACCTTTGACATCAATGTAAGCGTGTGCCTCTAGGGCGTTAGAGAATGTTTGGTAATCGGCTGTTGGAATGCCATGACGTTTCATAAAGGCTTTGGAAAAGTCTTTAGAGGACTCCAATTGAGCTGCTAATTGGGTAGGGCCAAAAATGCGTAAGCCATTATTACGGAATACATCCACAATGCCGGCAGCCAATGGAGCTTCTGGACCTACAACCGTTAGATGAATCTTCTCGCGCTTGGCAAAATCAGCTAGCTCTTGTAATCCAGTGATGGGTAAGTTCTCAATACCAGCAGCAGTTTGTTTAGCAGTTGCTGTACCACCATTGCCAGGAGCAACATAAACCGTTTGGACTTGTGGTGATTGAGCTAACTTCCAAGCGAGCGCATGTTCACGTCCGCCAGATCCGATTAAGAGAATTTTCATAACAAGCTATCTAGTATTTAAATGAGGTGATTAAAGGAAATGGATTTAAAAATTAAAGTGCAGCGTTCGTAAACACTTCTTGAACGTCATCCAAATTCTCAAGCGCATCTAACAATTTCTGCATACTTTCGGCCTGATCACCTTCCAAGGCAATCTCGGTCTCAGGACGCATGGCAACCGTTGCTAGTTCAGGCTTGAGACCTGCTTTACTAATAGCATCTTGTACATTGGAAAAATCGGGAACAGGGGATAACACCTCTAAAGAACCGTCGTCATGAGTAATCACATCCTCGGCGCCAGCATCCAATGCAACTTCCATGAGTTGGTCTTCGCTGGTGCCTGGCGCAAACAACATTTGGCCGCAGTGTTTGAATAAGAAAGCAACTGAACCTTCGGCGCCCATATTGCCACCATTCTTATTAAAAGCATGACGAACTTCAGCAACAGTGCGAGTACGGTTATCGGTTAAGCAATCCACAATAATGGCAGCACCATTCATGCCATAACCTTCATAACGAATTTCTTCGTAGTTCACACCTTCGAGTGAGCCAGTGCCGCGTTGAATCGCTCTTTGCACGTTATCGTTCGGCATATTAGAGTCTTTGGCCTTATCAATAGCCAAGCGTAAACGCGGGTTGGTAGCAATATCGCCACCGCCTAATTTGGCAGCAACGGTAATTTCTTTAATGAGTTTGGTCCAAATCTTGCCGCGTTTTTCGTCCTGACGACCTTTGCGGTGCTGAATATTGGCCCATTTCGAATGGCCGGCCATACGGGTAAGTCCTTTTAATAATTTGGC
>CAITHY010000086.1 GCA_903892315.1 uncultured beta proteobacterium | reverse complement strand
GACCTCCTTTAGGTCATCAATGCAGGCGCGCGCCTGAAAACTGTCTTCTAATCGCGGGTCGCGGCATACGGCACACCAACCCTGCGCCTCATTACAACGGGGGAGGGGCAACCCCGGGAGTCTTTTAAAGGGCGACTCCAAACTCCACGATTCAAACCTGACTTCAGGTTGGGATCGGGCCAATAAATTGGCTAGAGCGTTGATTATACGGCACAAGTTGCGTGACAATGGGGTATTGTTGAGTCCCTTGTCATCCCCTGGTGGGGTCACAAGAGAGATAAATCATGAAATCCGAACCTATTTCCAAGCCTTTAAAGGTAAAAACGCCCTCTACTTCAGCCCCTGCTGCAGTACATCTTCAGACTATTGGCCCCGAGGAGGCCGGTCAACGCTTGGATAACTATCTATTGCGCTGGGCCAAAGGGGTCCCCAAAAGCCACGTTTATCGAATTATTCGATCTGGCGAAGTCCGGGTCAATAAAAAGCGGGCTGAGCCAACCACTCGTCTGATTGAGGGTGATGTAGTCCGACTCCCCCCGGTCCGCATTGCTGAACCGGCCCAAATGGCCGCAGTCAATAGTGCTCAAACCAAATCTCGGGCGCATGGCTACTCAGACAAAATGCCGATTCTTTTTGAGGATGAAGCACTCTTAATAGTCAATAAGCCTGCGGGTTTAGCTGTCCATGGTGGCTCAGGCATTGCCCTTGGAGTCATTGAGACCCTGCGCATTACCCGCCCCGAACTCAAGTTCTTGGAATTAGTCCATCGTCTGGACCGCGATACCTCAGGGGTTTTGCTGCTAGCCAAAAAGCGGAGCGCTTTGGTGGAATTGCATCGTCAAATTCGTGAGGGGCAAACCGACAAGCGCTATTACTTACTAGTACATGGTGAAATCGTGCAAGGCGCGCAAACCATGCAACTCAAATATCCGCTACATAAATATCTTCTGCCTAATGGCGAACGTCGCGTTCGGGTTGATCCAGATGGATTGCCAAGTCATACCTCTTTAAGAGTAACTAAAGCACTTCAGCGCGAGGATGCCTCAATCACGCTGGCTGAGGCACAACTTAAAACAGGGCGCACTCATCAGATCCGAGTGCACTTGCAAAAATTGGGGCACGCAATTTTGGGTGATGATAAATATGGCTTTGAAGATTTAGATAAGGTAGTTAAGTCCAAACGCTTATATCTGCATGCTCATCTGGCTGGTTTTACCCATCCACGCACTGGTGAAAAGATGCGCATTGAGTCGCCATTACCCCCAGAATTTGCGGCCATGATCAAAACCTTTGAGCGGTAAATATCAGAATGTCTCAAGTCAATAAATCGAATCGACCGTATGACCTGATTGTGTGGGATTGGGATGGAACCATCATGGATTCCACGCCAACCATCGTGCATTGCATTCAGCAGGCATGTCGCGATTTGGGTTTTAAGGCGCCAGATGATACCTTGGCAAGTTCGGTCATTGGTTTGGGGATTCAGGATTCATTGCGTAGTGCAGTACCTTGGATAGAGCCGGCCCATTTTCCTAAACTGACAGAGCGTTTTCGTTATCACTACTTAGCAAAAGATCATGAGCTTGATTTATTTGTTGGCATTCGAGGGCTCTTGGAAGAGCTGCATGCTAAACAATATTTATTGGCTGTTGCTACTGGAAAGTCGCGCGTCGGATTAGATCGCTCGCTGCAACATCATCAGATCGGCCATCTCTTCCATGAGACTCGTACGGCCGATCAATCTTTTTCTAAGCCTCATCCAGGAATGTTGTTAGAGCTGTCAGATGTGACTCAAGTGCCGACTCGCCGTATGTTGATGATTGGCGACACTACCCATGACTTGGATATGGCAGCCAATGCTGGGGTCGATGCGGTAGCAGTGACTTATGGCGCCCATCCCCCGAGTACTTTAAAAGAATCGCCATCATTGGCGCATGTGGATGATGTCGCGCAACTTTCTCAATGGCTTAAAAATAACCTGCAACACTAAGGAATTTAAAAGATGGAAAACAACCCAAATCCCAATTGGGAACGTCAAGCACTCGAACATCTCTTGTTGGAGAATTTGAAGGAGACTCGTAAAGCACGTCGTTGGAAGGCGGTCTTGCGAATCCTGACATTGTTAGTAATCGTCGGCGCTTTGCTTTCCATATTTGACTTTCATCTTCCAGGCAAGGGCATGGGAGTTGAAAAACATACTGCCTTGGTGACCCTTGAAGGAGAAATTTCTTCCAGCTCGATGGCTAATGCGATGGATATCAATTCATCCTTACTATCTGCATTCGAGAATGAACATAGTGCTGGCGTTATATTGCGCATCAATAGTCCCGGAGGTTCTCCGGTACAGGCCGGCATGATCAATGATGAGATTCATCGCTTGCGCAAGCTCTACCCCAAAAAACCGTTTTATGTCGTAGTCGAAGATATTTGTGCCTCTGGTGGTTACTACGTTGCAGTGGCTGCAGACCAAATCTTGGTTGATAAAGCCAGTCTAGTAGGGTCGATTGGCGTAATCATGGAAGGCTTTGGTTTTACCGGCCTAATGGATAAGTTGGGTGTGACTCGTCGCATGATTACCTCAGGCTCCAATAAGGGCATGATGGATCCATTTAGCAAAGAGAATCCAAAGCAAGTAGAGATGGTGAAGACCATGATTGATGAGATTCATCAGCAATTTATTGCGGTAGTGAAGGAGGGTCGTGGCGATCGCTTAAAAGACGTACCAGATGTATTTTCTGGCCGCATCTGGAATGGCGAGCAAGCTGTGAAGCTTGGCTTGGCTGATGGTTACGGTACTGTTGATACAGTTGCGCGCGATATCTTTAAGGCGCCTGATATTCTGGACTACACCATGAAGGAGAATTTCGCTGAGCGGGTTGCTAAACGCTTTGGCGCGGAAGCTGGCACAGCTGCTGGTAAAGCTTTAGTGAAGACGCCAGACTTAAAGTAAAAACAAAGGATTTAAGATCTAGGCCAATAGTAGAAATACTGTTGGCCTATTTTGTAATGAGGCGCATGCAGCTTCATTCGGATAGCGTTTACGCCAATCTGCAATCGAAAGGGTGGCGATCATTTCGGATGGCAGGCTGAGGTCTACTCCAAGGCAGAGCAGGCTTTGCGGCGCCAACGAATGAATGCAGGCCATGAGCATGGCAGTGTTGCGATACGGCGTCTCAATCCAAATTTGTGTTTGTTGTAATTTGCGAGACTCCACTTCAAGTTGTTTGAGTTTGGCGGTGCGCTCATGAGTGTCATGAGGCAAATAGCCTTGAAATACAAAGCGCTGACCATTGAGTCCGCTTGCCATTAGCCCTAACAAAATAGAGCTCGGCCCAACGAGTGGCTTCACTTGGGCACCTAGTTTGTGAGCTGCCAGCACCAACTCAGCACCAGGGTCTGCAACGCCTGGGACTCCTGCTTCAGACATCAAGCCCATGTCATTGCCGGCTAGCAAGGGTTTGAGTAAATCCGCAGGTTTGACCGCATCACCATATTTTGCGTTACGCGCAGCGCCACGCCATTCGCTCATCTGCATTTCTTGAATAGTGCACACCAATGGAGAAACAGAATCGATTGCTTTTAATAATGCGCGCGCTGTTTTGGCATCTTCAACAATCCAGTGTTGTAGCTTAGCTGTTTGCGTAATCGTTTCAGATGGAAGCACCCATGGCAATTGCTCAGTGCGGCCATCATCACCTAGGGTATTGGGAACCAAATAAAGAGTGCCGAGTTTGCTCATGAATTATTTTTTTTCTAATGATGCTAATGATTAATTATTTGCTTTATGTTTTGGATGGAATTGCAAAACCAGCATCGCGCAGTAAGCCGGTTAATGCAATCAGCGGCAAGCCAATTAAAGCGGTTGGGTCATCACTCTGAATGGACTCTAACAGGCTGATACCAAGGCCTTCCGACTTAGCGCTGCCAGCGCAGTCATAGGGTTCTTCGGCAAGTAAATAGGCCTTTAAAGCGCTGTCTGGAAGTTTGCGAAAGGTGACTTCAGTTGGAACGCATAAAGTGGTTTGGGTGGCGCCCTTCATCAAACATAATGCCGTTTGAAAAACCACTGTTTGACCTCGCATCAACTGTAATTGCGCCAATGCCCTTTCAAAATTACCTGGCTTACCAATCGCTGCGCCACAAAGATCGGCAACTTGATCAGAGCCAATCACCCAAGCATCAGGATGCTCTTTGGCAACTGCACCCGCTTTGGCTTGAGCAAGTCGAAGTGCTAAATCAAGAGTACTCTCGCCAGTGAGCGGGGTTTCATCTACCTTTGGTGAGATGATTTCAAAAGGGATGCGCAGGCGCTCTAAAAGTTCACGGCGATATGTCGAGGTAGATGCCAAGATGAGTCTTGGATTTTGAGGTGCATTTGTAGAGATACTCATTTTTGCTGTGCTTTCTAGGGCGCCTTCATTTAGACTGATGCCATGAATCGTAATCAAGTTTTACCTCAAGTCGAGCTATCTGCCGAGCCTAATGCCTTAAAGAGGGTAGATTTTTGTGCGCCTCAATCTTATGTGGGTGCTGGTTTTTTAAGCATGTCAGATATACCCAGAGTGGCTGAGGAGGCTTCCACCGTCAACCCGTCCGATGGTTTCAATTGGTCGGTGAAGACCCATTTTCAGGATTCCCCGGGGATTGAGCCCCATCAAATCCTCGAATTAGGTCTAAAAGGGCGTCTAAACCTGGTCTGCCAGCGCTGTTTACAAGATTGTGCGGTCGATTTGGATGAAAAACGTCGATTTATTCTGGTTTTGACAGATTCCGAGGCGGACGAATATCCCGTTGAGGATGAAGAGCAAGAGCCCCTGGTCGTAAATCAGCATTTCAACCTCCTGGAAACCATCGAGGATGAGGTTTTGCTCTCTTTACCCTTGATTCCAAAACATCCAGATGGTTTTTGTGAGCCTCACGCATCCACCTTTGGGGGCGAGGCTGATGAGGAGCTGTCAAACGAGCAGGAAAACCCCTTTAACATATTGAAAAATATGAAGAAAAACTGATATTGGGAGTCTTATTTCAGTTGTTGTTTTAAGTATCTTTTGTCAATAAATCAAGCGTTTAGGCGTATTTCCATGCTAGAATATCGCCTTGCTTAGGAGTTCAATATGGCCGTTCAACAAAACAAAAAATCACCTTCCAAACGTGGCATGCACCGTGCGCACGACTTTTTGACCGCACCTGCTACGGCTGTCGAAGCCACAACTGGTGAGGCTCATTTGCGCCACCACATTTCACCTAACGGCTACTATCGTGGTCGTAAAGTTGTTAAAACTAAAAACGACTAATTTTTTAGTCTAAACAGATAGAAGCG
>CAITHY010000085.1 GCA_903892315.1 uncultured beta proteobacterium | reverse complement strand
TAAGGTAGTTGCTGCTGTTGCCAAAAACAAATAATCCAGGAATTTCAATATGTCTATTTTGATCAATAAAAACACCAAAGTCATTACACAAGGTATTACTGGTAAGACCGGTCAGTTCCATACTGAAAAATGTCAGGAATATGCAAACGGCAAAAACTGTTTTGTTGCAGGTGTCAATCCTAAAAAAGCGGGCGAGTCTATTTTTAACATTCCTATTTATGGGACTGTTAAAGAAGCTGCACAGCAAACTGGTGCGACGACTTCTGTTATTTATGTTCCGCCTCCTGGCGCTGCTGCTGCAATTTGGGAAGCCGTTGAAGCTGACCTCGACTTTGTGATCTGTATTACTGAGGGCATTCCAGTGCGCGACATGCTTGAAGTGCGCAACAAGATGCATGCTAAAGAAGCTGCTGGTGGTAAGAAAACATTATTACTAGGCCCTAATTGCCCAGGCATTATCACTCCAGATGAACTGAAGATCGGCATCATGCCTGGCCATATTCATAAGAAAGGCCGCATTGGTGTTGTTAGCCGTTCCGGTACATTAACTTATGAAGCGGTTGGTCAGTTGACAGCCATTGGCTTAGGTCAGTCCACAGCAGTTGGTATTGGTGGTGACCCAATCAATGGTCTGAAGCACATCGACATCATGAGAATGTTCAATGAAGATCCAGAGACTGATGCTGTGATCATGATTGGTGAAATCGGCGGCCCAGATGAAGCAGAAGCTGCTCGCTGGTGCAAAGACAATATGAAGAAGCCAGTGGTTGGCTTTATTGCCGGTGTAACAGCGCCCCCAGGCAAGCGTATGGGTCACGCAGGCGCCTTGATTTCTGGTGGTGCGGATACTGCCGATGCCAAGCTTGCCGTAATGGAAGAGTGTGGCTTCAAAGTAACGAAGAACCCTTCAGAAATGGCCGCTTTGCTAAAGGCAATGTTGTAATTAGTCAAAGGAAAAGGATGCTGATAAAACAGCATCCTTTTTTATAGTATTGGTAGTTAAAACATAAAAATAAAGTAGGGAGACAACTCATGGATTTTTCAGTATTTTCAGGCCCGGCATTCTGGGCTGCGCTTTTATCTATCATTGTTGCCAACATCTTGTTATCTGGAGATAACGCAGTAGTGATTGCATTGGCATCACGCAACCTACCAGCAAATCAACAAAAGAAAGCGATCTTTTGGGGTAGCGCAGCAGCTATTATTTTGCGTGTGATTTTGACAATCACTGCGGTACAGCTACTTAGCCTTCCCTATCTAAAAATCGTTGGTGCAATTTTGCTGGTCTACATTGGCGTGCAATTATTGGCTGATAGCGATGATGAGGCTGAGATGGATGGCCACTCCAATATTTGGGGGGCGATACGTACAATATTAGTAGCGGACTTAGTGATGAGTCTGGATAACGTCATTGCAGTGGCTGCAGCCGCTCAAAAGGGTCCAGAAGAAACTCGTTTAGCGTTGCTCATTATTGGTTTGGGACTTTCTATTCCCTTGATTATTTTTGGAAGCACTATGCTTCTTAAGGTAATGGATCGTTTCCCAATCATCATTACTTTAGGGGCTGGTCTATTGGGCTTGCTTGCTGGAGGTATGTTGGTAGAGGACCCAGCCATTAAAGATTCTATGCAAGCTGCATTTGAAGATGCGCACATGATTTTTGAGGGTATTGGAGTTGCTATTGTGATCTTACTGGGCAACTATTTGAAGAAAAAGAATCACTCTAAACCATAAGCTTTTTTAGCCTACTTCTACATCAGAAAAGCCGGCGATAAAAGCTGGCTTTTTTTACGTCTGAGCTTCTTGAGGATGAAAGGACTAGACTGGATGATGAGGTATTTCAACTAGGGGGCCAGAATCAATGCAAAACATAAATCAAAACTATAGAAATCCACTCCAAATGCGGGATAAAGAGTTGGGATTTACGCTGATTGAGGTCATGGTTGTAGTGGCTATCATTGGAATTTTAGTGGCAGTTGCTGTGCCACAGTATCAAGATTACATTGCCCGCAGTCGCGTTATAGAGGGTATGAATTTATCCTCCAGTGCAAAATTAGCGGTGACTGAAGCTTTTGCGAGTCGTGGAACGGT
>CAITHY010000084.1 GCA_903892315.1 uncultured beta proteobacterium | reverse complement strand
TTAAGGAAATAAATTTATGATGGTGTTGTACTCGGGTACTAACTGCCCATTCTCGCAACGCTGCCGTTTGGTGCTTTTTGAAAAAGGCATGGATTTTGAAATCCGCGATGTCGACTTGTTTAATAAGCCTGAAGACATTTCAGTAATGAATCCTTACGGCCAGGTACCTATCTTGGTTGAACGTGATTTAATTTTGTATGAGTCCAACATCATCAATGAATATATTGATGAGCGTTTTCCTCATCCACAATTAATGCCGCCTGATCCAGTAGCACGCGCCCGCGCACGCCTCTTCCTTTTCAATTTTGAGAAAGAATTGTTTGTGCATGTAGCCGCTCTGGAAAATGAAAAAGGTAAGGCTGCTGAAAAGACTCACGAAAAAGCGCGTCTAGCGATTCGTGATCGCTTGACTCAGTTGGCACCAATTTTTGTTAAAAACAAATACATGTTGGGTGATGAGTTCTCTATGCTTGACGTAGCGATAGCGCCATTGTTGTGGCGTCTTGAGCATTACGGCATTGATCTTTCTCGCAATGCAGCAGCTTTGCTGAAATACGCTGAGCGTATTTTTAGCAGGCCTGCGTACATCGAGGCTTTGACTCCTTCTGAAAAGGTAATGCGCCGCTAAGCATTTCTAGCGGTACATGACTCGTCGGCATGTCTGACATTCCAAGTAATAAGCCATATCTAATCCGTGCTCTACATCAGTGGTGCACGGATTTTGGTTTTACACCCTTCATAGCGGTTTTTGTGGACGCTAGGGTAGAAGTGCCTATGGAGTTTGTGAAGAATGATGAGATCGTTCTGAATCTTTCCCTAGAGGCATGTCATCAGCTAGCGATAGAAAACGATTGGATAAGCTTCCAGGCGAGATTTGGCGGTATTCCAAGAAAGATCATGGTCCCGGTTACCCATGTCCTAGCAATCTACGCTAGGGAGAACGGTCAAGGCATGTCTTTCCCATTTGATCCAGCGCAGGCTCGTGATCTTCATATTGCGGATTCTGAAGATCAGACCCCTGAAAAACCCAAAACCACAAGACCATCCTTGAAGATTGTGAAATAGGATAAAATATATCCCGTTGCCCCTTTAGCTCATCTGGTAGAGCAACTGATTTGTAATCAGTAGGTGGTCTGTTCGAGTCGGACAAGGGGCACCAAGTATTTGAAAGCTTCTAAGTTAAACGCTTAGAAGCTTTTTTCTTTAGCGCTTGGGCTACAGGCGCAGATTTGTTTTTCTCGTCTCTGGTAAATATAGAAGAGCCACAATAGCGGCGCTTGCTAAAAATGCTGTGGGATACCAGAGTCCGGCACTATCACTTTGCCAACGTTGGTTTAACCAAGTTACGATTAAAGGAAGTAAGCCACCAATCCATCCGGCAGCTAAATTGTGAGGTAGGGTTGCTGCACTATTTCTGGTTTTAGCTGGAAAGAGTTCGGCCAGCATGGCGGTCTGAGGACCAACCACTAAAGCAAGGGCTAGAGATAAGCCAATAAGTAGTGCACCTATAAAAATAAGCTGAAAAGTGTCGGCTGGGTTGTTCAGATATGCCATGCCTATGTTCTTGAGCAGATGAAACGCCGGGAGAATAAATGCAGCACCTAAGAATAGCCCGCAAACCACAACAGGTTTACGGCCAATCCTATCTGATAACCATCCAGCAAAAATAGTGAGCGGGAATAAGGCCAGAGTTGCATAAATGCTGAGCTGGTCAACTAACCCAGGCGCCAGCTGCACAGCAGTTTTTAGAAAGATTGCTGTGTAGACTTGCACGCAAAAGAACAGTACCGCCCCACCGGCAGAGATGCAGAAAAACAGTAAAAACATCCGTTTGCGTGTTTGTGGATCGCGGAAGTTATTCAGTAGTGGACTTGCAGATTGTTGCTGGGATTTACTCAGCTCTAAAAACACAGGCGTTTCTTCTAAAGCCATGCGGGCTTTGAATGCAATGAGCAATAGCGCAATCGAAATCCAAAATGGCACACGCCAACCCCAAGCTTGAAATTCTTCTGGTGATAGCTGGCTTCTGAGCAATGCAATTTGCATGGTGGAAAATAGAATGCCAAGAGGGCCCATGAGTTGCAGGAAGCTGGTTTTAAATCCCCGGTACTCATCACCAGCATGTTCGGTAAGGTAGACCGCACTGCCACCGATTTCGCCGCCAGCAGAGAGTCCCTGAAGCAATCTCAGAGCAACCAGTAGGATGGGTGCCCAGATGCCAACCTGGGCGTAAGTAGGTAAAAAGCCCACGCTCACGGTTGCAAGTCCCATTAAGGCAATAGTGATCATGAAAACGGGTTTACGGCCGATACGATCACCCATAGAGCCAAATAGAGCTGCTCCAACAGGTCGGACTACCATTCCAACGCCAAAAGTCGCTAAGCTCGCTAAAAGGGCTGTATTAGGGTCTGTAGAGGGAAAGAAGAGTGGGGCAAAAACGACTGCTAGGGTCGCAAATGTCAGGAAGTCATACCACTCCAGAAAGGTTCCAAAGCAGGCTGCAACAGCTACTTTTCGATAGGAGTGGGAATTCGGATATGACATTAAGTTATTGATTATATTAAGTTTATTCTAGTTCTGGAATATATTTGTTGCATAGCAGCAAAAACTGCTTGATTTGTCATATTCCTTCAGTTACAGTTTCATGGTGCAGTGCAATATTTAAGGTATCTACAGTTTTCCATGTCTTAAATCGTGCGCTTAATTGACTAGTTGTACCACTTAATTTCTGGAGAAATACATGAACCAAGATCAAATCACCGCTAAATTGTCCCAAATGAATAGCAAAGGCCTTGAGGCTACATTTTCTTTGAGCGAAGCTGCTTTAGAAAATGCTCAAAAATTGGCTGAACTGAACTATGCTGCTTCAAAAGATGTTTTGGTAAACGCTCAAGACGGCATTCAACAAGTATTGACTGCTAAAGATCCTAAGCAAGTTACTGAGATGCTAAATGCTGAAACTTTGCAATCTGCTGGTAACCAAGCTGTTGCTTACCAAAAGAAAGTTAGCAAAGTATTGCGTGACAGCAATAAAGAATTTGTAAACGTAGTTGATGCAAGCATCGACCACTTGCAAGATGGTTTTCAAGACTGGATCAACACTATTGCTGCTAATGCACCTGCTGGCTCAGAAACTTTCTTGTCTTCATTTAAGACTGTATACGGTAGCGCATTGCAAGGTTTTGAACAGTTCCGCGCTGCTAGCAAAGAAGCTTTTGCTACTGCAGAGAAAACTGCTGAACAAGCAATCGAAACTGTACAAGGTCAAATCGCTCAAGTTAAGAAAGCCGCTACACCTGCATCACGTAGCCGTAAATCAGCTTAATTGATTGCTGACTGAGAGTATTGATTTAGTAGTCGGTATTAAAAAACCCCGCTTGGTGCAAACTAAGCGGGGTTTTTTGTTTGTCTAAAATTATTCGAAATCAGAAGCAGACTCAATCAAGGGTGGAGAGAGGTTCTTGCTGGGTTTGACGCCCAGTTCACGTACTTTTTCAGCAGAGCGGATGAGGTTGCCCTTGCCAGTTTTGAGTTTACTAAATGCATCGTGATAGCTGGTTTGTGCTTGATCTAAGCGTTGACCCAGTTTCTCTAAATCATCTACAAAGCCTACAAACTTATCGTAAAGATTGCCACATTGTTTTGCGATTTCTAAGGCATTGCGATTTTGATGATCTTGCCGCCAAAGGTGGGCAACGGTGCGCAATGTTGCCATGAGAGTGCTTGGACACACCAACACAATATTTTTTGCCAGAGCTTCTTGGTATAGATTTGGTGCCGTCTTTAATGCGAGTAAGAATGCAGGCTCAATAGGAACAAACATGAGCACAAAATCGACTGAGCCGACTCCATATAGGGAGCTATAGTTCTTTCCAGATAGACCTTGAATATGTTGGCGCAGCGACTGAATATGCGCAGCCAACTCTTGCTCAGCAACTACAGGATCGGTAGTTTCAACATGGCGGGCATAGGCTGTAATGGATACCTTGCTATCAACAACCAGACTTCTGCCTTCAGGCAGCTTAATGACGACGTCGGGTTGTAGACGAGAGCCATCCACTTGCGTGTGACTATCTTGCACAAGATACTCTTCGCCCTTGCGTAGGCCGGAGGACTCTAGGATGGACTCCAATACCAACTCACCCCAATTGCCTTGAACCTTGGAGTCCCCTTTTAATGCCTGGGTTAAGGAGCGTGTTTCATCTGACATGCGCAAATTGAGATTAGCCAAGCGCTCAATTTCGCTTTTGAGGGCATGGCGCTCGCGAGCTTCATTGCCATATGAAGTGCTGACTTGTTCTTTAAATTCAGTGAGCTTGGTTTGTAGTGGCTTTAATAGTGCATCCAGGCTAGCTGTATTTTGTTCGGTAAAGCGCTTAGATTTATCTTCTAGGATCTCATTGGCTAAATTTTTGAACTGATTAGTCAAAGCCTCTTTAGCTTCATTGAGTGATTCAATTCTGCCTAGACCTTGTTTGCGTTCAGAGTCCAACTCTGCCTCTAGTCGAATTGCATTTTGTAGTGCTTGGTCACGCTCGTTACGTAAACTGAGTGCTAGAGCAAGCTCTGTTTGTGCTTGTAGCTCAACACGAGCAAGGGTAGATCGTAGGTTTAAGGCATAAACTAAAAGGCCTGCACAAACTCCAAATGGCAGGCCAAATAATAGAAGAGAGCTTAAATCAAAAGTCACAGCGTCAAAGTCTCAACGAAACTCTGGATTAAGCTTTAACGAGTTTTTGGAGTTCGCCAGACTGGAACATTTCAGTCATGATGTCAGATCCGCCAATAAATTCACCATTGATATAGAGCTGGGGAATTGTTGGCCAATTTGCGAATTCTTTAATACCTTGACGAATTCCAGCATCTTCCAAGACGTTCACGGTATGGAGGTTTTCAACACCACTAGCGCGCAAGATATTAATGGCGTTTCCGGAAAAACCGCACTGTGGAAACTGCGCAGTTCCTTTCATGAACAACACCACTGGATGGCTGGTAACGATTTCTTTAATTTGAGCTTGTGAGTCCATATGTTCTTTCTAATCAGTTTTTACTGCGGCGGTCTTATTGCAAAGACAGTTTGAAAATAAGGTTTAGTCGATTTTAAGACTTAATGTGAAAAAAGGTTATTTCGTCCTATTTTCTGCCAGAGGCAACACGGTGATGACCGCCTAAATCCAAATAAGTTTGGATATCCTGAAAGCCCGCTTGCCTGATGAGGGCTACAACGGCTTCTGATTGGTCAAATCCATGCTCAACGGCAAGCAAGCCATTTGGGTTTAGGTGGCGTTTGGCGCCTGAAATAATATTTTCTAAGCAGGTCAGCCCGTTGCCATGATCAGTTAGGGCGGAAACCGGCTCAAAGCGCAGGTCACCCTGGCTTAGATGGGAGTCTTGGGATGTAATGTATGGCGGATTACTGAGAATGATGTCAAAAGAAGCGCTAGCTTCTATTGCCTCATACCAATCCCCTTGAAAAAACTGAACGCGCGGCTCAAGATTCAATCGCTTGGCATTTATTTTGGCAATTTCCAGTGCTTCTGTGGAATGATCGGTTGCAGTAAGTTGCGTATTTGGATCATCATGTGCAATCGCTAAAGCAATGGCGCCTGAACCTGTTCCTAAATCTAGAATACTTGTGGGGGCTTGTAAGCGCTTGCTTTCACGCAAACCAATCTCCACTAAGAGCTCAGTTTCAGGGCGCGGTATCAGCACTCCAGGAGCAACATAAAGCTCAATATTGTGAAAACCTCTTTTACCGATCAGATAGGCAATCGGCTCACCCTGAATTCTCTTGGATTCAAGCGTTTTCCACTCTTCACGCGCCTTGGCGTTGAGTTCTAAATCATCACGCGACAGCAGAGCAGAGCGTGGCAGTTGGTGATACTTTTCCAGAATGTAAGCCATTAGAATTTTTGCCTCAGCAGGAGCGAGTACTGAATCGCTCAATAAGGAGCGTAGGCTTAAATCCGGTTTCACAGATTTCGTAATTGCTTAATTGTCACCAAGGGCAGCCAGAAGCTCTGCCTGATGTTCAGATGCAAGAGCATTACATAGATCATCGATATCACCGTCCATCATGGCATCAATTTTATAAAGCGTGAGATTGATGCGGTGGTCAGTGATACGGCCTTGTGGGAAGTTATAGGTACGAATGCGATCGCTGCGATCACCCGACCCAACCAGCGACTTTCTAGTCTGCGCCTCGAGTTGATGTTTCTCACGCTCTCTAGCATCCATGATGCGAGAAACCAATACCTTCATGGCTTGTTCACGGTTGCGGTGTTGGCTGCGATCATCTTGGCATTCAACTACGGTACCTGTAGGCAGATGGGTGATGCGGACTGCAGAATCTGTTTTATTAATATGCTGACCGCCGGCACCCGAAGCGCGGAAGGTATCAATCCGCAATTCCGCAGGATTAATTTTGACTGCCTCAAGTTCATCTGCTTCTGGCATGACAGCCACAGTACAAGCAGAAGTATGAATGCGACCCTGAGTTTCTGTTTGTGGAACGCGTTGCACGCGATGGCCGCCAGATTCAAACTTGAGACGTGAGTAAACAGACTGCCCAACGAGACGAAGGACAACTTCTTTGTATCCACCCAAATCAGATTCAGCAGCGCTGACCATTTCCACTTTCCAGCCTTGTCGCTCAGCAAAGCGGCTATACATGCGCAGCAGATCACCCGCAAAGAGTGCGCTCTCATCGCCGCCAGTGCCTGCACGAATTTCTAAGAAGACATTGCGATCATCATTTTCATCCTTAGGAAGCAGGAGCTTTTGTAATGTGCCCTCAAGTGCTTCCATCGTAGCCAATGCCTGTTTCTGCTCATCATCAGCAAAGTCCTTCATTTCAGGATCTTTGCGCATTTCCTCTGCCGCTTGGGCGTCTGCCTCAGCTTGCTTGTAGAGGCCAAACTGTTCTACTACGGTAGCGATATCGGAATGTTCACGCGTGAGCTTCCGATAAGCATCCAAGTCTTTGGTCGCTTCTTCGGAGGTTAATAAGGAGTTAAGTTCGGCTAAGCGCGTGTCTAGGTGGTCTAGCTTAGCCCGCATGCTGGGCTTCATCTAATGGTCTTCTGGCTTGGAATGCGAGGCGAATAGTTTGGGTAGCAGCTTAATCAAGGCGTCACGCTCAGCGCCATTAGAGTGTTGCAATGCATGGAGGGAGCCATGCAGAAATTTATTGGTAAGACCTTGTGCCATAGCATTGAGAACTTCTTGCGGATCATCACCACGCATTAAGCGTTTCATCGCGCGCTCGAGTTCAAGTTGACGCAAACGTTCGCCTTGCTGCTGAATATCCTGAATCAGTGGAACTGCATTCCGACCTTGCATCCAATGCATAAAGTTACCAACACGATCTTCGATGATGGCTTCAGCCTGGCTTACTGCCGCTTGACGTAAGTTGGCGCCAGTCTGAATCATCATTCCCAAATCATCAACGGTGTAGAGGTAGATGTCATCTAGTCTGGAGATTTCAGGTTCAAAATCTCGCGGTACTGCTAAATCAATCATCACCATGGGCTTGTGGCGACGCTGTTTCAGGGCACTCTCCACCATGCCAAGCCCAATAATAGGTAAGGATGAGGCAGTGCTAGAAACAATAATGTCGAACTCGTGCAGGCGCCCTGGTAGTTCTGAGAGCTTAAAGGATTCAGCCTCAACGTCTTGTGCAGAAATCGAATCTGCAAGCTCCTGACCGCGCTCTATAGTGCGGTTAGCAATTGCTACGGTTTTTGGTTTGCGCGCCACAAAATGCGTTGCGCATAAGGTGATCATTTCACCAGCACCAATAAACAAAATCTTTTGATCGGCAATTTTTTCAAAGATACGCTCGGAGAGACGTACAGATGCTGCCGCCATTGAAATAGAGTGTGCGCCGATTTCAGTAGACCCGCGCACTTCTTTGGCGACTGAAAATGTTTTCTGGAAAAGTTGATTGAGATAGGTTCCTAATACGCCAGCATCATTGGCGGTGCGAACCGCATCTTTCATTTGACCTAAGATTTGCGTCTCACCAATCACCATGGAATCTAAGCCACACGCAACTCTGAAGGCATGTCGCACGGCATCCGATTGTGGCAGTGAATAAATGTGTGGCTCAAGACTGCTTGGGGCAAGTTGCTGAGTTTTTGCTAACCAATCGAAAGTGGCCTCATGTAAAAGACCTGCAGCGCTGGCATCATTTGCGGCACAGTAGACCTCGGTACGGTTGCAGGTTGACAAAATCGTAGCCTCGGGAAGCCCGGCCTGATTCGCGCCAACTAAATGTTGGCGAAGATCGTGCAACGCTTCTTGAAGAAATTCAGGGTCAAAGGCGACCTTTTCCCGAATGGCGACCGGCGCTGTGTGATGATTGATGCCGAGTGTCAACAACTTCATAATGGCAATTATAGATTTGATGGCAGCATTAATGGGGGTATCAATGGGGTTTTTGGCTTTTCTGGTGATTGGGGGT
>CAITHY010000083.1 GCA_903892315.1 uncultured beta proteobacterium | reverse complement strand
GTATGGCTTCTATTCCAATGTGAATCCTCAGGTAGATCATCCGCGCTGGAGTCAGGCGGTTGAGCGTCGCATTGGCGACCCCAAAGGAATGTTTGCGCCAAAGATTAAAACCCAAATGTTTAATGGCTATGCCGAACAAGTGGCTAGTATGTATACGGGTATGGATCTGAAGAAGTACTACTAGGTTAAAAATTTATTTAGTCATTACATTCAGTTCTTCTTCCGGGCTCTGGTAGTGGAACCATGACTGCTTGGCCTGGCGCACTGCAGCCCTGATCGCAGCAGCGTCCTGGTTGCTTATTTTTCGTGATGGCACGTTCTTCATTACTCGTAAGAACGCCACGATCCAACAAACGTTCTACAAGCTCCACTTTGTTGCCAATTGGGTACTGGCGATAGATTTCTTGCTTCATCGCTGCAGGAGAGCCTCCACCATGTAAGCTAATGACTGAATACCATCCGCCCTGATAAGATGCGGTGAGATCTTCAATAAAGCGAGCAACCTCAATACGTTTGTCATAAGGAACGGCTGGATTTGCACGTAGCACCTCCGCTAAAGTAGCCGCTGTTGCAGGATTATGATCTTCATCTGGCCCTGGAAGCGCTACGATTAAGCCCCCTGATACCTCATGAGCAAGACGATGCATGTCATAAATTTGTGTTGCCAATAAGAGTTTTCCGATATTTGAAAATACGGGTTCAGGCATAAATGATTTGCTGTAAGGATCTTGTGCGCCATAAACGCTGGCA
Organism: uncultured beta proteobacterium; assembly: GCA_903892315.1. Next base: position 918 of record CAITHY010000083.1, on the reverse strand, counting down.
GCTACACCACAGGCATAAAAACCTTCGGTAATCTTAATTAATTCGACCATGGGATCACGTAGATTGGATTTTGTTGCTGGGTCTAATCCATTGGCCTCGCACATTAAGGCTCCAGCACCAATCAAAAGATCTCCAAAGCCAGCTCGAGCAGCAATGCAGCTATGGCGATGATGGGTGGCATAGTGATAAGTGAGCACACTGGAATGCTCCCATTCACCAGCATAAAAAACACGCTCCCAAGGTACAAAGACTTTATCGAAAATGACTACGCCAGTAGATTGACCATATTTACTGGAAAATATTGGCTTACCGTGTTCCACCTTATCACCAGGCCGTCCTGCGGGGCGCGCAACAATAGTGATGCCCTTAGCATCAACTGGTACCGCGCAGCAAATCGCAAATGCTGCATCTTCTTTTGTCATATTGCGTCCTGGCATTACCAGGAACTCATGCATATAAGGAGCACCAGTCACAATTGCTTTTGTGCCGGAGATGACTACCCCTTTAGCATCTTGCGAAACAATATGTACATAAGTATCTGGGTTTTCTTGCTCATGTGGTCTACGGGAGCGATCGCCTTTCGCATCGGTCATCGCAATTCCTAATGCTAGATCCTTGGTTTGTACATGAGAGAGGTATTCAGAAAATTTTGCACGATGTTCATTACTACCCTTTGCATCATCAATACGCGCTGAAACTTGTGCGATAGCATTTAAGGCGTCATGTGCTAGATAGCGTTGTGCACAACCTGTTTCTTGGCACAGTACACGCACTGCTTCTAATTTATTTAAGAGATCGCCAGAAGACTGATTGATATGAAGCATGCGTGGTACGGATACCCCATTGGAATCAGCAAGCATTAAAGGTGCTAATGCAGGATCATGGACCATGTCATAGGTAACGCCTAAGGCTTGAACG
>CAITHY010000082.1 GCA_903892315.1 uncultured beta proteobacterium | reverse complement strand
TGAGCCTGGACAGGACTAATAGCCCTACAGGGGGCAAAACCCCTTGCAAATCTCCTCCAAAGCCCCACACAGTTTAGAATTGCGGGTTACGACCATCGGATTCTAGGTCGAAAAATATCGTAGTTTTTAATTGGTAATTAACGGAGGTTTTGTATGTGGAGTAGTAACGCATTTGCACAAGCTCCTGCAGCGGGCGCAGATTCCAATGGCTTTATGAGCTTTCTCCCTTTGATTTTGATGTTTGCAGTTTTGTACTTCATCATGATTCGCCCACAAATGAAGCGTCAAAAAGAAACTAAAGCAATGCTCGAGTCATTAGGCGTTGGTGATGAGGTTGTTACTGTTGGCGGCATTATGGGCAAAGTAACTGCCCTAAAAGACCAAGTAGTTACTGTTGAAATTTCTGCTGGCACTGAAGTGCACATGCAAAAAGGCGCTATCACTACAGTATTGCCAAAAGGCACACTGAAGTCTGCTTAATGCATCTGCTTAATTTGTTTGATTAAAAGTATCTCTATATGAATCGCTACCCTCTCTGGAAATATTTAGTCATCGCTGTTGCATTACTGATCGGCGGACTATATTCATTACCCAATTTCTATGGTGAGGCTCCAGCGATTCAAGTCTCGTCTGCCAAGCCAACCATCAAGGTTGATTTGGCAACGCAGTCTCGTGTCGAAAAAATTCTGACAGAAGCAAACATTGGCAATACCGGCATCTTCTTTGAAGTCGCTGGCAATGTAGGCTCCATCAAGGTTCGCTTTACTAATACTGACATTCAGTTGCGTGCACGCGATCTGTTGCAACAGAAATTGAATGTAGATCAAAATGATCCTAGCTACACCGTTGCCTTAAATCTACTGTCCAATACACCGGGTTGGTTAAGTGCAATCAACGCATTACCAATGCCACTAGGCCTAGATTTACGTGGCGGCGTTTACTTCCTCTTACAAGTAGATATGAAGGGCGCTGTTCAGAAAAAAGTCACTTCCTTAGCAGGGGATATTCGCAGTCAATTACGCGACAAGAACATTCGTCATCAAGGAATTGAGCGTGGCGCGGACTTTATTTCTATTAGCCTGGCTAATGTTGAAGATGCTAATCAAGCGCGCACAGTACTAACAACGGCGCAGCCTGAACTGATTTGGCTAATCAAATCCAATGGTTCTTTACCTAAATTAGTGGGCGAATTTAAGCCGGCCGCTTTAAAGGAAATCCAAGACAACGCCGTTAAGCAAAACATCATTACCCTAAATAAACGTGTGAATGAGTTGGCGGTTAAAGAGCCGGTGATTCAACAGCAAGGTGCTGAGCGCATCGTGGTGCAGTTACCTGGCGTGCAAGACACTGCCCGTGCCAAAGATATTATTGGTCGTACAGCAACATTAGAGTCTCGTTTGGCTGACCCCTTAGTTTCCACCATTGGCTTAGGCGAAACTCCTCCTCCGGGTATGGACACTTTCCGCTTTGGCGAAAACCGCTTGGGCGTATTTAAAAAATCAGTCATCTTCAGCGGGGATCGTATTACCGATGCAAGCGCTGGCTTTGATCAAAACCAACGTCCTGCCGTAAACATCTCCCTGGATGCTGCTGGCGGTCGAGTGATGCAAGAAGTAACTCGCGAAAATATCGGTAAGCCAATGGGCATGATCTTGTTTGAAAAGGGTAAAGGTGAAGTTCTCACTATTGCCACTATTCAAAGTGAGTTTGGCTCCAAGTTCCAGATCACCGGTCAACCTACCACTGCGAGTGCTAATGACTTAGCCCTCCTCTTGCGTGCTGGCTCATTAGCAGCGCCCATGGAAATCATTGAAGAACGCACCATCGGACCAAGTCTAGGCGCAGAAAATATTGAGAAAGGCTTTAAGTCGCTCTTAATCGGCTTTACTGCTATCGCAATTTTCATGGTGGCCTACTACTTACTGTTTGGCACTTTCTCTGTTGTTGCGTTGGCAGTGAACTTGCTCTTGCTCATCTCAGTGTTATCCATGCTGCAAGCAACCCTCACCTTGCCTGGTATCGCGGCGATGGCCTTGGCTCTGGGCATGGCGATTGACTCTAACGTGTTGATTAATGAGCGTATTCGCGAAGAATTACGCAACGGAGCCTCACCACAAACAGCAATCTCCGTAGGCTTCGATAAAGCCTGGGCAACGATTCTGGACTCCAACGTAACCACCTTGATTGCTGGTCTAGCTTTATTGGCGTTCGGATCAGGTCCCATCAAAGGATTTGCGGTGGTTCACTGCTTAGGCATTTTGACTTCAATGTTCTCGGCTGTCTTCTTCTCACGCGGCTTAGTTAACCTCTGGTACGGCAGACATAAGAAGATTCAAAAACTCGCTATTGGCCAGGTTTGGCGCTCACAGGAGAAATAAGTCATGGAATTTTTCCGAATCAAAAAAGATATCCCCTTTATGCGCCATGCATTGGTGCTTAATGCGATTTCTTTAATCACTTTTTTAGCTGCTGTCTTTTTCCTCTGGCATAACGGCCTGCACCTCTCCATCGAATTTACTGGTGGCACAGTGATGGAAGTTAGCTACCCTCAGACTGCGCCACTAGACTCTATTCGTACCAAAGTTGAGAAGCTTGGCTATGCAGATACCCAGATTCAGAACTTTGGTAGCTCACGTGATGTGATGATTCGCCTGCCTTTGCAAAAAGATGCTGAAGGTAAGTTGATCTCTTCTGCTGACCAAAGCACCGCAGTGATGCAGGCACTGGAACCAGCGACTACTGGCGTGAAGTTACAACGAGTGGAGTTTGTTGGCCCACAGGTAGGTCAAGAACTGGCCATCGATGGCTTAAAAGCACTCATCTTTGTGATTATTGGTATTGTGGTCTACCTCTCCTTCCGCTTTGAGTGGAAGTTTGCGCTCGCTGGCATCATTGCGAACTTACATGACGTTGTCATTATCTTGGGCTTCTTTGCCTTCTTCCAGTGGGAATTCTCTCTCTCAGTATTGGCGGCCGTTCTCGCGGTTCTAGGTTACTCAGTCAACGAATCGGTGGTGATCTTTGACCGTATTCGTGAGAACTTCCGTAAATACCGCAAGATGAATACCCGTGAAATCATTGATAACGCAATTACTAGTACTATTAGTCGTACCGTAATTACCCACGGTAGTACCGAGATGATGGTCCTAGCAATGCTGGTCTTTGGTGGCCCTACCCTCTTCTATTTCGCCTTAGCACTGACCATTGGTATTTTGTTTGGTATCTACTCTTCAGTCTTCGTGGCTGCAGCATTAGCCATGTGGCTTGGTGTTAAACGTGAAGATTTAGTAAAAGGCGATAAAAAGCCGGATGATGCCCGGAAGGATGACCCCAACTATGGGGCGCAGGTTTAACTCCGTCTTTTTAGTTCAGCGTAAGTTTTGTTGATCAAGGGCAGCTAAGATTCTGTTAGTCGCACCTTGATGCTCTGTTGCATAAGACTTCGCAGCTGCGCGCATCTTGGCCAACTCGGCAGTATTCATGAGCAATTCTTTCAAAGACTCCATTAAGGTAATTGACTCAGTTAACAGTAGCTCGCCTTGAATTCGTTTTGCGGCACCAGCTTGAATAGCGTCCAAAGCGGCTTGCTGAAAGTTATAGGTGTGCTCGCCTAATAAAACTGGACACCCAGCTGCGCAAGCCTCAATCAAGTTTTGACCTCCAAAAGGCAGCAAGCTTCCACCCATCAACACCAAGTCAGAGGCACTGTAATACAGCGGCATCTCACCCATCGAGTCGCCCAAAACAATATCCAACCCTGCGCACTCACTCGGAATACCGGCCCACTCACTTCGACGGCGAAACTTGAAGCCGGCATTATTGATGTGATCCGCTACTTCTGTAAAACGCTCCGGATGCCGTGGCACTAAACAAAGTAAAGGCTGAATCAAAAATGTATTGCTTAAGAGCAAATCTTTCCAAGCCTTCAGAATGATGACCTCTTCCCCATCGCGCGTACTTGCTGCACACACCATCAAGCGATTTTCTGCATGCAGTTCCTTCTGCCACTCTTTGCCCTTAGCAAGCAATTGAACATCCAGTGGAACATCAAATTTCAGATTGCCGGTAATGACAACATTTTTAACGCCTAGACTACGATAACGTCCCGCATCAAACTCAGTCTGCGCCAGAATCCCTGCAAAGGCTTGAAATAATGCGCGGCCTGCTTTACCAAATCGATCGATGCGACGGGCACTGCGTTCAGATAAACGGGCATTGACTAAAAATAGGGGTAAACCAATTTCTTTGCAACGAAAGACCACTGTCGGCCAAGCTTCGGTCTCCATGAAGAGGCCAAACTTTGGTTTAAATGTCTTTAAAAAATGCTCTACAGACCAGCAGAGGTCATAAGGTAAATAGACTTGTCGAATTTGCCCAGAAGCAATCTCTTTAGAAAATAACTGCTTACCGGTGCGGCGACCATTCAAAGTCATATGGGTGAGCAAAACAAATTCGCCCTTGGCCAAATAGGCTTCAATCAATGGTTGAGCAGCACGTGTCTCACCCACCGATACCGCATGAATCCAAATAGATCCTTGAGTAATAGGCTTACTGTAACCAAAGCCTAATCGCTCAGGAATATGATGCAGATAAGAGAAAGCGTGACGCGCACGCCAAGCCAGACGAATGAAGGCTAATGGCAATAAGAGATGCCACAGCAATTGATAAGCAGCAAACCAGAATCGGGGACGTGCCCCATATTCTGAATTGGTAGTCAAACTCACTTTTTGAGACGTTCGGTCAACTCGACCGCCTTACCTAAGTAAGAAGATGGAGTCATCTCCAACAAGCGCGCTTTAGCGTCATCAGGAATCTTTAAACCACGAATAAAGGTTTGCAGATCTGCCTGATTAATGCCTTTGCCACGAGTCAATTCTTTTAACTGCTCATAGGGATTCTCAATGCCGTAACGACGCATCACCGTTTGCACTGGCTCAGCCAATACTTCCCAGCATGCGTCTAAATCTGCAGCAATGGCAGCATGGTTTACCTCTAACTTACCAAGCCCCCGTAAGGCGCTGTCATAAGCCAACACGCTATGACCAAATGCAGGACCTAAATTGCGCAATACTGTTGAGTCAGTCAAGTCACGCTGCCAACGAGAAATGGGTAATTTTTCGGCAAGGTGACGCAGCAATGCATTGGCAACACCCAAGTTACCTTCAGAGTTTTCAAAGTCAATTGGGTTCACTTTATGCGGCATCGTCGATGAACCGATCTCACCTGCTTTAGTGCGCTGCTTAAAGTAGCCAACCGAGATGTAAGCCCAGAAGTCGCGATCCATGTCCAAAAGAATCGTATTGGCACGAGCGATCGCATCAAAGAGCTGAGCCATCCCATCGTGTGGCTCAATTTGAATGGTGTAGGGATTGAACGTTAAACTTAGACGCTTCTCAACTACATTCTTGGAAAAATTTTCCCAATCAAAATCAGGATACGCTGACATGTGAGCGTTGTAGTTACCTACTGCGCCATTCATCTTGCCAAGTAAAGGAGCTGCAGCGATAGAGTCGATTGCGCGCTCTAAACGCTTGGCAATATTGGCGATCTCTTTACCCAAAGTACTTGGTGAAGCTGGCTGGCCATGAGTGCGAGAGAGCAAGGGAACTTTGGCATTCTCAATCGCAAGCTCAGTCAATACAGAAAGTACCTTTCTGAGTTGAGGCAAGAGCACCTCATCGCGGGCACCACGCAACATTAAACCGTGAGAGGTATTGTTAATGTCTTCTGAGGTGCAGGCAAAATGAATGAACTCACTTGCTTTTAATAAATCTGGTCGTCCGGCAACTTTTTCCTTCAGAAAGTATTCAACTGCCTTTACGTCATGGTTAGTTACCGCTTCGATATCTTTAATACGCTGAGCATCCGCATCAGAAAAGTTTTCTGGCAGTGAAAGCAAAAAAGCTTCGTCAGCAGCATGAATTTTTGGGACATCAGGCAAGCCGGCAGAAGCCAAAGCCAAGAGCCAATGAATTTCCACAAAAACACGTTGGCGCATAAAAGCAGCCTCAGAAAGCCAGGGACGCAAGGCATCTAGTTTTCCGGCATAACGGCCATCTAGGGGTGAAAGGGCATTGAGGGTGGAAAGCGGCTGACTCACGAATATTGCCTTTGCATTGAATATGTCAATAAAACCTGATTTTAATGCGTTCTGACATACAGCAAACCCCAAATAGGATCGCTATACTTGAGGCCATGAAATTAATCGGATCCCTTACCAGCCCCTATGTACGCAAAGTACGCATTGTTTTTAATGAGAAAAAGGTCGATGTTGACCTCGAATTAGAGAATGTCTGGGCTGCAGACACTAAAATTAGCTCTACCAACCCCCTGGGGAAGGTTCCTTGCCTCATTGCCGAGGATGGCGAGGCTATCTATGACTCCCGCGTTATCGCTGAATACGCTGATGGCCTAAGCCCAGTAAGCAAGCTCATTCCCGCAGATAACCGCGAGCGTGCTGCTGTGAAAACCTGGGAAGCGCTAGCAGACGGGGTAATGGATGCTGGTATTTTGGCCCGCTTGGAGCGCACTTTGCGCCCAGCAGAACAACAAAGCCAAACTTGGTATGACCGTCAAATGGGCAAGATTAATGCTGCCCTACGTCAAATGTCTGAACAACTGGGTGGAAATGCTTGGTGTCACGGCAATCAAATCACCTTGGCAGATATCGCCGTAGGTTGCGCAATCGGATATTTATTATTTCGCTTTCCAGAAGTGAAATGGCAAACCCAATATCCAAACTTAGATCGTCTATATCAAAAATTATTACAGCGACCTTCTTTTGTTGAAACCGAACCGCCTGCTGCTTAAGTAATTTTCTGTTTAATTAAAAATGCCAATCAAAACTGATTGGCATTTTTATATCCACTGTTTGATGAAAATTATCCGGAGATAATTCCGCCACCCAAGCAAATATCTCCGTCATATAAGACAGCTGATTGTCCAGGAGTAACAGCCCACTGCGCTTCTGGGAAACTCAAGTCAAAACTCAGCGCTTCGTTACCAGCACTTAAAGTACAAGCAGAGTCTGCTTGTCGATAACGCGTCTTAGCAGAATAATTGCCAGGTGTTGGTGCAACGCCAGAAACCCAGCTGGCATCCATAGCAGCAAGCTTGTGAGCCAATAACCACGGGTGTTCATGGCCTTGCGCTACATATAGAGTGTTATTCGGAACGTCCTTACGCGCTACATACCAAGCGTCACCATTACCATCTTGACTACCGCCCAAACCAATGCCTTTGCGTTGACCTAAAGTGAAGAAGGCCAAGCCCATATGCTCACCAACCGTTTTACCTTCTGGAGTTTTGATCGGGCCAGGTACGCGGGGTAAATAGCGATTTAAGAATTCTCTAAAAGGACGCTCACCAATAAAGCAAATTCCGGTGGAATCTTTCTTTTTAGCATTGTGCAAACCAATTTGCTCGGCAATTTTTCTGACCTCCGTTTTTGGAATCTCTCCAAGCGGGAACATCACGTTTGCTAATTGTTGCTGAGTTAAACGATGCAGGAAATAACTTTGGTCTTTGCTAGCATCGACCGCTTTCAACAATTGCACTTTGCCGCCCTCATGACGAACACGCGCATAGTGACCCGTTGCAATGGCATCAGCACCCAAACTCATGGCGTGATCTAGGAAAGCTTTGAACTTAATTTCGGCGTTACATAAAACATCGGGATTAGGCGTTCGCCCTGCGGCGTATTCACGCAAAAAATCAGCAAAAACGCGCTCCCGATACTCGGCAGCGAAATTGACTGCTTCAACGTCGATTCCGATCATATCGGCGACTGAAACCACATCGAGCCAATCCTGACGCGCAGAACAGTACTCATCGTTATCGTCATCTTCCCAATTTTTCATAAAAAGACCAATAACTTCAAAGCCTTGCTCCTTGAGCATCCAGGCCGCGACCGACGAATCTACCCCTCCAGACATGCCAATAACGACTTTCTTGGGCTGAGAGGACGGGATTGAGGAAGAATTGAGCGGGATCATCAAAAAATGCGAAAATTCAATTTAAGCTTACAGACCATATTGTAGAAGTCTTAGCCTGATTTCACAGAATTTCGGGCAAAAACCAAACAAGAGGACTGAGGGGTAAGTAAATAGGCGCGATTAGCTCTATTTAACTAAAATAGATTTTTTATAAATTTTGCTTTTGGAGACATGCCATGCGCATAGGAGTGCCACTGGAAACAAGGCCCGGGGAAACTCGAGTAGCCGCCACACCAGAAACCGTTAAAAAATTAATTGGTCAAGGTC
>CAITHY010000081.1 GCA_903892315.1 uncultured beta proteobacterium | reverse complement strand
AGTGTTGGCATACACAACGACAACGCGATCAGGATTCGCAGCTCTAAAGGCAGCAAAGTCAGAAGCATCACAACCTAAGTCTAATGAACAAGTGGCATCGAGATCAGGCATGAACACGCGTTTTTCTGGACTGAGAATCTTGGCAGATTCACCCATGAAGCGCACGCCAGCAACAATCAAATTTTTAGCAGAGTGATTTTTACCAAAGCGCGCCATCTCTAAAGAGTCGGCAACATAACCGCCAGTAGATAAGGCTAAATCTTGAATATCACCATCAACGTAATAGTGAGCAACAAGTGCGGCATCTTTCTCAATCAGCAATTCCTTGATGCTAGCAATAACGGCGGCCTTATGAGCTCCATGGAGCTGGGGAGGGGTCTTGGCCCAGGCCTGAGCGGTACAAGTTACCCCAGCAGAGTCTTGCTGGGGATAATCAAAGGATATAGGTGTGCTGACAGTTGAATTCATACGAAATCTTACTTGACCCCAAGAATTTTTGTTCAAGCATTAGAACGGCAGCTTGGCGTCCGGCTTGGCAGCTAGCAACACTGCCTTAAACTCCGCCTGAATACGGGCAATCGCCTCATCACTATCAGCCTCAAAGCGCATCACGACTACTGGAGTCGTATTAGATGGTCTAGCCAAGCCAAATCCATCAGCATATTCCACGCGCACACCATCAATGGTGTTAATCGATTCAGAAGTAGGGAACTTGGCATTTGCTTTAATGGTTTCTAGCAAAGCAAATGGCTCACCTTCAGCGCAAGCCAATTGCAGTTCAGGCGTGCAGATGGCGTTTGGCAAGTCATTGAGAGTCTGATTTGGATCTTTCTCTTTAGAAAGGATCTCTAATAAACGTGCGCCGGTATAAAGACCATCATCAAAACCAAACCAACGGTCTTTAAAGAAGATGTGACCAGACATTTCACCGGCTAATGGTGCACCAGTCTCTTTTAGCTTAGCTTTCACCAAAGAGTGACCTGTTTTCCACATCAAAGGCTCGCCACCATGTTTTTTCACATAAGTAGCTAGGTTGCGTGTGCATTTAACGTCATAAATAATCTGACCGCCAGGATTGCGTGAGAGTACATCCTTTGCAAACAGCATCATTTGACGATCAGGGAAAATTACCTGACCATCTTTGGTGACTACACCTAAACGATCGGCATCGCCATCAAAAGCAAGGCCTAATTCATTATCGGTAGTTTGTAAGTTCTTAATAAGGTCTTGTAGGTTCTCAATATGCGCAGGATCGGGATGATGGTTCGGAAAATGACCATCTACTTCACAAAAGAGTTCTTGCACTTCGCAACCTAAAGCTCTAAATAGTTTGCCAGCAAATGCACCACCAACACCATTACCGCAATCCACGACAATCTTCATAGGACGAGCCAACTTCACGTCGCTCACAATGCGCTCTAAGTACATTGGGAAGATATCAAAGGTAGATCTAGTTCCTTGGCCCGTAGCAAACTGCTTTGCCTCAATACGTTTACGTAATGCCTGGATTTGATCGCCATAAATCGCTGCTCCACCCAGAACCATCTTAAAGCCGTTGTAGTTGGGTGGATTATGGCTGCCAGTAATCATGATGCCGGATTTCGGTTTCCTGCCATTAAGTATCTGGTTGGCACCAAAGTAAACCATGGGCGTAGCAACCATTCCCAAGTCAATCACATTGATGCCGGTTGACAGCAATCCTTCGGTCAAAGCCTCAATCAAGCTGGGGCCTGATAAACGACCATCGCGTCCGATTACGATTTCGGTTTCGCCAAGTTCGCGCATCTCCGTACCAAATGCTTGACCAATCAGCTTGGCAATTGATGGATCTACAGTCTCATCAATAATGCCGCGAATGTCATAAGCTTTGAAAATGGATGGAGAGAGTTGCATGAGTGTTCTTTCGATGTCTAGACTGAAGCTAGATCTATATAGCTATTAATAAACTATTGATTAAATAAATTAATACGAGCAGCCGTTACAGCATCAATACCGGCATCAGCTTGTACCGTGCCACCATTCTTTAATGCGGCCTCAATTGGCTTAGCCAGCACTTTGCCAAGCTCTACGCCTGGTTGGTCAAAGCTATTGATATTCCATAGGGCACCTAATGCAGCCGTACGATTCTCATAAAGCGCCAAGAGTGCGCCTAAGTAAAAGGCATTGAGCTTGGGCAGAATGAGTAGGTTGCTAGGGCGTTTACCAGGGTAAGTATTGTTCGGGTTATCAGTCTTCTTGCCATTAGCAAGTGCTTGGGCTTGCGCCAGGCAGTTCGACAATAGAATGCGGTGATGCGCTTTTGCCTCAGGCAGCTTGCTCATGGGTTCGCGTACCGCAATGAAATCAATGGGAATGACTTCGGTGCCTTGATGTAATAACTGAAAGTAAGAATGCTGTGCATTGCTTCCTGAGCTACCAAATACAACTGGGCAAGAAAACTTCACTGGCTTACCATCACGATCAACGCTCTTGCCATTACTTTCCATATCTAGCTGTTGCAACCACTTCGGAAACCAATCCAAAGCATCTGCATACGGAATAACAGCATACGATTTAATGTTGTGCTTTTCTTGCTGATAGAGCAGGCTGAGCGCCATGATCACTGGCAGATTTTTTTCGAGAGGCGCAGACGTAAAGTGCTGATCCATTGCCTGGGCACCAGCTAGGAACTGCTTAAAGTTATCAAAGCCATACTGCAGGGCAATTGGTAAACCTACGGCAGACCATACGGAGTAACGGCCGCCGACCCAGTCCCAAAACGGATAGATGTGGTCTTGATTGATACCAAATTCTTCAGCTGCAGGAATATTGGCTGTAACAGCAAAGAGAGATTTGCTCACTTGGCTGTCGGTAAGACCATTATTTTTAAGCCACTTCACCACAGCTTCCGCATTCATGGTGGTTTCCAGTGTTGTAAAGGACTTGGAAACAATGATTACCTTGGTGCTATGGGGTAAAGCGCGTTGCAATATGCGATTGAGTTCGGCGGTATCGATATTGGCCAAGAAATGCATGCGCATGCCGCGGCTTTCAATATCCGGAACATGGGCTAAAGCTTCAATGGCTAAACGGGGACCAAAGTCAGACCCACCAATACCAATGTGAATCACATCAGTAACGCCAACCCATTTATTGCAGAGCGCCTCAATGCGATGCCACACTTGAGCAACCTCGGGCATGACATCTTTACCGTTGATTAAAACTGGAGTTTTGTCCAGGTTGCGTAGAGCAGAGTGAAGGGCGGGGCGATTCTCAGAGTTATTGACTGGCTTACCGGCAAATAGGTCGGCAATAAACTGCTCTAAATGAGCATCTTTAGCCTGTTTAAAGAGAGATTTCCAGCTGGCAGCATCAATGCCTTGATACGCGCTATCTAAAACGATATCTTGGGCGCTAAATAGGGTTTTCAGATTAACTGCAGCTGGTTTAGAAGACATTGATAGATTTTATCAAGAAGTACCTAAAAACCCACTAAAACACTGAAAATGTTACGATTTCAGGATGGAAATAACAATCATTCAAGGCTTGGGCTTATAAATGGATCAAGTCGACTGTGTCGTCATCGGTGCGGGGGTGGTAGGCCTGGCTGTTGCAAGAGAAATGGCTTTGCAGGGTCGCGAAACGATTTTGCTCGAGCGGGAAAGTGCTTTTGGCACGATTAGTAGCGCACGAAATAGTGAAGTGATTCATGCTGGAATTTATTACCCCAAGGACTCACTTAAGGCCAAGCTCTGTGTGGAGGGTAATCGCATGCTCTATGAGTATTGCCGCACTCACCATGTTGCTACTCAGCCTTATGGAAAACTCATTGTTGCTAGTGATGAATCCCAGCTGGATGATCTCCAGGCGATTCTTTACAAGGCGCAGCAAAACGAAGTTCCAGAAATCAAAATGATTACTGGTGAACAAGCCAAAATAATGGAGTCTGAGCTCCATTGTGCGGCAGCGGTTCTCTCGGCCTCGACGGGAATCGTTGATAGCCATGGTTATATGCTTTCCCTCTTGGGTGGCTTTGAAGATGCAGGCGGCATGATTGCCTATCAATCACCGCTCATTAGCTCAAAGCCAATCGGAGAAAACGCCAAAGACGGATTTGAATTAGAAATCGGCGGTGCTGATGGCATGAAGATTCAAACCAAGCTTCTGATCAATTGTGCCGGTATGAGTGCACCAGCCATTGCGAGAAAGATAGAAGGACTCTCACAGGAACAAATCCCCAAAGCGTATTTTGCTAAAGGTAATTACTTTTCCCTTTCTGGAAAATCACCATTCAAACATTTGATTTATCCCATCCCTGAACCTGGTGGTCTAGGCGTACATCTCACTTTGGATATGGGTGGGCAGGCCAAGTTTGGGCCCGACGTCGAATGGCTTGAAATCGATGAAGAAAGCCAAATTGATTACACCGTAAATCCAAAGCGAGGCGAAGGCTTCTATGAGGCCGTAAGACGCTATTGGCCAGGCCTTAAGGACAATGCATTGCAACCTGATTACTCTGGGGTGAGGGCAAAGATAGTTCCGCCAAACGCGCCTGCAGGGGACTTTTGCTTCAATGCGCCCAAGGACCATGGCCTGGAAGGACTCTTTAATCTATATGGCTTTGAGTCCCCAGGATTAACCTCCAGCCTAGCTATTGCCAAGCATTTAGAAGGTTTAATTAAGAGGTCTTAATCTACTTGAGCTCGATATTCGAATGGGTTCAGTAAATTAATTTTAAATCGTTTGAAGTCTTTTATATTTCTACTGACCACAATGAGTTTCTGATCAATAGCTGTCGCT
>CAITHY010000080.1 GCA_903892315.1 uncultured beta proteobacterium | reverse complement strand
TGATGCAAATGCAATTTTGAGAGAAATTCCTGAGGTTGCCTATGCTGCCCCTATTAGCAGGGGTGGCGGTCAAATCATTTCTAGTAGCAATAACTGGGGAACAACTATTTATGGGGTCAATCCTGATTTTTTTGAGGCCAGAGAGTGGCCACTCTCTAGCGGTCGAATGTTTGAATATGCCGAAATTGCAGGAGCAGGGAAGGTTGTGATTCTTGGCCAAACTGTTGCTAATCAGTTATTTGGCAGCGAAGATCCAATTGATCAGCAAGTCAGAATAAAAGGCGTCCCATTTACTGTGATTGGGATTACAGAAAAAAAAGGGCAAAGTATGCAAGGACAAGACCAAGATGATGGCGTCTTTGTTCCTCTATCAACCGGTAGACGTAGAATTTTTGGTGAGGCAATGGGAAGAATTGCGAGAGTTGGAACCGTTGCGGTTAAGGTGCAAGATGGCAATGATATGAAAATGACGGAGCAAAAGATTGCTGAGCTATTGAGACAACGTCATCGAACCCAAATGGGTGCGGAGGATGATTTTACGATTAGGAATCTTACAGAAATACTAGAGGCTCAAGAGGCCGCTAGCAAAGTGATGTCAGCATTGCTGGCTGCAGTAGCTTCTGTCAGTCTTTTGGTTGGAGGCATAGGAATCATGAATATCATGCTGGTATCCGTAACAGAGCGCACCAGGGAAATTGGGTTGAGAATGGCAATTGGTGCAAAGGGCAGAGATATTTTGGAGCAATTTTTAGTGGAGGCAATGACCTTAGCTACTCTAGGTGGGTTAATTGGCATACTACTTGGATTTTTGGCTTCCGAACTGATTGCGATATTGGCAGGATGGGCTATACAGTTATCCCTGATCTCTATTATTTTGGCAGTAGGATTCTCGGCGGCAATTGGTATTTTCTTTGGATTCTATCCGGCTAAAAAAGCGGCGATGATGCAGCCAATTCAAGCATTGCGTTATGAATAGTCATATTAGCTTAGTGTCTAAGCTAGACTTTAGTAATCAATTCATAAAGATATTTCTCTGAGAAACGCTTACCCTCCAATTAATACTTTGAAGCAACGAAGTGCTAAACGGTTGTTCCAAAATTCCTTTGGTTTTGAAAACCAAAGAGTGAGAGACCACTTTCTTTAAAGCCCTGAATTTGCTTACACATTTGCTTACACACCGACACTGACCACCCGCAGACCCCCTGTTTATAAGGGTCTATCTTGGGTGTCTGCTCTCATAAGAAAGAAGCCCTAGGGGTCTTGTAACAAAGACCTCAATGATTTCAAGTGGTTAGTGGTGAATGAGGCGGTATAAATTCACTACACACCGACTACACACCAGGGCATTTTTCATGGTGTGTAGTAAATGCGGTTTTAGTGTGGTTTTGAAGTAGTAAGCACCCCTCAAAAGGTGTGTAGTAAAACAGATTTAGGGCCCATAGCTCAGTTGGTTAGAGCAGAGACTCATAGCGAAAGTTGTGCCTTATGCGTGGAAACTGCATAAGGGATGGTGTCAAATTCGGAGAAAGCTAAGTCGCAAGATATGCCAACGCCGAGCCAAGCTTCAGCGTGAAAGTGCTGTTGAAGGTGTAGAGACTAGACGGCACCCACCTAAGTCGAAAGATATGGTGAAGGCATAGCCCAGGGAGTAGTGAAAACTACACAAACCCGAATCCTTTGGTCCCAGGTTCAAGTCCTGGTGGGCCCACCAATGAAATCAACGACTTAGGGAGAAATTCCTAAGTCGTTTTTCTTTCTGCGCCACTCAGTGTGTGAGTAACATTCACACAACTTTCGCTGCAACCCCAATAAACATATACATTTGCCATGGGAGTAATGAGCTGTATGTAGATTGTTGTTGGTGTTGGGGCCTATGAATCAAGGATGTTAGGGTAATCACTGTGCATATTCGATTGACATGTACCCCTAATATAACCAATATATCGGTTATATATTGATATAGATCAAGCCTATATTGAATGAATGAAGTTTGTTGAAAAGGGGAGCAGAGATGAATTCATTTCCACAACCAATGCATATGACACCGCGGCAAGAAAAGTTTCGTGCGGAATATAAAGGTCAAATTAGCCCTTTATATAACGGGTTATTGCATATCGGGGTTATGTACACCGTTGGAATAAGCCTCCTTTATTACTGCTACCAGCATCTAGACAATCCAACCTGGGCTTGGCTAACGATTATTCCTGTTGTAATTGCGGGAAATTTTATAGAGTGGGCTATGCATAAGTATGTAATGCATAGATTGATAGATGTGTTTGCTTTAAGAGCGATCTATGATCGACATACTCGTCAACATCACCAGTACTTTACAGATACTGAGTACACAATTGATACAACAAAAGAATTCAGGATTGTATTTTTTCCATGGCGCGTTTTAACCGTCCTAGGTGTATCGGGAACACTATTTGGATATATTGCTGCTCAGATTATTAATGCCAATGTTGGGTACATTCTTTTTATGACCATGATTGGGCACTACTTAATCTATGAAACATTTCATTATTGTTGCCATGTTCAGGAAAATTGGTTTGTAAGGAATATGCCGTTTATAAATACCATACGGCGCCATCATGCGGCCCACCATAATCTTGGGATCATGATGCATAAGAATATGAATCTGTCATTTCCATTGGCAGATTGGGCCATGGGAACTAGCGATGTAAAGCGTAGCTTACTTGGAACCTTGTTTAATGGCTATGATGAGGCGCATATTGACCCAAAACTCAAGCCTATCATTGAAAAATTTAAGAATGCAAGAGTGCAGGAAGAGAGGGTTACTCTTGAGGGCCCTATTCTGACTTCCGAAGAGTCTGGTACCTTAGAGAAGTAAATTCAAGCAAAAGTACTGAATGTCATACGCCGTATTCTTTGATGTGCTCCCTAAGAGTGGACTTGTAGATGCCTATTTTGGAATGGCGGCTGATTTAAAGCCGGTGGTAGATCAAAGCCCTGGATTTATATCGGTAGAGCGTTTTGAAAATCTTGCGGAGCCAGGATGGTACTTATCTTTTTCACGGTGGACTGATGAAGGGGCATTATCTGCCTGGAGATGCCAGAAGGATCATCATCATGCACAGGTGTGTGGAAGAGATTTGATTTTGGAGAATTATCGATTAAGGGTCGGCTGTTCGATACCAGAAGACGTGAGTGCGCACAGAGAAAGTGGACACCATATTTTGTCAGTCATTGGAGGTTTAAAAAATCTCAAATCAGCTTTAAAAACAAATATGAGATTATTTCCAAAGAGTCCTAGAATTTTTAGGGGGGTAATGGATCCAGAAAGAGGGCTTGCATTGGTTGATATTGAGCTAAACATCAAATCTCAGGAGGCAGGTTTAATTTTTACTGAAGAGCAATTAGAAGTAGATGTATTTAATATTCGGCGTGATTACGGAATGTTTGATAGAGCTCAAGCTCCAGGAGTCTTTGCTTGATGGCCATAACAAAAAAAAGTCAATCAAAGACGTCTGTAAAGGCCCCTATTGAAACAATATCTTTGTCTGATCGAGCCTATCATCAGCTTGAGCAATTGATTGTCACCATGGAATTAGCGCCTGGCGCCCCAGTCTCGGAGGCTCAATTATCAGAGTTACTGGGCATTGGTAGAACTCCAATTAGGGAGGCTCTTCAAAGATTAAGTCGAGAGCATCTAGTTTCCATCCTTCCAAATCGTGGAATATTTATTGCTGATTTAAATCCACAAAAGCAACTAAGAGTCTTGGAGACAAGACGGGAATTAGAGAGATTAATCTGTTCTAAGGCAGCAAAACGAGCATCAGACTCTGAGCGAGAAGAGTTTAAGCGAATCGCAAAGGACTTTGAAAAGGCTGCTAAAGAAAAGAATGAGGAGCTTTTTATTAGAGTTGATAAAGAGCTAAATGATTTAACAATATTGGCATCTAAAAATGAATATGCTGCAAGTGCCATGGCAATGCTGCATGGTATGTCTAGAAGGTTTTGGTTTGGAAATTTTTATCAAGTAGCCGATCTTGCACTAGCATCTAAATTGCATGCAGATATTGCGCTAGCAATTGCTGGTGCAGATGAAAAGAAGGCGGGGTTTGCCCTTGATAAATTACTCGATTACATAGAGGCATTTACTCGCAAAACTGTTTTTTTGGATGACTGATGTTGGGATGTAGTACTTGTTCGAAGTAGCTTGAAATTAGAATAAATGGAGGCAATATGAATTCAACCGCATCTGCAGGGGGTATTCGAGGGGGCGTTGCAGCACGACTAGATCGGCTGCCGCTCACTGGTTACCAGAAGAAACTATTCGCAATCATAGCAACTGCATGGTTTTTTGACTCAATGGACTTAGGGGCCATGACTTTTATCCTTGGCTCAATAAAGACAGAATTTGGATTGTCACCTGCGCAAGCCGGACTTCTGGCTAGCTCGAGTTTTTTTGGAATGTTTCTTGGTGCTGCCATTGCTGGCATGTTGGCCGATAAATTTGGGCGTAAGCCAGTATTTCAGGTCAGCATGATTTTCTGGGGTTTAGGCAGCTTATTGTGTGGTTTGTCTAATGATGTTGAGATGCTAATGATTTGTCGAGTCATCTTAGGGTTTGGTATGGGTATGGAATTTCCAATTGGCCTTTCAATGGTCTCAGAAATTGTCCCAGCCACTAAACGCGGTAGATATGTGGCAATCCTTGAGGGGTTCTGGCCGTTAGGCTTTATTGCCGCAGGTATCTTGGCATATTTTTGCTTGCCAATCATCGGCTGGCGCGGTATTTTTATCGCCCTTTCAGTTCCAGCAGTATTTGTTTTTGTGTTCCGTCGTGCTGTACCAGAGTCTCCACGTTGGTTAGAAGGTGCTGGTCGTACACAAGAGGCTGACGCTGTTGCAACTGAATTTGAGCGTGAGGTAATGAAGTCTGGCGGGTTAACTTCATTGCCTGCAGTGGTGAATGTAAACAAGGTTGCTGATGCGGTAGATCGTCGCGGCTCCTTTATGGAGCTATGGACTGGCGGTTACGCTAAACGGACATTTATGCTCTGGGCCTTATGGTTCTTTGCACTTCTTGGGTACTATGGATTAACAAGTTGGCTGGGTGCGCTATTACAGCAAGCTGGTTATGCAGTAACAAAGTCTGTTCTTTACACCGTTTATATATCTCTAGCTGGTATTCCAGGATTTATTTTCTCAGCTTGGTTGGTGGAAAAATGGGGAAGAAAAGGTACGTGCGTATTAATGTTGCTTGGTAGTGCTACTTTTGCATATTTTTATGGACAGGCAGCATCTGCACATGTTCCCGAAATGCAGCTAATTGCAACAGGCATGTGTATGCAATTCTTTATGTTTGGTATGTGGTCTGTTTTATATGCATATACCCCAGAGCTTTATCCGACGCGTACTAGAGCTACTGGTTCTGGCTTTGCTTCTTCCGTTGGTAGGATTGGATCCTTGATCGGACCATCGGTAGTAGGTATGGTTTTACCAGCAGCAGGTCAATCCGGTGTATTTACTCTTGGTGCAGCCTCATTTGTAACGGCCGCTTTGGTAGTTATGCTGTTGGGTGTAGAAACTAAAGGTAAATCATTAGAAGATTTATCTCAATAAAGAAAAAGAGGAATAGGATGAAATTTTTGGGTGCTGTATTAAGGGAAGCTGGTCAGCCGTTGCAACTAGAATCTTTGGCACTCAAAAATTTATCTGATCTAGATGTTGTTGTGCAAATAAAGGCAACCAGTCTTTGCCATACAGATCTTGAAGCAGTTGAGGGCGCATTAGGCACCCGTGTACCTTTTATTCCCGGTCATGAAGCTGCGGGAATTGTCGAATCAATTGGAAGTCAAGTTAAGAGCTTAAATATTGGAGACCATGTAGTTATTTCATGGAATCCATTTTGTGGATCTTGCTATTTCTGTCAACGAAAACAGCCTATTATTTGCAGTCAATATCGAGCTAATGCAACTGCATCATTTCATTTTGATGGAAAGCCTCGCATCTACATGGGAGACGATCCAATACATCAGTTAATGTATGCAGGAAGTTTTGCGGAAATGGCGGTAGTTACGGAGGATTGTGCGGTTAAGATTTCCAAAGAAGTTCCTTTTGAGATTGCTTGTTTACTTGGATGCGGTGTAATGACAGGGGTTGGAGCCGCCATTAATATTGCCAAGGTGGTCCCAGGTTCAACTGTCGGTGTTATTGGGTGTGGGGCTGTTGGCATCTCTGCAATCCAGGGTGCTCGACTGGCAGGCGCTGAAAAAATTATTGCAATTGATCGCGATGTTAAAAAACTAGAGTTCTCTAAGCAGTTTGGTGCGACAGATTTAATTATTGCTAATGATGAAGTTTTATCGGCGATCATGAATTCAACAAATGGGATTGGTTTGGATTATGTAATTGAATCAGCCGGAAATGAATCTGCATTTCAATTAAGCGTTGAGATTGTGAGGCCTGGTGGCCAAGTAGTTTGGCTTGGTAAAGTACCAACGCAGCAAAAGGTTAATTTTCGCTGGGGCTCTTTAATGGGTGAAAAGAAGATTCATCGATCAAGCTATGGGGGCGCCACTCCACAAGTAGACTTTCCCTATCTTGCTCAAAGCTACCTGGATGGGAAGCTAAAACTGGATGAATACATCACCAGCAGAATTAGGCTTAAAGAAATCAATGAAGGCCTTGACCGCTTAAAGCGTGGGCAGGAGATTAGATCAGTGGTTCAGTTTAGTTGAGAGCGAACTTCTGAGGATCGATCCCATAGATTTGGCACTTGAGCAGAGGAGTAGCCTGACACAAAGTTTTTTACTTCGCCGCTATCTTGAGCATAAATATGTCTTTTAACTGCCCCAATATTAGCGCCATAAACATGGATGCTAATTGAAGTCTTATCGCTGAAAGCATTACTAACAATATGTATATCTCCAACACTTGGACTTACCGATTCAATATCCCCTGGGTTCATAATTGTCTCAGGGCCATCAGCAATTAATTTCCCAGTCCCATCATATTTGAAGCGTTGCCCTTTTTCAGCGCCTCTTAGCATTCCAATGAGGCCCCATGTGCAATGGTCGTGTATTGGGGTTTTCTGTCCTGGACCCCAGACAAAGCTGACCACAGAGAATCGCTCCAATGGATCGGCGTGAAGTAGGTATTGTTGGTAGAACTCAGGGTGCGGAATTGTACAAAACTCAGGCAGCCAATTATCTATGCTAATAAGTTTTGAAAGATGTGTTGTAGCCCCCTTGACCAGATTAGATTCTTCATTGACTTGCTCAACGAGTTTGGTCATAGAGATCACAAATTCGCGAAGAGGATTAATGGAGTGAGATTCTTGAGTCATTTAAGTTATCCACTTATGATGAAGGATAGTTATTAATTTAACCGAAATACTGGGCATAGACAATGTGGAAAAACCTCAAAAAAGATGAGCTAGATAAGGCATATAACAATTCATTAGCGGTGGTAAATAGCGTCGAGCTGATTGAGGCTTGGATGCAAACAAGCGCAGAGATACGAGAGAGGGTGAGGGGCGAGACAGATATTGCCTATGGCCTACACCCAAGGCAGTCATATGATTTTTTTTCTGCCGGAAATAACTCGCCCATCATGGTTTATATACATGGTGGTTTTTGGCAATTTCGATCCAAGGATGATTTTTCGTTCATAGTCCCATCTTTGCTTGATCTTGGTATTAGCGTTGCAATATTGGGTTATAGATTGGCCCCTGACGCAACTATGGATCATATTGTTTCCGATATAAGGGTTGGATTAAATGCCATTGAAAAAAAAGTTAGAAGTGAAAGAGGACTTTTCCCAGGGTTTCATCTCATCGGTTGGTCCGCGGGGGCACATTTGGTAGCTTCAGTATTGGACCAGGCTAATGTCAAAGGTGGATTCTGCATCAGTGGTGTCTATGATCTAGAACCAATTCGAAATTGTTATGTAAATGATAAATTGCGACTGAATCATGAAACTCACCAATTCTAAAAACGAATCACTTTGGAAGGTTTATAGATTTATTTGTCGGTAGTGCAGAGCTACCACATATGCAAGAGCAAACAAAAAGATTTTATGAATACAGAAAGCAAAACTTACAACCAGGCGAATTTCATTTATTAAATGATTTTAATCACTACACCATATTTGACGAGTTGATTGGGATTGGTGGAGCAATACATAAGGCCATAAAAAAGAGGGTGCTGGGCTGAAGAAGTGCATGGCTACTCCCAAAATCATTTTTACTCATTCTTTGTTCCCCATGAATGAGCATGACTTTAAGTGACGCCAACTATAGATTTGCTTGTATACTGCTGCTGGCCACCAATAGCCCCCTTTTTATAACAGTCTATCCTGGGCTTCTGCGCTCATAAACGGTTGCTTCAAAAATCCTTTGGTCCCAGGTTCAAGTCCTGGTGGGCCCACCAGAAAAGCAAACCCTCATCAGAAATGATGGGGGTTTTGTCTTTTGAGAGTTACTGAAAGTAACGCTCATCCCACCATAATTCCCCGTAAACTCCCAATACTCTTCCACAATTAGCCATTTTTTCTTTTGGTTAAATTGACCTTAGTTTTTCCTCTAATCAGGTTGTCCTCGCCTGGTGTCAGAAGCTAAAGTATGTGTATGTCAAATAAGAAAGAAAGTACACATCAACTCATAGACCGTAACCTAACCCTCTACCAACGCGAGCATAGTGGCGTATGTGAATGTCGCTATAAGGTAGATGTCGGCGCCAGACCTACTCTTGTTGGATGAGCCATCTTTGCGCCTAATCTAGTGGCTGAGGTTTATCAGGCAATCTAAAAAATTGCAGGTGAGGGTACGGGGTTAATGGTGGTAGATCAGTTTGCGAAAACAGTATTGCAGATTGCCGATCGTGGATACGTGTTTTCTTCTGGAAAAATTACCTTGGAAGGTAATGCAGTAGATCTACTGCAATCAGAGGAAATGATTAGCGAGTATTTGGGAGAGGGTTAATCTGTTTTAACAAAGGTCAAAATACTACGTTGTAGACCTTTATCTCCCCAATTAGGCATGACGCGCCAAGTAGTCAAAACACGCAGACGGTTATTTTTAATTTCAAATTGACGTCTTTGCTCGGTATTGACCCAATCAGGCTTCCAGGCAACCAGAACGCTAGTGATCCACTCATTACCTTCAATGCGGTAGGTTCCGGCGTAAGAAACTAAGCTATTTAATAGTTCTGCGCTATCTTCACTACTTGAGGCTGGCTTTCGGTCTTCACCAGTCAGCGTCACCATGACATGGTTATTTTCAGTGATGCAGATGAATCCAGTCGGGTTTTCTCCCAGAGGATAAAAAAACTCGCCAGATTCTTTAATCTCTACTTCATAGGAGAATAATTTCCATATACCTACTAGCGGCTGTTTGTTTTCCATGGAACTTATTTTCGCATCTCTGCCTGAAAGATTTCAAGTGCTTTTGACTTGATCTCAATGAATTCAGGGTGACTTATTGCTTCGGGTAAACGTGGTTTTGGCATATCAAAATGCAAAAGAGAGGCGATCGAGGTTGGTCTTCTGGTGAGAAGCAAGATTTCATCTGCCAGAAAGACTGCGTCTTCAAGATCATGGGAGACAATCATCATGGTTGTGCCGGTAATAATATTTGCTTCTTGTAGCTTTTCTCTGATGAAGAGTGTCATTTCAAAGTCTAGAGCTGAAAAAGGCTCGTCTAGGAAAAGTATCTCTGGCTTAGGCGCCAACGCTCTCATGATGGAAATAGTCTGCTGTTGTCCGCCTGATAATTCATAGGGATATAGATCAAGATTAAAGCGTATTTCAAATAACTTAACTAATTCTTCAACGCGGGTAGCAACCTTTTCCTCACTCATGCCAGTGCGGCGGAGTGGGTAGGCGATATTGTCGCGGGAACTCATCCACGGAAATAATGCATCTCTGTAGTTTTGAAAGACATATCCGATCTGGGTATCTTTTAAATCTTTTCCATCAAATAAGACCTGACCAGAGTCATAAGGTATTAGCCCTGCGATCATATTGATGAGAGTAGATTTTCCACAACCGTTCGGTCCAAAGATAGAAACAATCTTTCCGTAGGGTATTTCAAAATTAAAATCTTTGTAAAGGGTGACGCCCCCAAATTCTTTAGACAAGTTCCTAATGGTGACGTGTGTTCGTGGCGGATTTGTACTCATGCTTTTCCGCTCCAGTGAACTAGCTTTGATTCAGTTGCCATAAAGATTAAATTAAGTGCATAACCAAGTGCACCGGTAATGAGTATTGAGCTGTACATATCTTTGATATTGAATACTTGTTGTGCGTCGATAATTCTGTGACCAAGGCCGGCCTCAGATCCAATAAACATCTCAGCAACAATCACAATTACTAGCGCTAGGGATACGCCGGTCCTCAGTCCTACGAAGGTTTGAGGCAGGCTTTCCATGAGGAGTACGTCTTTAAAAATATGGAAGTTACTGATACCCATAGTCTTAGCTGCCATCACCCGGGTCTTCTTGGCATTCATGACACCATAGGCGCTGTTGAAGAGAATGACCAGAACGGCTGCAAAGGCCGCAATTGCAATCTTATTAAGATCAGTGATGCCAAAGATCAGCATGAATAATGGAATCAGTGCTGAAGATGGCGTTGATCTGAAGAAATCAATTAAGAATTCAACACTTCTGTAGGCTGGTACTGAGCTACCTAGAATGACGCCGAGAGGAACCCCAATAACGCATGCAATCAGAAACGCGTAGAAGGTTCGAAGTACGGTGGCCCAGAGATCCTTGAGTATTGCCCCCGTAACAAATAGGTGCCCCATATATTCAAAAGTTGCATTAGGAGCAGGTAGCAACGTTGGTGAAACCCACTTAGCAGAGAGTGTTAGTGACCATAATAGATAAAGTAAGACCGGTCCAATAAAGGGCAGCACCATAAATAGGCGCTTGCGATGTTTCAAATTCATTTTCAGGACTGCTTGTAGATAAGTGTTAGGGCTGATATTGGTTTTTCAAATACTTTACGCTCGGTAAACACATCAAATAGTCTTTGCAATGCCTTTACATCAGCAGCCTTCACTTCGTTGTATTGAATGTATCCGCTAATTGGCACCTCTTTAGCCAAATCACCATCAATCGCTGTATAGCCCTTAAGGTATTGATTGGCGGCCATACCTTCTTTACGGACATAATCAACACCTCCCGCATAACCCTTAAGAAATCCATTAACTAAGTCAGCTTTTTCTTTGAGTGTCTTTGTGTTTAGGGCAGCGGCACCACCAATCCATGGAAGGTTGTCACCTAAAACATATTTCGATACAACTCCTGCGCCAATCGAGCGAGAAATTTTTTGTTGTTTTCCAATAACGGCAGTTGGCTCTAGTACATAAGCGCCATCAATTTGACCGGCTACTAAAGCTGGAAGAATTTGAGCAATCGGTAATTCAATGACTTGAGCATTGGTTGCACCTGCGCCTGCTAGTACAGCTTTAGCGAGAGTAACATTATTGATTCCAGGGCCACAAGCCACTTTTTTACCGGCAAGCTCAGAAATTCCCTTAATGCTGGAATTGATTGGAACAATAACTTGGTCCAAGATATATTTTTCATTTGCATAATTCATGCAGGTGAATTTGATTGAGCCAGGTGACTGGGCATCCGCTAAGGCAAGCGCTGTAATTGCTACCCCGTTTGCGCAACCATCAATCCTGCCAGCGATCATGGCTTCAACTACCTGGTTTGGGCTTGCAAACTTCACAGCCTCGACATTTACTCCGGCTTGCTTAAAGAGGCCGCGTTCTACAGCAGCATAAAAAGGTAGACCAGCTGCAATTGGCCAATAACCAATTAGTAACTTCTTTTCTTGTGCTTTTGCGCTAAGGCCCATAGATCCCATGGCCAAAGCAAGACTAGATTTGAGTCCGAGTACTAAAGCATTACGTCTTGAGTATTGTTTTGTGTTCATGCATCCATTCCTTTAAGTAATGGATGCATCCTAAGGCTATCTTGTAGGTGTTAACGATTACTATTCTTCACTTTGGTGCATTGATTTCACTCAAAAGGGGCATATCCATATTTTGCTTGGCTAGAATGGATACCCCAAATGGTGCATCTTGAATAGTAAGCAAGGGTAAGCTGACTTGTGGGAGTCCGCAAAGGCCAGCAATACATAGCAGCTTAAAGCTATTTTTCCGGAATGAATCTAATTCGTTAGCTGTGGAATTTAGACGAGGAGCAATATCGATTACCGTCGGCAGTATGAGATAGGTATTCTCAGCGAGTAATTGATCAAGGGTTGATATCGCTTTAATTTGTTTGAGCAGAGCAGCTTTACGTTGCTCTTCTGTGATGATGCTAGCTGCTTCAAAGCGCTCCTTTATTCCCGGCCCCATTTCATTGAAATGCTCCTTACCCCAGCCACCATACTCTTTCCAGATTTCAGCTCCTTGAAGAATGCGAAAAGTTTCCGCCCAATCCTGAAGGTCGTTATTGCCGATACTCACAGTAGAAATTTGAGGATTTCCTAGTCGAAGTGCAATAGCTTCTTTTGCCTGCTCGGCAACATTAGCAGGCAATAAATCAAATGCCTCTTTCAGGAAAAAGTAGGACGCGTTGGAGAGAGTGGAGCGTGCTTCATTCAGAAGGGTTTCGCCAACCTTCAGGAGAATTTCTGGATCTCGCGCAAACCATCCCAAGGTATCAAAGCTTTTTGCGAGTGGACGAGCATTCTCAAGGCTAATACGGCCATGGGTGGGGCGGAAGCCATAAATACCGCAAAAACTTGCTGGAGTCCTAACGGAGCCACCAGTATCTGAGCCAATAGCAAAGTCAACTAATTTGGCAGCCACTGCTGCGGCTGATCCACTAGATGATCCACCTGGAACTCTGTCAGGAGCAGCAGTATTTATAGGCGTGCCGTAGTGTGCGTTTATGCCCAAAATGCTATAGGTCAGCTCATCAGTATGTGTTTTACCAACTAGTGATGCACCAGCATCAACAAGGCTTGAAATAAAAGGGGCGGTCCTGCTCGGAATGGGGTGTGTATTAAGCCAAGCTGGGCTTCCAAATCCGGTGGGAACATTCGCAACATCAAATACATCTTTCACGCCAAAGGTAAACCCGCTCAATGGACCGGAGGCACCAGAAAGAATCTCTATCGGCGCTTCTTTACAGAAGGCATTGACGATATCGCGTTCGAAGATTGTGGGCATAATAAATATTTGAAAGAGTATTTAGAATCTAGAAGCTACATAAGGAGTTTAGGGCATGTGGAAAAATTTATCCAAAGAAGACTTAGATAAGGCTTATAACAATTCTTTAGCCGTTGCTAATAGTTCGGAGATTGTTCAGTCATGGGTTCAGTCTAGTATCTCAGTCAAGGAAAGACTCCATGGTGATCGCGATATTTCTTACGGGGATTCTAAATCTCAATCATTTGATTTTTTTTCCGCAGGAGATAACGCGCCCGTGATCGTCTTTCTGCATGGCGGGTTTTGGCAAATGCGCTCTAAGGATGACTTTACTTTTATTGTCCCGCCATTAGTTGAAGCAGGCTTTAGCATTTCGATGCTTGGATATCGATTGGCGCCTCATGCCAACATGAATGAAATTATTCAGGATGTAAGAAACGGCATACAAGCAATCAGGACTCATATGAAAGAGAAAAATATTGTCTCTCAAAAGATGTGGCTTTTAGGTTGGTCTGCGGGCGCCCACCTCATATCCATGGTTCAGGATGAAGACTGTGTCGTTGGTGGAACTGCTATTAGTGGAATTTACGATTTAGAGCCGATGAGGAACTGCTATATCAATGAAAAACTTCAGCTGGATGAAAGTACTTCATTGAAGAATTCTCCAATTCTGCTTAAACAAAATCCCACGAAGCCATTGGATATTTATGTGGGTGGTGCTGAGTTACCGCAGATGCAAAAACAGTCAATTGATTTTGCGACTTATAGAAAATCTACTAATGCAGAAGGTGTTTTTAAAAACATCTCTGAAAAAAATCACTACACAATAATGGATGAGCTCACTGACAAGAGCGGGGAAATATTTAAATCCATAAAAAGCCGCTTAATTTAAAGCTCGATAAACAAATGACCAACGGACATGTAGACCGTTGCTCTAAATTTTTCAGTTTCTGTAATGAAAAGCCCCTAGATTTCTCTGAGAGATTTTGTATTACTGGTGGGTCGGGCGAGATTCGATTTCGCGACCAACGGATTAAAAGTCCGCATATGTCTTCATTGTAGTAAGCGTTACTTAAAGCAACGCTTATTCACTTAAAAGCGCTTTGTAGCAACCAAGTGTTAAAAGGTTGTTCCAAAACTCCTGTGGTTTTCAAAACCAAAGAGTGAGTCAGCAGTTCTTCTGATTACATTAAATCTACTACACAAAACGCTACACACCGATATTTAGGAGACGTAAGCTCTTGAAATCCTAATGGTTTTCTTTGGATGTCTGCTCTCAT
>CAITHY010000079.1 GCA_903892315.1 uncultured beta proteobacterium | reverse complement strand
GCTGATAAATTATCAGATAAGACTATGAGAGATTACATAGTGTTTGAATATTTGCCTGAGATAGTATCCATGCTACGCCAGCAACAATCTGAAATAGAGGAGTTAAAGCATTACATTGAAGGACAAAACAGAAAGATTCTTGATTTATCTTTTGCACTTGAATACGCAAAAAGAACAGATGAATTTGTAAAGGAGCAAGAGAAATAATGGCTACGATAATCCCAGCAAAAGATGTAGCCACTAGCATTTTGAAAATTATTGAAGATGTGGCTAACGAATACCCAGAAGAAGAGCGTGAAGAACTCAAGTCGGTCATGCTTGGTCAACTTGGCATGGCAATGTTTAACGGCCCTACTGACGAGAAGAACTCATGACTAAAACACAATGGAATATTGAGGCAGTTAAAGCTTACGAAACAGGACAAGGAGTGGAATTGGTGAATGATCCATACCCACACTATGTACCCAAAACTTTGGAAAACAAGGAGGAAGAAATAATTAAAGAAATAGCAATGATCGGGGGAATATTTGAGACTGAGGAAGGCGCAAAAGGCTTTCAAAACTTACTCATTGGTGACTCAGTTGTGGTAAAATTCTATATGCCAAATGCAGTGCAACCTATCTTGTATTGGGTAGCAAATCAGCGGTCAGTAGATGACCTCAAGGAGACACTTGATGCGTGACTTTTTATTCAATCTTGCAATGGCGATTGCTCCCATCATGGCAATACTCTTGATTGTTGACTTTATACTTTGTATGGTAACGGGGTACGACTATGATTGAAGTCTGGGTATTTGTGTTTGGGATGTTGGTCGGAATAACCCTTTGGAATGTAGCTATTATTTCTTACAGAGAGATTTACAGTAAAAAACAATAACTAGGAGTTAATGATGGCAACAAAGAAACCAACAGCGCCAAAGAAGTTAATGGATGAGCCACAAAAGACCGAGTCTGACTTCACCCAAATGAATGATTACTTAGATTATGTAAGCGCTAGGATGAAGTATTTGAACAACCAAATAAAATCCCTGAAACTTGAGAATGATCAGCACAAAGCCACGATAAGGCGCATGGATAGACGAATCCAGAACGCTTGAGATACAATAAGCGTTAACTTAGGTTCGACATTGGAATAATATGGATAACGTAACCGACAAGCCCAAGAACAAGGGTGGACGCCCAACAAAATACACTCCCCAGATAGCGGCAGAGATATGTACGCTCATAAGCAATGGTATGAGTGTTAGACAAATGCTAAAGGCAGATGAAAAGGTTGGAAGGCTACCAAGTCAAGCTACGATTTATGAGTGGTTGATTGTACATCCAGAGTTTGCAGAGCAATACGCACGTGCTCGTGAGGATCAGGCTGATACTTTGGCTGATGAGATACTCCAAATAGCTGACGAAACCCCAGATACAGAGCCAGTGATTGACCGTAGGACTGGGGAGCTAATCAGGATGGAATTGAGCAATTCCTATATTCAATGGCAAAGAAACCGCATAGATGCCCGTAAATGGACGGCTATGAAGCTCAAGCCTAAAAAGTATGGAGACAGAACTGTTATTGCAGGCGATAAGGAAAACCCACT
>CAITHY010000078.1 GCA_903892315.1 uncultured beta proteobacterium | reverse complement strand
CGCCCGCAGCTGCTAATGTAGCTTTGTAACGATCGATCATCGCTGGCACTTGCTCGCTTTGGTCCGGATGGACGATAAAGACGATTTCATAATGACGCATCTAACACTCCTTAAGGATAAAGTCACCTGGGCGTCTTGCTGAGTTCTGATGGTTGTGAACTCAGCGCCAGTGTGACAAGGTAGTAACAAATTGTAGGTACCGCTTACAACACTTTTACAACTGCCTTTCAGCACTTACCGTATTACAGGCAAGACCGCTATTCTAGCAAAAAAATCCTGCCAAGTCAGGGATTTACCAGCTATTTGGGCCTGTTTTTCGGCATTCAGCGCTAGCTGTAGTGCAATTCTGGCCCTGGGAGCAGTAAGACTGCCCGAAGCTAAACAGCCGCCAATATCCTTTTCAGGCAAATCGGCTAGGGTTTCACCTGCGCCGGTTCTGGTAGTTCTCACCAAGGCAATTCCATGCTTTACCGCTGCGCCAAGGGAATCTCTCCAAGCATCATGAAAGCCTCCCATGCCAGAACCGGCAAGGACCAAGCCTTTTACTTTTGAATTCAGCCAATGGGTAATCGTTTCTGAACGAGCACCTGCATGGCTAGTCAATATCTCTACCCAAGGCCACTCACCGTCTTTAGGAATTGGCAAATCTTCATTCCAAAGGGCCTGAACCGCCTTCACGCCTGACAGCCACGATGGGTTAATCAACCCAACCGAGCTACTGGGGGAGGCTTGGATGGGTGCATTGAGGGCACTACTATGGCGTTTTGCCAGATCCATAGCCAAACAACCCCTGCCATCCATCACTGCATAGACACCGCCCGGGCAGTTCTCTATCGGGGTGGACGCCCAACGAATAGCATCCAGTAAATTGGATGGGCCATCCGCCTGAGGGGCATTTGCTGGCAACATAGCCCCTGTCAAGATGACTCTTTTGCCTAAATTTTGAGCATTTTTTCCGCAAGTCAACTGCAAAAAGACGCCCGTTTCTTCAATCGTATCAGTTCCGTGAGTGACTACTACGCCTTTAACCAAGGTATTAGCAAGGGCCTCCCTGACAGCCTCACCCAATGTTGTTAACAAGGACTCTGTCAGATTACGACTATTAATGTTGGCAACCTGCCTTGAAACCAAGCTAATGCCTTCGGGAATAGCAGATTGAATATGGGTAAGCAAAGAGGCGATTTCAAGCTGGCCAGCCTTATATTGCATAGGTTTATCAGCCGGACTCGACGCTAAACCAGCAATTGTGCCACCCATACCCAAAACTAAGATGTAGGGTGAGTTTTCGAGAGTGTCTTGTTGTGAGCTCATACCTCATTATCCCCCTTAAATAGCTTGATCTATCAAATAGTGCTGTATACAATCCCAGTATGGACATAAACACAGTCGATTTTCCGGAGGAGCTGACTGCCCTCCCCAAGCTCACTCCACGTCAGAATGAGATTTTGGAGTTGATTACTAAAGCCATCGATGAAAGTGGTCTCCCGCCAACTCGCGCTGAGATAGCTACCCAATTGGGATTTGCTTCCGCCAATGCCGCCGAAGAACATTTGCGCGCACTTGCTAAAAAAGGTTATATCGAATTAACGCCTGGCACTTCACGCGGCATTCGCATCCCACAACGATTTAATCAATCGCACAACAGCAATCAATATCGTCAGTTGTCTTTGCCATCGGGTGCATTACAGCAACTCACATTGCCATTGATTGGACGAGTTGCTGCTGGCTCGCCGATCATGGCTGTAGAACACATTGAGAAGCATGTTCCCGTTGACCCTAATTTATTTAGCAAAGGCGCCGATTACTTGTTAAAAGTAAAAGGTATGAGCATGCGCGATGCTGGCATCTTGGATGGCGATTATTTAGCTGTCAGAAAAACAACTGAAGTTCGCAATGGCGACATCGTTGTAGCTCGTCTTGATGATGAAGTGACTGTGAAGCGTTGGCAGCAAAAGAAAACTGCTAATGGCATAGTCATCGAACTGCAAGCAGAGAACCCAGACTTCAAAAATATTTTGGTAGATGATCGTCAACCCAACTTTGCCATTGAAGGCCAAGCGGTTGGTTTAATCAGGGCCGAAGGCCTGTAAGTGCTGTTACCCATAAGAAAAGGCCTCCAGTAGAGGCCTTTTTATTTACTGCCATGAAGTGGTATTTTTTGATTTACTTCTTACTAGGCGCCACTACGTTAGCGTTCTTTGGCGAAGAAGTAATCGTGATCCATGTTTTTGGTCCAGCTAATGAGCCTTCATTGAGCTCTACCGTAGCGGTACGATCCCCCTTGGTAAATACCAAGATGCTCGTTTTTGATTTCACTGCACTCACAGTTGTCCAGCCAGCACGTGGATATTCAGATTGGAAAAATGCATAAATATCAGTAGGCGTTTGCACACCAGATAAAACTACACGACCGACCCAGTTGTCACCACGACCAATAATTAATGAATCCGTACCAATAATTTTTGAGGCTGCGGGCAAAGGCATATCACCCAATAGCTGAGCCTGAACTTCTTGAACCTCCTGAGGGGTGCCTGTTGGCGAATCGCCAGAACTAGCGCATGCGCCTAACAATACCGATAGAAACAATGCAAGAGCGCTGAGTTTAAGGGTGTGAAGTTTGACCATTTTTCGCTTTACAGAATTAATGAGACTTTCTTGTACATACTGAAAGTATTTTAGGTGCCCAACCTATTTCGTCAAGCGAAATTACTGGAGGCGCGTGAGGGAATCGAACCCCCGTACGAAGCTTTGCAGGCTCCTGCCTAACCACTCGGCCAACGCGCCATACTCTTGAATCAAAAATGGGAAGCTTTTGAGGGCTTCCCAT
>CAITHY010000077.1 GCA_903892315.1 uncultured beta proteobacterium | reverse complement strand
CTGCTGTTGATCAAAGTAAAGATCCTATCAAGGTAGGTATTTTGCATTCCCTATCGGGCACTATGGCCACCTCTGAGTCATCGCTTAAAGATATGGATTTGATGATGATTGATCAGATCAATAAAAGCGGTGGCGTATTGGGTCGTAAATTAGAGCCAGTAGTTGTTGATCCAGCTTCTAATTGGCCATTATTTGCAGAAAAAGCGCGACAGTTACTTCTAAAAGATAAGGTTTCGGTAGTTTTTGGCTGCTGGACTTCAGTTTCTCGAAAATCCGTATTGCCGGTATTCGAGGAGTTTAACGGCTTACTCTTTTACCCAGTTCAATATGAGGGGGAGGAGATGTCGCGCAATGTGTTCTACACCGGCGCCGCCCCAAATCAACAGGCGATTCCTGCAGTTGAGTATTTGATGAGTAAAGAGGGTGGCAGTGCAACACGTTGGGTTCTTTTGGGTACTGACTATGTCTATCCACGTACAACCAATAAGATCTTACGTGCATTCTTGAAGTCCAAAGGCGTGAAAGATAGGGAGATTCATGAAAGCTTCGTTCCATTCGGCCATGCCGACTATCGAACAATCGTATCCAAGATTAAGAAATTTTCTGAGGGCGGTAAGACTGCGGTTATCTCAACAATTAACGGTGACTCGAACGTTTACTTTTATAGAGAGCTTGGTAAAGCTGGCTTAAAGTCGAAAGACGTTCCGGTTGTTGCTTTTTCAATTGGCGAAGAGATGTTGCGAAATATCGATACGAAGCCATTGGTTGGTCAATTGGCCGCATGGAACTACTTTATGTCGATTAAGAACCCAGTCAATGATGAGTGGAAAAAACAATGGGCTACCTACTCTATAGAGAATAAGTTGCCTGGTGCTGGCAAGCCCTTGACGGATGATCCAATGGAGGCTAGCCGTACTGGCATCCTAATGTGGAAGGCGGCCGTTGAAAAGGCCGGCACAACAGATGTTGATGCCGTTCGTAAAGCAATGATTGGTCAAAGCCTCAATACTCCAAGTGGCTATCTTGAAGTGATGGGTGCCAACCATCATTTATCTAAACCGGTCATGATTGGTGAGATTAAAGCAGACGGCCAGTTCAATGTGCTTTACAAAACACCTACAGCTATTCCGGCTAAACCATGGAGTCAGTACATTCAAGGTAATGAAAATAAAGCGCACCTTATTGAGTAGGGTTTTAAGATATTGGTCAAGGTTACCAAAAAATGCTTCTGCATTAAGGGGACGAGTCACCCAAAAAGTCGCAGCCCCATCCTCAATTACTTAGTTAGTAAAGCTTCTAGCTTCTCAGTATCTGTGCAGAAGTTCCGAATCCCTTCAGCTAATTTCTCAGTTGCCATTGCATCGTTGTTTAGCTGTAAGCGGAAATTCGATTCATCTAGTTTTAGTGGTGCAATGCCTTCCGCCTCTAATGCAGCTTTGGCATTGGCAGAATGAAGTTTTTTCTCAACAGGCGCATTACTACTTTGAAGCTCAGCCAATAGCTCTGGGCTAATGGTCAAAAGATCGCAACCAGCCAGCTCTAGGATTTGACTGGTATTTCTGAAGCTAGCCCCCATGATTTCAGTAGGAATGCCAAAGTGTTTGTAATAGTGAAATATTCTTTTCACTGAAGTGACACCAGGATCGTTTGCTCCACCATTGGCGCCATCACTCCAGTTGCTACCTAACTTAGCTTTATTCCAATCGGTGATACGACCCACAAATGGGGAAATCAGTTTTGCGTTAGCTGCTCCGCATGCTGCCGCTTGAGTTAAAGAGAAGATCAGGGTCATATTGCAATGAATACCTTGCGCCTCTAATTCTTTGGCAGCGGCAATGCCTTCCCACGTACTAGCTAACTTAATCAGAATGCGTTTGCGATCGATTCCATGGGATTCGTACAAAGCAATTAAGTGCTTTGCTTTGGTTACGGTTGCCTTTGTATCAAATGAAAGTCTGGCATCGACTTCAGTAGAAACGCGTCCCGGAACAATCTTCAGAATCTCCAAGCCAAAAGCAACCAAGATGTAATCCACTAAATCAGTCGGGCTCATACCGGGATGGGCATCCTTTACAGAGCGCACCAGATCTTGATAATTGCTTTGCTGAGCAGCCTTCAGAATGAGAGAGGGGTTGGTAGTCGCGTCTTGTGGCTGAAAAGCCTGCATGCGCTCAAAATCGCCTGTATCAGCCACAACCGTGGTGAGTTTCTTGAGTTGCTCTAGTTGGCTAAGTGATGAAGGGGTGCTATTCATGGGCTTGCTCGCTGCTCTAAGGTTGTTTTCTGATAGATATCATATGATAGATGGATTAATTACTCTGTTCCAGTAAAGGCATTTGGCAGGCATATGAATCAAGATCAACTAAAGCAAATGGTGGGTGAGGCGGCCAGAGATGAAGTTCTTAAGCTGCCTGCTGGACAGATCCTGGGCGTGGGAACAGGCTCGACTGCAAACAGCTTTATTGATGCGCTAGCCCCGCATAAGGATCATTTCGCAGGCACGGTATCGAGCTCCAATGCAACTACTGAGCGCTTACTTAAGCATGGTTTTAAAGTGCTGGACCCAAATGATGTGCAGGGGCTGCCTGCTTATGTCGATGGTGCGGATGAAATTGATCCTTTGGGTCATATGATTAAGGGCGGCGGCGGAGCGCTCACCAGAGAAAAAATTATTGCCTCCATGGCAAAGCAATTCATTTGCATTTGCGATTCATCAAAACAAGTACCGGTGCTAGGCAACTTTGCATTACCAGTAGAAATCATTCCTCTTGCAAAAGGCGTTGTG
>CAITHY010000076.1 GCA_903892315.1 uncultured beta proteobacterium | reverse complement strand
TCCATCAAACAAATCAACTTCTTGCGGCAGGTAACCAATGTATTGACCCAAATGGTCTTTGTGCCACTGAAAAATATCAGCGCCATCAAGACGCACCTTGCCACCTGACGAAGGCCAGATTCCAAGTAGTGCACGGGTTAAAGTTGATTTACCTGCAGCGTTCGCACCCATCACCACCAAGATGTTGCCTTTGGCTAAAGAAAAAGTCATGCCGCGCAAAATATTAAAGGGTTGACCAGGAGCGGCGACGACTAAATGCTCTACAGATAAATTACCTTGAGGTGGAGGCAAAGGAACGCCAATGTGCTCTGGGGGTAGGCTATTGAGTAATCGCTCAATCCGATCAAAAGCCATTTTCGCCTCAGTCATAGGCTTCCAAGAACTGAGCAATTGCATGATTGGGGAGAGCGCTTTACCGCCAATGATCGAAGCCACAATGAGCATGGCGCCACCACCACTCATCAAGCCATAAATTGTCAAAAGACAACCTAGGCCCAGCATCAAGGAGCCCTGGGTCATGCCAATAAATTTGGAGGCGCTCATCACAAAACCAGCCGTATCAGAGGCCTTTGCTTGCTCAGCCATCATCTTTTTTTGGCGCGCTAACCAAAGATTTTCCATATTGCGTGACATACCAAGCGCATGCATCACTTGGCTATTACGCATGATTTCAAAGCAATAGTACATAGCCTCAAGTGCAGAGTTTTGCGCCTTACGCAGGGCTGGATCCACCTTGGTTGCATTAATGAAGGTCACGCCACCTTGAATTAATAAGCCCAAACAAGAAAAGTAACCCATCTGCGGATTAATGATGAACATGATGAGCAAAAAGAAAAGGGCTGTAGGCAACTCTAAGAGACCCATAAACCCTTGCGAGTGAAGGTAGTCGCGCAGCATACCCAAATCTTTCATCTGCTGCACGTGCACACCTTGCATATTCATTAGCGAACCACGATGAATCGCACGGAACACGCGCTCAGATAAATCCGTTTCAAGTAGCATGGTCGAGCGCTGCAACAGTTTCTTGCGCACCATCTCTAGTAACTCAGCGACCGCATAAGCAAAAAGCACAGCAATCGTGAGCGAGAGTAAGGTTCCCATGCTGCGAGTACTCACTACCCGGTCATAAACTTGCATCATGTAAACAACAGAACCCAAGGAGATGATGGTGATGGCAAAGGTAATGTAAAACGAATGTTTTACCGATGGCGACATCTGCTTAAGCAGCATACGCAGCTCAATATTTTTGGGTTGCGCCATTTAGCCCACCTCTTTCAAAAGGGTATTGACATTGGCTGCCTCTAATTGCGCTATGCCATTTTTAAGCGGCTCATCTTTAAGAACAACATAACTGGGCCAAGGCGCTTGCTCCTCAAGCTCAACCCCTTTTTCAATTGCGTTGCCAAAGAGCAAAGTCATGGCGTATTTTGATCCTTCTGAGAGCAATTGAATTTCGCGCAGTTTTTCAGTACGAAAACGCTTTTCATCTTCCTCATTCAGAGCAATTCCAAAACGCAAGCGCCCCTCTAAGGTAAATAAAGACAGTACATTTTTTTGCAGGCTTAGGGTATGACGATCAAAAAAGACTGGAGAATGCTCTAAAAAAACCATGTGGGGCAACTGCCCTTCCTTAATTTTCTGACCC
Organism: uncultured beta proteobacterium; assembly: GCA_903892315.1. The sequence goes on along the minus strand of CAITHY010000076.1, from coordinate 188 downwards.
TGCAAAGGACTGTGTGGGTGATTCATTAAAAGTCGATAGCTACGGCACACAGAATAGATTGCATTACATGCCATCTGAGAACCCAGATCAGGAAATGCCTCGCGCAGCCCATGATAGGTAAGGTGATGAAGGGTCACCCGATTCCAGCAATGATTGGCTTGGGCAATCGGGGCCACCCAATTACAAGC